>JAFKFJ010000368.1 GCA_017307335.1 Alphaproteobacteria bacterium | reverse complement strand
CGAGAAAAATTTTCAGCCGCCCGCGCGGCTGTTCGCACGCGGCGACTCTCAGCATCGCCTCCGGCGAGGGGCACCCGTCGCGCGGATCGGCGACGCTCATCGCAGACACTCACCCCGGCCCTCTCCCGCAAGCGGGAGAGGGGGAAGAAAGCAGACGCTCTTCAAAGGCGGGGGATGGTGAGGAAGGAGGCCCTCCTCCACCACTCGGAGCATGGGGAAAACCCCTCTCCCGCTTGCGGGAGAGGGAGCGACCCATCGCGCAGCGATGGGAGGGTGAGGGCTCCGCGCCCGCCGCATCAACCTCCTGCCTTATCCAGCGCCAGGTTCAATTCCAGCACGTTCACCCGCGCCTCGCCAAAAATCCCCAGAAAGCGCGGCGCGGTATGCGCCGCCACCAGGCCGCGCACCGTCGCCTGTGGCATGCCGCGCGCCTTCGCCACGCGCGGCACCTGGAAGTCCGCCGCCGCGGGCGAGATGTCGGGATCGAGCCCGCTGCCGGACGTGGTGACCAGATCGCCCGGCACCGGGACGCCCGGATTCTCAGCCCGCAACTTCGCGACGTCTGCCTTGACCCGGTCGACCAGCGCCTTCGCCGTCGGCGCCAAGTTGGAACCGGCGGAGTTGTCCGCAGCGTACGGCGTCGGCACGGTCTTCGTCGGGTCCTTCGGGTCGGGCTCGGTGGTTGCCGACGGGCGGCCGTGAAAATATTTCGCGCCGACGAAGTTCTGCCCGATCAGCGCCGAGCCGACGATCTTGCCGTCGCGCTCGATCATGCTGCCGCTCGCCTGCCATGGAAAGATCGCCTGTGCCAGGCCGGTGATGACGTACGGGTAGATCAGGCCGGTGATGACGGAAATCCCGATCAGCATCACCAGCGCGGGACGGATGTGACGTAGCATCGCGCGTCTCCTCTCACGCAAGACCGAGGGCGGCGACGAGCATGTCGATCGCCTTGATGCCGACGAACGGCGCGATGATGCCGCCCAGGCCGTAGATCAGCAGGTTGCGGCGGAGCAGCGACGCGGCACCGACGGACCGGTAGCGCACGCCCTTTAGCGCCAGCGGGATCAGCGCCACGATGATGAGCGCGTTGAAGATGATTGCCGAGAGAATGGCACTCTGCGGTGTCGCCAGCCGCATCACGTTCAGCGCCTGAAGCTGCGGATAGAAGACCACGAACGCCGCCGGGATGATCGCGAAATACTTGGCGACGTCGTTGGCGATGGAGAAGGTCGTCAGCGCCCCGCGCGTCATCAATAGCTGCTTGCCGATCTCCACGACCTCGATCAGCTTGGTCGGGTCGCTGTCGAGGTCGATCATGTTGCCGGCCTCGCGCGCCGCCATCGTGCCGGTGTTCATGGCGACACCGACATCCGCCTGTGCCAGCGCCGGCGCGTCGTTGGTGCCGTCACCGCACATCGCGACCAGCTTGCCCTGCGCCTGCTCCTGGCGGATCAGCGCCAGCTTCGCCTCCGGCGTCGCCTGCGCCAGGAAATCGTCCACGCCAGACTCGGCCGCGATGGCGGCGGCGGTGAGCGGGTTGTCGCCGGTGATCATCACCGTGCGGATTCCCATCCGCCGCAGTTCGGCGAAGCGTTCACGGATGCCGCCCTTCACCACGTCCTTGAGGTGAATCACGCCGAGCAGCCGGTTGTCCTCGGCGACCGCGAGCGGCGTGCCGCCGGATTTGGCGATGCGGTCGGCATAGGTGCGCAACTCGCGCTCCGCCGGGGAGCCGGCGGCGCCGACATGCGCGACCACGGAATCCACCGCGCCCTTGCGGATCGCGCGACCGTCCAGATCGACGCCACTCATGCGCGTCTGCGCCGAGAACGGGACGAAATGCGCGCCGAGCGCCCCCATGTCGCGCGCGCGGATGCCATAGCGGTCCTTTGCCAGAACGACGATCGAACGGCCCTCCGGCGTCTCGTCGGAGAGCGAGGCGAGCTGCGCCGCGTCGGCCAGCGCGCGCTCGGCAACCCCGGTGATGGGCACGAACGCCGCCGCCTGCCGGTCGCCGATCGTGATCGTGCCGGTCTTGTCCAGCAGCAGCGTGTCCACGTCGCCCGCTGCCTCCACCGCGCGGCCCGACATCGCGAGCACGTTGAAGCGAACCAGCCGGTCCATGCCCGCGATGCCGATGGCGGAGAGCAGCGCGCCGATCGTGGTCGGAATGAGCGTCACGAACAGCGCCACCAGGACCACCACCGACACCGCGCCGCCGGCATAGGCGGCAAAGCTCGGGATTGTCGCCACCGCGAAGACGAAGATGATCGTCATGCCGGCGAGCAGGATGTTGAGCGCGATCTCGTTCGGCGTCTTCTGTCGCGATGCGCCCTCGACCAGCGCGATCATGCGGTCGAGGAAGGCGGAACCGGGATTGGCGGTGATCCGGACCTTGATCACATCCGACATCACCTGCGTGCCGCCGGTCACCGCCGAGCGGTCGCCGCCCGCCTCGCGGATCACCGGCGCGGACTCGCCGGTGATCGCCGCCTCGTTGACCGATGCGACGCCCTCGATCACCTCGCCATCGCCGGGGATGATGTCGCCGGCTTCGGCGAGCACCACGTCGCCCTGCCGCAGCGCCGTCGCCGGCACCACCTCGTAGTGGCCACTGGGGAACAGGCGCTTGGCCTGCGTCTCGCTCTTCGCGCGCCGCAGCGTCGCCGCCTGCGCCTTGCCGCGCCCCTCGGCCACCGCCTCGGCGAAGTTGGCGAACAGCACGGTGAACCAGAGCCAGAGGTTGACCTGGAACTGGAACCCGAGATGCGCGCCGCCGGCGAGCAGATCGCGAATGAACAGGATCGTGGTCAGCGTCGAGACGATCTCGACCACGAACATCACCGGATTGTGCCACAGCGCGCGCGGGTCGAGCTTGCGGAACGCATCACCGACGGCCGGCCAAAGGATCGCCGCATCGAGCACCGTGGTACGACGCCGCGAAGTGCTCGGGATCGAGGCATGCACGACGGGGGGATGAGTCATCTTGTCCATGGACATGGCCTCAGTAGAGCGTTCCGGCATTCATCGCGTAGTGCTCGACGATCGGGCCGAGCGCGAGCGAGGGGAAGAAGGTGAGCCCGCCCACGATCAGGATCACGCCGACCGTCAGGCCTACGAACAGCGGCCCGTGCGTGGGGAACGTGCCGGCCGAGGGCGGTACCGTCTTCTTCGCTGCCATCGCACCCGCGATGGCGAGGGCGGGGATGATCACCAGGAACCGCCCGGCGAGCATGTCGATCCCCATCGTGATGTCCCAGAACGTGTTGCCGCCGAGCCCGGCGAACGCGCTGCCGTTGTTGCCCGCGCCCGAGACGTAGGCGTACAGCGCCTCCGTGAAACCGTGCGGACCCGGGGCCGAGATGGTGCCGAGCGCCGCCGGCAGCACGACCGCCAGCGCGGTGAAGCCGAGCATGAACAGCGGCAGGCAGAGGATCGCGAGCATGGTGAGCTTCACCTCCCGCGCCTCGATCTTCTTGCCGAGATATTCGGGCGTGCGTCCCACCATCAGCCCGGCCACGAACACCGCGACGATCGCGAACAGCAGGAACCCGTAGAGGCCCGAGCCCACGCCACCGAAGATGATCTCGCCCAGCATGATGTTCGCCAGCGGCACCATGCCGCCGAGCGGCAGGTAGCTTTCGTGCATCGAATTCACCGCGCCGCAGGACGCATCCGTGGTCACGGTGGCGAACAGTGCGGATTGCGTGATGCCGAACCGGACCTCCTTGCCCTCCATGTTGCCGAGCGCGGGGTCCATGCCCACGGCGACGAGTGCGGGGTTGGCATGACTCTCCGACCAGTAGCAGGCCGCGACGCCGACCACGAACAGCAGCCCCATGGCGGCGAACACAGCCCAGCCCTGGCGCTCGTCGTGCACCATGCGCCCGAACGTGTTGGTCAGCGCCGCGCCGAGCGAGAAGATCGCGACCAGCTGCAGCAGGTTGGTCAGGTTGGTCGGATTCTCGAACGGATGTGCGGAGTTGGCATTGAAGAACCCGCCGCCGTTCGTCCCCAGCATCTTGATCGCTTCCTGCGATGCGACCGGACCGAGGGAGATCACCTGCTTCGCCCCTTCCAGCGTCGTCGCCTCGGCGCTGCCCGCGAAGGTCTGCGGCACGCCCTGCCAGATGATCACCAGCGCGCCGACGGCGCAGAGCGGCAGCAGCACGTAGAGCGTGATGCGCACCAGGTCGGCCCAGAAATTGCCGAGAGTCTTCACGCTGCGCCGCGCGAAGCCGCGCACGAACGCGACGGCGATCGCGATGCCTGCGGCCGCGGAGATGAAGTTCTGCACCGCGAGGCCGAGCATCTGGGCGAGATGACTCATCGTCGTCTCGCCGGCATAGAACTGCCAGTTGGTGTTGGTGAGGAAGCTCACCGCCGTGTTGAACGCAAGCGCGGGCGCGATCGGCCCCTGTCCGGCCGGATTGAGCGGGAGCACGGTCTGCAACCGCAGGATGGCATAGAGCAGCAGGAAACCCGCGATCTTGAAGACCAGCATGGCGACCGCATAGGTCAGCCATGACTGCTCCTCCGCCGGATCGACGCCGGCGAGGCGATACAGCCCGCGCTCGACCGGGCCGAGCACCGGGGTCAGAAAGGTCCGCTCGCCCCCCACGACGCGGGTGAGATAGCCGCCGAGCGGACGGGTGAGCGCGATGATGATCGCGGCGAAGATCGCGATCTGCAGCCAGCCGTTCACGGTCATGGGTGCAACCTCAGAACCGCTCGGGCCGCGTGAGGGCCAGGGCGAGATAGACCAGCAGCACGACGACCACGATGCCGCCGAGAATGTTGTCGAACAGCATGGCAGCCCCTACAGGCGTTCGCACAGCGCGGCGTAGCCGAGCATCGCGGCGAACGCGGCCAGACCTAGTACGACGAAAGCGACATCCAGCATCGTCCCCTCCGGGATCGCCAGGGGCCGCAACATCGCGCCGCGCGCATAGGAAAGCGATGCGGGGCGCTTGCCGCGCGCATAGGAATCGCATAGGGGGCGGCGCGGGTCGGAAGGAGGGATGCGGCATGACGCTCGACGACGCCGAGCTGGACCGGATGATCGCCACCGCCGGGCTTCAGGGCCTTTCGGTGCCGGCGGAATGGCATGCAGCGGTGCGGGCGAATCTGCGCGTGACACTGACGCGCGCCGCCGAGGTCGCCGCGTTCCCGCTGCCCGACACGACCGAGCCGGCACCGGTCTTCGTCGCATGACACCGGACCCCTGGGCATCCGCGGCCACAATTGCGCGCGATGTCCGCGCCCGCACGCTCAGCGCCACCGCGGTGGTTGCGGCGGCGCTGCACAGCATCGCCGCGCGCAACCCCGCGCTGAATGCGTTCACCGACGTCGTGCTCGCCCGGGCGCAGGCACGCGCCGCCGCCCTCGATCGCGGCGCCGCGCCGCGCGGCCCGCTCGCGGGCGTTCCCTTCGCGGTGAAGAACCTGTTCGACGTCGCGGGCCTCGTCACGCGCGCCGGCAGCCGCATCAACCGCGACAATCCGCCTGCGGCACGCGACGCGACACTGGTCGCGCGGCTGGAGCAGGCCGGTGCGGTGCTGGTCGGCGCGCTGAACATGGGCGAGTACGCCTACGACTTTACCGGCCAGAACGTGCATGATGGCGCATCGCGCAATCCGCATGATCGCGCACACATGACCGGCGGATCGTCCGGCGGCTCGGCCGCCGCCGTCGCCGGCGGCATGGTGCCGCTGGCACTCGCCTCCGACACCAACGGCTCGATCCGCGTCCCCGCCTCGCTCTGCGGCCTTTTCGGCCTGAAGCCGACCTTCGGGCGGCTCTCGCGCGCCGGCACCTTTCCCTTCGTCGCCAGCCTCGATCACGTGGGACCGCTGGCGCGCAGCACCGAGGACCTGGCGCTCGCGTATGACGCAATGGCCGGTCACGACCCCGCCGATCCGGCCTGCCAGGATCGCGCGGCGGAGCCGGCCGTGCCGGCGCTCGCGCGCGGCGCCGCGGGGCTGCGGATCGCAGTGCTCGGCGGCTATTTCCAGCGCGGTGCCGCGGCGGAGGCGCTCGCCGCGGTCACCACCTGCGTCGACGCGCTCGGCGTCGCCGCCACGGTCGAGCTGCCGGAGGCCGCGCGCGCCCGCGGCGCCGCCTTCGTCATCACGGCGACCGAGGCGGCGGCGCTGCACCACGATCGTCTGCGTCGCCGGGCGCAGGATTTCGATCCCGACGTGCGCGACCGGCTGCTCGCCGGCGCGCTCATCCCCGCGCCCTACGTCGTGCAGGCGCAGCGTTTCCGCCGCTGGTATCGCGAGCAGGTGCTGCGCGTCTTCGCCGACGTGGATGTGCTGCTCGCGCCCGCGACACCCTGTGTCGCGCCGCGCATCGGGCAGGCCACGTTCGTGCTCGACGGGGCGGAGATGCCGGTGCGCCCGAACCTCGGCGTGTTCACCCAGCCGCTGTCATTCATCGGCCTGCCGGTGGTCGCCGTGCCGCTGCCCGGTCCGCATCTGCCGATCGGCGTGCAGGTCATCGCCGCTCCCTGGCGCGAAACCGACGCGCTCCGCGTCGCCGCCACGCTGGAGGCGGCCGGCGTCGCCCAGGCCATGCGTCCCGCGAATAGCTAAGCCTGCTTCAGAAATTCCCGCCAGCCGCCGAGGCGGGTGATGTCCGGCGCCCCCTCGACTCCCGCCGCCTCGGCCACAAACCCAAGGCACGGCCCGTCCTCCAGGTCGACCGTCCCGAAGCCCAGCGGCGGCGCGACGCGCGCGAGAAGGGTGCCGATCGTGGCGGTCGGCAGCGCCCACACCTCGCCCACGATCGCCCCTTCGCCGCCCCGCACCAGCCCGGGCCGCTGACCGAGCGCGTGCAGCCGGTAGGCCGGCCGCGTCCGCGCAGGGCGCAGGAGCCGCCCGCCAAGCGTCGTGAGTTCATGGTTCAGCGGCAGCCCGCTCATGTGCGCGCCGAGGCAGAATAGCGCCGCCTCGTCGGCGCCCAGCGGGTCCGGCGCCGCCGCGGGCAGCAGTGGCCGGCTGGTCGCGCCGATCGTCGCCACCGACGCGCGGTGAATCGCATCCGCGATCGCCGCGATCCGTCCCTCCGACCACGCCGGCCCGATAACGGTGACGCCGACCGGCCGGCCATCGTCAAGGAACCCCGCCGGCACCGCGATCGCCGCCAGATCGCAGAGATTGACGAAATTGGTCCAGGTGCCGAGCCGGGCGTTCACGCCGAGCGGATCAGCGGCGACCTCGTCGAGCGTTGGCGCCGGCAGCGTCGTCGGCAGCAGCAGCGCATCGCAGCGCGCGAACAACTGCTCCGCCTCGCGCCGCGCCTGCGCGAGCAGATGGAAGGCATCGAACGCATCCACCGTGCGCCGCGCCAGCCCCGCTTCGAGGATGGCGCGCGTGACCGGATGCAGGATCTCCGGCCGCTGCTCCACGATCGCACGCAGCACCGCGGTGCGCTCGGCGACCCACGGGCCATCGTAGAGCAGGCGGGCAACGTTGAGGAAGGTGTCGATCGCCACCGTCTCGCCCGCGAACAGGCCGGTGGCGCGCGCGTAGGCATCCCCCTCCACCGCGATGCGCGCCACTAGCGCGGCCGCCGCCGGCGCCCCGCGGCGCAGATGGTCGAACGGCGGACGCCGCGAATAGGGATCGGCCGCGTCGTAGCCGGCGATCACGCGCCCGACCGCCAGCGCCTCGTCCACGCTGCGCGCCAGCACGGAAACCGTGTCTACCGAGCGACACGCCGGCACCATGCCCGCCGCGGAGATGCTGCCGACGGTCGGCTTCAATCCCACGATGTTGCCGAACGCCGCCGGCACGCGGCCGGAGCCGGCGGTGTCGGTGCCGAGCGCCACGGGCACGATGCCAGCCGCGACCGCGGTGCCGGAGCCCGAGGAGGACCCGCCGGGCACGCGGCCCGGATCGAACGCATTGTGCGGCGTGCCATAGGGGCTGCGCACGCCGACGAGGCCGGTCGCGAACTGATCGAGATTGGTCTTGCCCATCACGATCGCGCCGGCATCCAGCAGCCGCCGCACGCAGGCGGCATCCCGCGCCGGTGCATAGGCGAAGCCGGG
>JAFKFJ010000367.1 GCA_017307335.1 Alphaproteobacteria bacterium | reverse complement strand
ACGACCGACGCCGCGCTCGGCTTCGGCGGCCAGGGCCGGGCGCCGGACGGCCAGCCGCGCGGCCGGCCCACGCGCCCGCGCGGCGACGCCCGCGACGCGCGCACGGCCGTGCTCGCCGTCACGCTCCCCGCCGCGGCTGGGCCGCGCGGCAGCCTGCGAACCGACACGCTCGACATCACCGCTTGAGATCACCGTTCAACAGGGGCCGCAGCCGATGAGCGCCAGCACCTCCAGCCTGATCAACGCCGCCAACACCGCCGCCGCAGGCGTGGTCGCGAACAGCGCCACCAGCAGCACGGGGGGCGCGACGGGCAGCTCGACCATCGACCCGCTCTCCGAGCTCACCAGCAATTTTCAGAACTTCCTCACGCTACTGACGACGCAGCTGCAGAACCAGGACCCGTCCACGCCGATGGACAGCAACCAGTTCACCAGCGAGCTTGTCGAGTTCACAGGCGTGGACGCGCAGATCCAGACCAACGGGAGTCTCGGCCAGCTCATCCAGCTCGCCCAGGGCAGCACCGCGGTCCAGTCCGAGCAGCTTCTGGGCAAGCAGGTCGCGGTCACGTCGAACCAGCTCGTGCTGCAGAATGGCACCGGCGAGCTGAACTTCACCGCGCCCAGCGCGGGCACGGTCGCGATCGCGGTCTACAACGGCAGCGGCCAGCCGCTCTACGACGCGACGGTGAACGCGACGGCGGGCAGCAACACCTGGACGTGGAACGGGCAGACCGCGAGCGGCCTCACCGAGCCCGACGGCACGTACACCGTCGCGGTCGTCGGCAGCACCACCGGCGGCGGCACGACCACGCTGCCGTTCAGCGTGGTCGGCACCGTCACCGGCGTTCAGTCCACCGGTTCCACCGTCAATCTCAGCCTCGGCAGCCTCACCGTGCCGATCTCCTCGCTGGGCTCGGTGGCGGGCGGATCGTCAAGCACCACGAATTAACGGGCCGGTAAGCGCGGCACGGCACGGTCCGCCCGGTAGGCAATTTCGACCGGGCAGGATGCCTGTGCAGAGCGACCACGACGGCGTGGACGAAACCGGCGCAGCGCGCGGATGAGCGGCGTGCTCGAAGGGCTGCGGGCGCTGGGTGCGCCGCGGCTCGCGGCGATGGCGGCGGTGGCCGCCGGCGTGCTCGGCCTGCTGCTGGTTCTCGCGCTGCGCGGGGGCGCCATGCATATGGGCCTGCTCTACGGCGACCTCGATCTGCGCGAGGCCGGGCAGATCACGGAGCGGCTGGAGCGGCAGCACATCACGTATCAGGTCGGTGCCGGCGGGACGGAGATCCTCGTGCCGACCGACCAGATCGGTGCCGCGCGCATGCTGCTCGCGCGCGACGGGCTGCCGACCGGCGGCTCGATCGGCTACGAGATCTTTGATCGCAGCGACGGGCTGATCACCAGCCAGTTCATGCAGCAGATCAACCAGACCCGCGCGCTGGAAGGCGAGCTTGCACGCACCATCGAGACCATCCGCGGCGTGCGCGCGGCGCGCGTGCATGTCGTGCTGCCACATCGCGAGCCGTTCTCGCACCTGCCGTCGGACGCGCAGGCCTCCGTGCTGCTCACCATGTCCGGCGCCGGCCGGCTCGACCGGGAGGAGGTGCAGGCGATCCTGAACCTCGTCGCGGCCGCCGTGCCGGGCCTGCGGCCTGACAACATCGCGCTGATCGACAATCGCGGCACCCTGCTCGCGCGCGCCGGCCAGGCCACCGGCGTCGCCGCCGCCGAACGCCTGGGCGACGTGCAGCACGAGGCGGAGCTGCGGCTCTCGCGCGCGGTGGAGGAGATGCTGGAGCGCAGCCTCGGCCCCGGGCACGTGCAGGCGGAAGCCTCGATCGAGATGGATCTCGACCAGGTGAAGGAGACGCAGGAGCGGTTCGATCCCGACGGACAGGTGGTGCGCAGCACGCAGACGGTCACCGACAACAACCGCAGCACCGAGACCACGGCGACGACCAGCGTGCAGAACAACCTGCCGAACGCAGACACCGGCAATTCCGGCAACGGCAGCCAGGAACAGCGGCAGGAGGAGACCACCAACTACGAGATCGGCAAGACGGTGCGCAGCATCGTCCGCGAGCATCCGCAGATCCGCCGCATCAGCATCGCCGTGCTCGTGGACGGGACGGAGGATCACACCGCCAAGGGCGTGCAGTACAAGCCGCGCAGCGAGCAGGAGCTGCAGCGCATCGGCGCGCTGGTGCGCAGCGCAATCGGCTACGACGCCAAGCGCGGCGATCATGTCGAGGTGGTGAACATGCCCTTCGCGCATGAGCCGGCGCTCGCGCAACCGGCACCGCTGCTCGGCATGACGTTCGAGAAATCCGACCTCATGCGCCTTGCGCAGACGCTGCTGATCGGGCTGCTCGGCATCGCGGCGCTGGTCTTCGTCCTTCGCCCGACGGTGATGCGGCTGGCGCGGCTGCCGGGGGGCGACGGGGCGACCGGCGCGCTCGCCCTCGCGGGCGGCACGGGCGCCGCCATGCTCGCCGCCCCTGCGGGCGTGGGCCAGCTCGCCGCCGCGCCCAACGTGCCGCGCCTGCCGGCGCCGGCCGGCGCGGCGGAGCGCGAGGCGGATGAGGCGATGGTCGATCTCGCCAACATCGAAGGCCAGATCCGCGCCTCCTCCATCCGCCGCGTCGCGTCGCTGGTCGACAAGCACCCCGAGGAGAGCCTGACCATCGTGCGCACATGGATGCAGCAGGAGGCCGCCTGATGTCGGGGACCGAGGAGGCGCGGGCGCTGAGCGGTCCGCAGAAGGCGGCGGTCCTGATGCTGGCGCTGGGCGAGGAGCATTGCGCCAAGCTGTTCGGGTTGATGCATGAGGACGAGATCCGCGAGATCTCGGCCGCCATGGCCCAGCTCGGCCCGGTGCGCTCGGAGACGGTGGAGCGGCTGTGCGCCGAGTTCGCCGAGCAGCTTGGCAGTTCCGGCAGCATCGTCGGCAGCTTCGAGAACACCGAGCGGCTGCTGCTGAAGACGCTGCCGCGCGAGCGCGTGTCGCAGATCATGGAGGAGATCCGCGGCCCCGCCGGACGGACGATGTGGGACAAGCTCGGCAACGTCAACGAGGCCGTGCTCGCCAACTACCTCAAGAACGAATACCCGCAGACGGTCGCGGTGGTGCTGGCCAAGGTCCGTCCGCACCACGCCGCGCGCGTGCTCGCCATGCTGCCGGAGGGATTTGCGATGGAGGTGGTGATGCGCATGCTGCGCATGGAGAGCGTGCAGAAGGACGTTCTCGACGGCGTGGAGCGAACGCTGCGCGCCGAGTTCATGTCCAACCTCGCGCGCAGCACGCGCCGCGATGCGCACGAGATGATGGCCGAGATCTTCAACAGCCTCGACCGGCAGGCGGAGCAGCGATTCCTCGCCGCGCTGGAGGAGCGCAACCGCGAGGCGGCGGAGCGCATCAAGTCGCTGATGTTCACCTTCGACGACCTCAACCGCCTGACGCCGCCCGCCGTGCAGGCGCTGCTGCGCGCGGTGGAGAAGGACAAGCTGCCGCTGGCACTCAAGGGTGCGTCGGAGAAGCTGCGCGAGCTGTTCTTCGGCAACCTCTCCGAGCGTGCCGCGAAGATGCTGCGCGAGGAGATCGAGGCGCTGGGGCCGGTCAAGCTGCGCGAGGTGGACGAGGCGCAGGGCGCCATCGTCACCCTGGCGAAGGAGATGGCGGCGCAGGGGCAGATCGAGATCGGCGAGGGCGAGGAAGACGAGATGGTGTTCTGAGCGATGGCCCTGCACCAGAGGCTGTTCCTGTTTCCCGAGAGTTTCGAGGAGCCGCGCGCGCGGGCGCTGCGGCCGGCGCCGGCGCCTGCCGAACCGCCACCGCCGGCGCCGGCGCTGACCGAGGCGGACCTGGCCGCGGCGCACGAGGCGGGCTTCGCCGCCGGCCACGCGCAGGGCCGCGCCGCCGCGATGGAGGCGACGGCAGCAGCCACCGCCAAGGTCCTCGCCGCCATCGCGGAGCGGCTCGCGAATGCGCGCGCGGCGGCGGTGCAGTGCGCGGAGGCATCGGCGGCTGCCCTCGCGCAGCCCGTCCTCGACGCCGTCGGCGCCGGCTATCCGGCGCTGCGCGAACGCTTCGGCGAGGACGAGTTGCGCCGCTTCGTCGCCGCGATCCTGCCGGCGCTCGCGCGCGAACCGGCGGTGGAAATCCGCGTGCATCCCGCGCACACCGCCGCGGTGGCCGAGGCGGTGGCGGAACTCGGGACGCCAGCCGGCACGCGGCCGACGATCACGCCCTGCGCCACCGTCGCCCCCGGCGATGCCGCCATCGTCTGGCATGACGGCAGCGCGCGGCGCGACGCCGCCGCCGCCTGGTCGGCCGTGGCCGCGGCGCTCGCGCCGCTCGGGCTGTTTTCGCCGGCACCGCGCGACGAACGCTGCAGCACGACAGGTGAGGGATGAGCGAGGAAACCGAGTTCACCGAGGCTGGCGAGGCCATCGCCGCACCGCCGGACGCCGGCATGCCGCGCAGCGGGCGGGAGCTGGAGGCGGTCTACGACATTCCCGTCACCGTCAGCGCGGTGCTGGGCAAGGCCACGATGCAGGTGAGCCAGCTTCTGAAGCTCGGGCGTGGCGCCGTGGTGGAGCTGGACCGCAAGCTCGGCGAGGCGATCGACGTCTATGTCAACAACCGGCTGGTCGCGCGCGGCGAGGTGGTCATGGTGGACGACAACCGCCTCGGCGTCACCATGACCGAAATCGTCAAGGCCGATCGCGCGCCGTGACGCGCTGAAGGAGCGGTCAGCATGCGCGTGCTCATCATCGGCCCGCTCGGCGCCGAACTCGGGCAGGCCGCGCGGCTCGCGCTGGCGCGCGGCGCGAAGCTGGCGCAGGCCGACGACGTCACGCCCGCGCTCGACACGCTGCGTGCGGATGGCTGCATCGACCTCGTGCTGTGCGACCTGCGCCGCGACATCGCGGGCCTGCTGGGCGCGATGGCGCAGGAGCGGATCGCGGTGCCGGTCGTTGCCTGCGGTGTCAACGCCGATGCCGAGGCGGCGGTGCGCGCGATCCGCGCCGGCGCGCGCGAGTTCCTGCCGCTGCCGCCGGATGCCGAGCTGATCGCGGCACTGCTCGCCTCGGTCAGCGACGACGCCAGCGAACTCATCGTCGGCGATCCGCGCATGCAGGCAACCGTGCGCCGCGCCGAGCAGGTCGCGGCCGCGGAAGCTTCCGTGCTCATCACCGGTGAGAGCGGCACCGGCAAGGAGGTGCTGGCGCGCCACATCCATCGCCGCTCGCGCCGCGCCGCCGGTCCGTTCGTCGGGCTGAACTGCGCCGCGATCCCGGAGGCGCTGCTGGAAAGCGAGCTGTTCGGCCACGAGAAGGGCGCGTTCAGCGGCGCGCTCGCCCGCCGGGTCGGCAAGTTCGAGGCGGCCGACGGCGGCACGCTGCTGCTCGACGAGATCGGCGAGATGGATCTGCGCCTGCAGGCGAAACTGCTGCGCGCGCTGCAGGAGCGTGAGATCGACCGCGTCGGCGGCGCCCGGCCGGTGCGGGTGAACGTGCGCATCCTCGCCACCACCAACCGCAATCTTGCCGAGGAGGCGGCGCAGGGCCGGTTTCGCGAGGACCTCTATTTCCGCCTCGACGTGGTCAGCCTGCGCATCCCGCCACTGCGCGAACGGCGCGGCGACATCGCCCCGCTGGCGCAGGCCTTCGCCCGGCGCTTCGCCGGTGTGAACGGCCTGCCTGCGCGCCCCTTCGTCCCGGCCGCGCTGCAACTGCTGACCGCGCATTCCTGGCGCGGCAATGTGCGCGAGCTGGAAAACACCGTGCATCGCGCGGTGCTCCTCGCCAGCGGCGACGCGATCGGCACCGACGCGATCGAACTCGCCGGCGAAGCCGCGGCACCATCCGCACCGTCCGCTGCCGCCAGCGCGGGCGTGGCCGGGCTGGTCGGGCGCAGCATGGCCGAGGTCGAGCGCGATCTCATTCTGCAAACCCTGCGACACACCGCGGGCAACCGCACGCATGCCGCGGTCATCCTCGGCATCTCCATCCGTGCCCTGCGCAATAAGCTGCGCGACTACGCGGCCGAGGGTGTCGCCGTGCCCCCGCCCGCGCTCGGCGTGAGCGCCTGATGCCGGCGACGCTCGCCGCCCTGCTGCCGGTCTGGTCGGCGCGGCTGCGGGCCTATGCGCCGGGCACCGATGTCGGGCTCGCGCTCGGCGTGGTGGCGCTGCTGTCGGTGCTGATCCTGCCGCTGCCGCCCTTCGTGCTGGATCTCGGGCTCTCGCTCTCGGTCACGTCCGCGGTGCTGGTGCTGATGGTGGCACTGTTCCTGCGCCGGCCGCTCGATTTCTCCAGCTTCCCGACGCTGCTGCTGCTGACCACGCTGCTGCGCCTCTCGCTCGACGTCGCCACCACGCGCCTCATCCTCAGCCGCGGCAACGAGGGGCCGACCGCTGCCGGCCATGTGGTCGCCGCGTTCGGCGGCTTCCTGATGGGCGGCGACGTGGTGATCGGCCTGATCCTGTTCGCGATCCTGCTGGTCGTGAACTTCATGGTGATCACCAAGGGCTCCGGCCGCATCGCCGAGGTTGCCGCGCGCTTCACGCTCGATGCGATGCCGGGCAAGCAGATGGCGATCGACGCGGAGCTTTCCTCCGGCGCGATCGACGAGAAGACGGCGCGCCGCCGCCGCCGCGAGCTGGAGGAGGAGAGCGGCTTCTACGGTGCGATGGACGGGGCTGCGAAGTTCGTGCGCGGTGACGCGGTCGCGGCGCTCATCATCACCAGCGTCAACATCGCGGGCGGGCTCGCGATCGGGCTGATCCGCCACGGCATGCCGTTCGCCGAGGCCGCCGGCACCTACACCACGCTCACCGTGGGCGACGGGCTGGTGAGCCAGATCCCGGCGCTGCTCGTCTCCACCGCCGCCGGCATCGTGGTGACCAAGGGCGGCACGGAGGGGCCGGCGGATTCGGCGCTCCTGCGCCAGCTCGGTGCGAGCCCGAAGCCGCTGGCGCTCGCCGCCGCCGCCGCCGGGGTGCTCGCGGTCATGCCCGGGCTGCCGGCGGTGCCGTTCCTGGCACTGGCCGGGCTGGCCGGCGGCGGGGCCTGGCTCCGCCACAAGAGCCCGCCGCCCGCGCCCGACGCGCCGCCGCCGCTGCCCGCGAACCGCGAGCCGCCGATCAGCGAGGCGCTGCGGATGGACATGATCCGCCTGGAACTCGGCTACGGGCTGCTCACGCTGGCCGGCGGCGACGCGCCGCGGCTGACCGAGCAGATCAAGGGGCTGCGGCGCAGCATCGCCGCCGAGATGGGCTTCGTCCTGCCGCCGGTGCGCATCCAGGACAACATGCAGCTCTCCGCCGATGCCTATTCGATCCGGGTGAAGGAGATCGAGGCCGGCGGCGGCGAGCTGCGGCCGGCCAAGCTGCTCGCCATGGACCCGGCCGGCGGCGTGCCCGACCTGCCCGGCGAGCGCACGCAGGAACCGGCGTTCGGCCTGCCGGCGCTGTGGATCGACCCGTCGGTGCGCGAGCAGGCGACGGTGCGCGGCATCACCGTCGTCGATCCGGCCAGCGTGCTGACGACGCACCTCACCGAAATCGTCAAGCAGAGCATGGCGGAACTGCTCTCGTTCGCCGAGACGCAGAAGCTGCTCGACGAGCTGCCGCGCGAGCACCAGAAGCTCGTGGCGGAGCTGATCCCGACGCAGATTTCCGTGGGCGGGGTGCAGCGCGTGCTGCAGGCGCTGCTGGCCGAGCGGGTGTCGATCCGCGATCTGCCGACGGTGCTGGAGGGCATCCAGGAGGCGTGCGCGGCGCAGGCGCGCGCAGTGCCGGCGATCGTGCTGCATGTTCGCGCGCGCCTCGCCCGGCAGATCAGCGAAAGCCATGTCGGCGCCGGCGGCTACATCCCGCTGGTCACGCTCTCGCCGGAGTGGGAGGCGGCGTTCGCCGAGGCGCTGGTGGGGCCGGCGGAGGACCGGCAGCTCGCGATGGCGCCGTCGAAGCTCGCCGAGTTCATGCAGCGGCTGCGCGCCGCGTTCGACACCGCGGCCGCGGCCGGTGAGACGGCGGTGCTGCTGACCAGCGGCCCGATCCGCTTCCAGCCGAC
>JAFKFJ010000366.1 GCA_017307335.1 Alphaproteobacteria bacterium | reverse complement strand
ACCGCGTCAGCCTGATGACGCTGAACGCCGCGAAGGGAATGGAGTTCGACACCGTGTTCCTGCCCGGCTGGGAGGAAGGGCTGTTACCGAACCAGCGCGCGATGGACGAACACGGCGCGAAAGGGCTGGAGGAGGAACGGCGGCTCGCCTATGTCGGGCTGACCCGCGCGCGGCGGCGCGTGACGGTGAGCCACGCTGCCAACCGGCGCATCTACGCCAACTGGCAGAGCAGCATCCCAAGCCGCTTCCTGGACGAACTGCCGGACGACGAGATCGAGCGCAGCGGCTCCGCGGCGCTGGAGCGCGACCGGATGCTCGCCGCGCCGACGGTATTTCCCGGCCAGTTCCCGCTGCTCGCGCGGCGCACGCGCGTGGTGGAGGCGTGGGAGCAGCCGCAACGCCCGCCGCGCGCCGAGGCGATCCCCGTGGGCGCGCGCGTGTTTCACCAGAAGTTCGGCTACGGCACGGTGACGGCGAGCGAGGACGACCGGCTGGACATCACGTTCGACCACGGCGGCAACAAGCGCGTGCTCGACCGGTTCGTGGAACGCGCGTGAGCCGGACGATGACGGCCCCGCTCGCGCCCGTGCTGCAGGCGGTGACGCTGCGTGTGCCGGCGCAGGCGGCGGCGGCGTTTGCGGCGGCGCTGGACGAAGCCTGCCGCAGCGTCAGCAGCTTTCACGACGAGGCCGCGGACGAGTGGGTGATCGAGGGCATCCGCGCGCCCGGCGAGGCCGAACCGGAACTCGCGGTGGCGCTGGCGCTCGCCGAGGCGGCGACCGGCGTCGCGGCGGCGGCGCAGATCACCGTCATCCCGGCCGAGGGCTGGCTCGCGCGCAGCTATGCCGGGTTTGCCGAGCAGCATGTCGGCCGCTTCGCGATCCGCGGCACGCACATCACCGGGCCGCGCGCCGCCGGGCGCATCACGCTGATCCTCGATGCCGCCGCGGCGTTCGGCTCCGGCGAGCACGGATCGACGCGCGGCTGCCTGCGCGCGCTGGAGCGCGTCGCGCATCGCCGGCCGCGACGCATCCTCGATCTCGGCACCGGCTCCGGCATCCTGGCGATGGCGGCGGCGCAACGGCTCGGCCGGCGCGTGCTGGCGAGCGACATCGACCCCTGGTCGGTGCGCACGGCACGCGCGAACGCGGCGCAGAACGGGCTGGCGCGGCGCATCCGCGTGCTGCGGGCCGAGGGCTGGCACAGCCCGCGCGTGCGCGGCGGCGGGCCGTACGACCTGATCTTCGCCAACATCCTCGCCCGCCCGCTGTGCCACATGGCCGCCGCCCTGTCGCGCCACCTCGCCCCCGGCGGCGTCGCCATCCTCGCCGGGCTGCTCGACACCCAGGCGCGCTGGGTACTGGCGGCGCATCGCCGGCACGGGCTTTCCCTTGCCGGGCTTTCGCTCGGGGGCCGCATCGCCGAGGATCGCTGGACAACGCTTCTGCTTCGGAGGCCGGCATGAACGGTTTCGATCCCGCGCGCGCGTTCCGCCTCGACGGCACCGTGTCGGTCATCACCGGCGGTGCGCGCGGCATCGGCCGGGCGATCGCCTTCGGCGTCGCGCGCTCCGGCGCCACCGTGCATTTGTTCGACCGCGACGGCGAGGCCGCCGCGCACACCGCCGCCGAGATCGCGGCCGAAGGGTTTCCCGCCCACGGTCACGCGGTGGACGTCACCGACGAGGCCTCCGTCGTTGCCGCGTTCGACGCGGTGGCGGCCGAGGGCCGCATCGACAGCCTCGTCAACAATGCCGGCATGGCGCTGCGCCGCCCGTCCGTGGAGTTGTCGCGCGAGGACTTCGAGCGCGTGATCGACGTGAACCTGACCGGCGTGTTCCTGTGCGCGCGCACGGCGGCGCGGCACATGCTGCGCGCCGGTCGCGGCGCGATCGTCAACACCGCCTCGATCATGGGGCTTTCGGGCGGCGGCCTCTATCCGAACATCTCCTATCAGGCCAGCAAGGGTGCGGTGGTGAACCTCACCCGCGCATTGGCGGTGGAGTGGGCAGCGAGCGGGATTCGCGTGAACGCGGTGGCGCCGACCTGGGTGCGCACCGACTTCATCGCGCCGCTGCTGAACAACCCCGAACTGATGGCGCGCATCGCGGCGGTGACGCCGCTGGGGCGGGTGGCGGAGCCGGAGGAGATCGTGGGCGCCGCGCTGTTCCTGCTCTCCGACGCCGCCAGCATGGTCACCGGCCACACGCTGCCGGTGGATGGCGGGTTTCTGGCGCAGTAGCCCTCAGGCCGCAGCCCTCAGGCCGCCTCGGCGCGCAACCGGCGCACGAGGCGCGGCGCGAAGGCGGTGAGTGCGAGCACCGCAAGCCCGAGCAGGGCATAGCGCAGCGCGCGCGTATCCCCCGCCGCAGCGGAACGGCCCGCGTAGCCGAGCCACGTATAGGCGATCGCCCCCGGGATCATGCAGACCGCGGAGGCGAGGATGTAGGGCAGGAACCCGATGCGGGTGAGGCCGAGCGCGTAGTTCAGCAGGTTGAACGGAATCAGCGGCACCAGCCGCATGAGTGCCACGAACCGCCAGCCCTCCGCCTCCACGCCGGCGACCAGCCGCGCGAGCTTGCCGCTGACCCGTGCCGCCACCCAGTCGGCGGCGAGGTAGCGGGCGACCAGGAAGGCGGCGGCCGCGCCCAGCGTGGCCCCGGCCAGGTCGACCACCGCGCCCCAGACCGGGCCGAAGAACGCGCCGCCCGCGAGGCTGAGCAGGGCGGCGGGGAACAGCAGCACGGTGCCGATGACATAGAGCGCGATGAACGCCACCGGCGCCCAGACGCCGAGCCCCTGCAGCCAGGCCTCCAGCGACGCCGCGTCGAACGTCCGGCGATGGGTGAACGCCCAGACGGCGCCAGCCGCGAGCACGAGGAAGAAGCCCAGCCGCATCAGGTTCCGGCCAACGCGCATCCGCAACGGCGCTCCATGCTGCAACCGCCGCGACATGGGGTGCGCGGCCCTGCTTGCCAGGTCTCGGGACCGCCGGCGCGGGTCTCAGCGGTCGGCGGCGGCGGCAAACTCCGCGATCAGGCGGTTCACCTCCGCCGGGCGCTCGATATGCACCATGTGGCCGGTGCCCGGCAGCACGTGGCGCGTCGGCACGGCCTGCGCGTGCGCGGCGGGGATGATGCGGTCGGCCTCGCCCCAGATCACCTGCACCGGCGGCTTCATCGTGGCGAGCCGGTCGGTGAACACCTGCGCCTGCTGCCCGCCGGCGAACACCGCGTCGGCGATCGTGCGCAGGGCGGCGAGCACGCCGTCGAGGCGTTTGTATTTCAGCAGGTCGTCGACCATGTCGCGGCTGACGAAGGCCGGATCGACGAACAGCGCCTCCACCGTCGCCTTCATCTCGCGGCGCCGATCGGCGGCGATGAAGCCGCCGATATAGTCCATGTTGATCTCCCGCCCGAGGCCGGAGGGGCAGACAAGCGAGACCGAGGCGATGCGGTCCGGTTCGTCGAGTGCCATCTGCAACGCGACGGCACCGCCGAGCGACTGGCCGGCGAGGTGCGCGCGGCCGATGCCGAGGGCGGCCAGCGCGCTGCGCACCTGGGCGGCGAGCCACGCGACGTCGCCGCCGGTGACGGATTTCGAGGAGCCGCCATGGCCGGGCAGGTCGAGCGCCACCACCGGGCGGTCGGCGGCGAGGTCCGGCTGGTTGAACTGCCAGCTCAGCAGGTCGCCGCCGAAGCCGTGGATCAGCACGAGCGGTACGCCTTCCTCCGGCCCCATGCGCAGGTTGCGCACGGTCCAGCCCTCCGCCTCGGTCAGCACGGGCTCGGGCGGCGGCGCCTCGGCGGCCGCCTCCGCCTGCGCCTGGCGCGTCTGCTCGACGAACGCATCGAGCTCGGCGTCGCTCACGCTCGCGTCCGCGACCACGCCGAGCAGCGCGCCGACGGGCAGGGTCTCGCCCTCGCTCGCCACCTTGCGCCGCAGCGTGCCGGTGACCGGCGATTCGAAGACGTTCGTGATCTTGCTCGTCTCGATCTCGAGAATCTCATCGCCCTCGGTGATCGTCGCACCTTCCTCGACGAGCCACGCATTGACCTTGCCCTCGGTCATCGCGAGGCCCCATTTCGGCATGCCGATCGGCTTGATCGCGTCGCTCATGTCGTGCCTCTTGTCGTTCTGCGGCGCCGCGCCGTGTCAGGCGGTCACCGCGCGCACGGCTTCGATCACGCGCGCCGCGCTGGGGATGTACGCATCCTCCAGCGCCGGGGAGAACGGCACCGGCACGTGCGGCGGCGTGACCATGCGGATCGGCGCCTTGAGCGCCTTGAAGGCATCCTGTGCCACGCGCGCGGAGATGTCGGCGGCCATGTTGCAGCGCGGATGCGCCTCGTCCACCACCACCAGCCGGCCCGTCTCCTCCACCGATTCCAGGATCGTGTCGAAATCCATGGGCGACGTGGTGCGCGGGTCGATGACGGTGCAGGCGACGCGCTGCCTGGCGAGCGCGTCGGCCGCCTCGTTGGCGACCTTCACCATGCGCCCGAGTGCGACGATGGTCACGTCGCCACCCTCGCGCGTCAGGTTCGCCTCGCCGAACGGGATCGTGTACGGCTCGTCCGGCACGTCGTCGGTGTCGTCGTAGAGCATCTTGTGCTCGAAGAAGATCACCGGATCGTCGTCGCGGATCGCCTGGATCAGCAGCCCCTTCGCCTCGTAGGCCGAGGACGGGATGGCGACCTTAAGCCCCGGGATGTGGGTGAAGATCGGATACAGGCACTGGCTGTGCTGGCTGGCGGCGCGGAAGCCGGCGCCGAACATGGTGCGGATGACGACCGGGGTCACCGCCTTGCCGCCGAACATGTAGCGGAACTTGGCGGCCTGATTGAAGATCTGGTCGAAGCAGACGCCCATGAAGTCGACGAACATCAGCTCCGCCACCGGCCGCAGCCCGGTCGCGGCGGCGCCGATCGCCGCGCCGATGAAGCCGCTTTCGGTGATCGGGGTGTCGAGGATGCGCTCGCGCCCGAATTCCGGCATCAAGCCCTTCGTCACGCCCAGCGGACCGCCCCAGGCATCGTCCTCGCCGGGCGCGCCCTGGCCGCCGGCCACGTCCTCGCCCATGAGGATCACGCGCGGGTCGCGCCGCATCTCCTGCGCCAGCGCCTCGTTGATCGCCTGACGGAAGGATTTCTTCGCCATTGCCGCCTCCCGCTCAGTAGGACACGTAGACGTCGGTGAGCAGTGCCGCCGGCGGCGGCATCGCGCCGGCCTTTGCTTTCATCACCGCATTCTCGATCTGCGCCGCCACCGCGGTGTCGATCGCGTCGAGCTGGCTGCCTTCCAGCAGCCCGGCCTCCGTCACGCGCTGGCGGAAGCGCATGATCGGGTCCTTCTGCTCGCGCAGCCGGTCGACCTCGCCGTTGCCCCGATAGGTCTGCGCGTCGCCCTCGAAATGGCCGTAGTAGCGGTTGAGCCGGCCGTGAATGAGGCTCGGGCCGCCGCCGCTGCGCGCACGCTCGACCGCGTCGTGCGCCGCATCGAGGATCGCGAAGAAATCCTCGCCGTCCACCTGCACGGCGGGGATGCCGAAGCCGGCGGCGCGGCCGAGCTGGGTGCCGGAGACCGACCAGTTGCTGGCGGTCGATTCCGCGTAGCCGTTGTCCTCGACGACGAAGATCGCCGGCAGGTTCCACGCCTTGGCGAGGTTGTAGGCCTCCATCGTGGTGCCCTGGTTGGAGCCGCCGTCGCCCACGAAGGCGACCGCGACGCCGCCGGTCTTCAGCGTCTTGGCGGTCAGCGCGGCGCCGCAGATGAGCGGCGGGCCGCCGCCCACGATGCCGTTGGCGCCCATCATGCCCTTGTCGAGGTCGGCGATGTGCATCGAGCCGCCCTTGCCGCCGCACAGCCCTTCGGCGCGGCCGAAGATCTCCGCCATCATCGCGTCCACGTCGCAGCCCTTGGCGATGCAGTGGCCGTGGCCGCGATGGGTGCTGGCGATCTTGTCCCGCTCGTCGAGGTTCATGCACACGCCCACCGCCGAGGCTTCCTCGCCGGCGTAGAGGTGGACGAAGCCGGGGATGCCGCCGGCCGAGAACTCGGTGTGCACGCGGTCCTCGAAGGCGCGGATGGTGCGCATCATCCGGTAGGCCGCCAGCAATTGCTCCCGATTGAGCTGCATCGCTTCCCCCTGCGGTGTTTCTTGTGGCCCGAGACTAGGCCAGGGACGGGTGCTGCGGAAGCCTCGCCGTGACCCACGGCCGCCGGCTATGGTCGCGCCTGCGCGAGCGGGGGAGGGCGGGCGTGGCGGCGTTCCGGGCGGCGGGGGTGATGGGCTGGCCGGTGGCGCATTCGCGCAGCCCGGCGCTGCACGGGTTCTGGCTGCGGGAGCATCGCGTGGCCGGGGCCTACCTCCCCTTCCCCGTGCCGCCCGCCCGGCTGGAGGCGGCGTTGCACGGGCTCGCCGCCCTCGGCTTCGCCGGCTGCAACGTGACCGTGCCGCACAAGGAGGCGGTGCTGGCCCTGGTCGACGCGGCGGACGCCACCGCGCGGCGGATCGGGGCGGTGAACCTCGTCGTGGTAAGGCCCGACCTGAGCCTGGAGGGGCGCAACACCGACGCCTACGGCTTCATCGCCAATCTGCGCCAGAGCTGCCCGGATTGGCGCGCCGCGGCGGGGCCGGCGGTGGTGCTGGGGGCCGGGGGCGCCGCGCGGGCAGTGCTGGTCGCCCTCGCCGATGCCGGCTGCCCGGAAATCCGCCTGATCAACCGCTCGCGCGGCCGGGCCGAGGCGTTGCGGGCGCTCGGCGGCGCGGTCCGCGTGCTGGACTGGGACCGGCGGGCCGGGGCGCTGGAGGGTGCGGCGCTGCTCGTGAACACGACCAGCCTCGGCATGCAGGGGCAGCCGCCGCTCGAGCTCGATCTGGCCGCCCTGCCGCGCACGGCCGTGGTCAGCGAACTGGTCTACGTTCCGCTGGAGACGCCCTTGCTGGCGGCGGCGCGGGCGCGCGGGCACGCCGCTGTGGACGGGCTCGGCATGCTGCTGCACCAGGCGGTGCCGTCGTTCGCGGCGTGGTTCGGCGTCAGGCCGGAGGTGACGGCGGCCCTGCGGACGGAGATCGCCGCCACGTTGTGAGCGCCGCGGCATTGGCCCGGCGGCCGGCGGCCGGTAGAACGCGGCGCCGGTCGCCTTTGGAGACGTGCATGCGCCTCGCCCCGTCGCTGATCCTCGTCGCCCTGCTGGGGTTCCTGGTCCGCCCGGCGGCGGCCGAGGGGCTCGCCTTCGTGCTCAATTCCGGCTCCGCCTCGGTGAGCCTGGTCGACGTGGCGACGGGCCGGGAGGTGCGCCGCATCCCGGTGCTGCGCGAGCCGCACCACATGGCGCTGACGCCTGACCACCGCGCGCTGCTGGTGGGCGACAGCGCGGGCAACGAGTTGCTGTTCTTCGACCCGCGCAGCGGCGCGCTGGAGCGGCGGATGCCGCTTGCCGATCCCTATCAGCTGCAGTTCAGCCCGGATGGCCGCTGGCTGGTCGTGACCGGCCTCGCGCGCAACCAGATCGACCTCTACGACGCGGCCACGATGCAACTCGTGAAGCGGTTCCCCGCCGCGACCATGCCGAGCCACATCAATTTCTCACCGGATTCGGCGACGGTGTTCGTGAGCCTGCAGGGCACGAACGACCTGATCGCGATCGACATCGCCGCGCGCAGCGTGCGCTGGAAGATGCCGGTGGGCAACACGCCCGCCGGCGTGCTGTGGCACAACGGCAAGGTTCTGGTCGGCATCATGGGCGGTGCCTATGTCGCGGTGGTGGACCCGCGCGACGGGCGCGTGGTGGAGAAGGTGCACACCGGGCGTGGCGCGCACGTGCTGTTCGTGCCGCCGGACGGCAAGGTGATCTACGCGACCAACCGCGTGGACGGCACGATCTCCGTGCTCGACGCCACGACACTGAAGGAGCTGCGCGTGTTCAAGGTGCCGGGCGGCCCTGACGACATCGACTTCGCGCCAGACGGCAAGCTGTGGGTCACGCGCCGGTTCGCGCATTCGGTGGCGGTGCTGGACCCGAAGACCGGCGACTTCACCACGATCGAGGTCGGCCGCTCGCCGCACGGTATCTGGCTCAACACCCACGACCATC
>JAFKFJ010000365.1 GCA_017307335.1 Alphaproteobacteria bacterium | reverse complement strand
CCGGATGTCGGCCGCTGGGCGTGCCTTTCCGAGCAGGACCTGCTCGGCGAGCGCATCAGCCGCCCGCCGCGGCGGCGCAAGCGGGCGGACGAGTTCATCGCCGAGGCGACCGAGATCGCCGAGGGCGACCTGGTCGTGCACCAGGACCACGGCATCGGCCGCTACGACGGGCTCGTCACCCTGACCGTGAACGACGCGCCGCACGATTGTCTGCGCCTGCTCTACGACGGCGACGACAAGCTGTTCCTGCCGGTCGAGAACATCGAGATGCTGTCGCGCTTCGGCAGCGAGCAGGCGGGCGTCGCGCTCGACAAGCTCGGCGGCACGAGCTGGCAGACGCGCAAGGCGCGCGCCAAGCAGCGCATCCGCGACATGGCCGGCGAGCTGATCCGCATCGCCGCCGAACGCCGCGTGCGCACCGCGGAGATGATGGCGCCGCCCGAGGGAAGCTGGGACGAGTTCTGCGCCCGCTTCCCCTTCGCCGAGACCGAGGATCAGGCGCGCGCAATCGCCGACGTGCTCGAGGACCTGTCGTCCGGCCGCCCGATGGACCGGCTGATCTGCGGCGATGTCGGCTTCGGCAAAACCGAGATCGCGCTGCGGGCCGCCTTTGTCGCCGCCATGGCCGGCTCCCAGGTCGCGGTGGTGGTGCCGACGACGCTGCTCGCGCGGCAGCATTTCCGCACCTTCTCGCAGCGCTTCGCGGGGCTGCCGGTGCGCGTGGGGCAGCTTTCGCGCATGGTGACGGCGAAGGAGGCGGCGGAGGTGCGCAAGGGCCTCGCCGACGGCACGATCCAGATCGTCGTCGGCACCCACGCGCTGCTTTCCAAGGGCGTGAGCTTCGCCGATCTCGGGCTGCTGGTCATCGACGAAGAGCAGCATTTCGGCGTCGCGCACAAGGAGAAGCTGAAGGCGCTGCGCGCGGATGTGCACGTGCTGACGCTGACCGCGACGCCGATCCCGCGCACCCTGCAACTGGCGCTGACGGGCGTGCGGGAGATGAGCGTGATCGCGACGCCGCCGGTGGACCGGCTGGCGGTGCGCACCTTCATCATGCCGTTCGACGGGCTGGTGATCCGCGAAGCGTTGCAGCGCGAGCGGTTCCGCGGCGGGCAGGTGTTCTGCGTCGTGCCGCGCATCGAGGACATGCCGCGCATGGCGCAGCGGCTCGCCGAGATCGTACCCGAGGCGCGGGTGGCGCAGGCGCATGGCCGCATGGCGCCGACCGAGCTGGAACGCGTGATGACGGAGTTCAGCGACGGGCGCTACGACATCCTGCTCTCGACCAATATCGTCGAGAGCGGACTGGACATGCCGGCGGTGAACACGCTGCTGATCTATCGCGCCGACATGTTCGGCCTGGGGCAGCTCTATCAGCTTCGCGGCCGCGTGGGGCGGGGCAAGGTGCGCGGCTATGCGTATCTCACCTGGCCGCAGAGTTTCCGCCTCTCGGCAGCGGCGGAGAAGCGGCTGACGGTGATGCAGACGCTGGACAGCCTCGGCGCCGGCTTCACGCTGGCGAGCCACGATCTCGACCTGCGCGGTGCGGGCAACCTGCTGGGCGAGGAGCAGTCGGGGCATATCCGTGAAGTCGGCATCGAGCTCTATCAGCAGATGCTGGAGGATGCGGTGGCGGACCTGCGCACCGAGCGCGGGCGCAAGCAGCGGGCGGAGGCGCGCGACTGGACGCCGAACATCGCGCTCGGCCTGCCGGTGCTGATCCCGGAGGCGTATGTGCGCGACCTGCCCGTGCGCCTCGGCCTCTATCGCCGCATCGGTGCGCTGGACTCCGACGCGGAGACGGAGGCGATGGCGGCCGAACTCGTCGACCGCTTCGGCCCGCTGCCGGAAGAGGTGGAGAACCTGCTCGCCGTGGTCACGCTGAAGCGGCTGTGCCGGGAGGCCGGGGTGGAGAAGCTGGAGGCGGGGCCGAAGGGCATGGTGCTGAGCTTCCGCGGCAACGCCTTCCGCAACCCGGCCGGGCTCGTCTCATGGCTCGCCGGCCGCGGCGGCGCGATCCGGCTGCGGCCGGACCACAAGCTGGCGATCGTGCGCGAGATGAGCGTGGGCGAACGGATGAAGATGGCGCGGGACATTGTGGAGAGCCTGAACCGGATCGCGCATCAGGCGGTGGCGGCCTAACGTCTGCGTCCGGATCGCGATCGCGGGCTGCGCGCCTGCGGTTTCGGAGCGATCAGGGACGTCGCTGCGCCTCGGTCGCCGGCGTCGCCTCGCCATGTTCGCGCAGCAGCGTTCGCACGAGCTCGACCGTCGCCGCGACCTCGGCCGACAGCAGCTCCGGCAATTCGCGGCGCAGGCTCGGGTTGTTCCGAATTGTCCGGGCGATCTCGCGACGGCTGCGAACGACCGTCTCGATTCAGCCGCGACGAGGACCGGCCGAGGTCGAGAGCTGTAGCTTCAGCAAATGCTCGATGATTGTCCCGAGCCGACTCGCCAGATCCCGCTGTTCCGCGTTGCCCAAGCTCTCGATCTCCTCGGCGACGCGATTCCAGTCGATCGGCAGGTTCGTGCGCGCCGTTGCGGCCGCAGCGCGGAGAGCGGCCGCCTGTTCGCGCGTCCAGGCGTAGAAATCGCTGTCGTACAGGGCGCCGTCCATCGCCGCCTCGCCTGTCCTCGGCATGCTCACTCAAGCACACTCCGCGGCGGCGACGAAGACCTCGCGATCGGGGCCGGCCGGGGCCGCGACATCGGTCACGGCGAACACCGCTTCCAGCAGCGTCTCGGCGTCCTCGCCCTCCGGCAGCGCCGCGAGCAGCCCGCGCAGGCGGCCGTCGATGAGGAGGACGGAAAATCCGTGCACCAGCGACCAGAGCGCCGCGGCCTGCGCCACCGCCTGCAACGCCGACGCGGGCGTGCCGGTGCGCGCGGCGATCGCGTTGCGCAAGGCTGCCCCTGCGGCGTCCATCGCCGCACGCAACGCAGGCCGTGCCGGGTCGAGCCGCTCGGCGCGGAACATGAGCTGGAACAGGCCGGGATGCGCGCGGGCGAAGCCGACATAGGCCTGACCCATGGCGCGCAGGCGCCGGTCGGGCGCCGGACCCACGGCCGCCATCGCCTCGGCGAACCGGGTGGTGAGCCGCGTGTAGCCGACCGCCGCAAGCTCGCTGAGCAGGCCGACGAGGTCGCCGAAATGATGCGCGGGTGCCGCGTGCGACACCCCGGCCGCGCGGGCGAGCGCCCGTAGCGTCAGCGCCGGAATGCCCTCGCGCTCGACGATCGTCTCGGCCGCGGCCAGCAGCGCATTGCGCAAATCGCCGTGATGGTAGGTGCGGCGTGGGGCGGGTGGACGACG
Source organism: Alphaproteobacteria bacterium (assembly GCA_017307335.1). Classification (GTDB taxonomy): domain Bacteria; phylum Pseudomonadota; class Alphaproteobacteria; order Acetobacterales; family Acetobacteraceae; genus JAFKFJ01. Next base: position 4,820 of record JAFKFJ010000365.1, on the reverse strand, counting down.
ATGGCTCATGGCACATCTTTACACCGGAAAGTTTTACGTTGACAGCCCCCGCGCTCCTGGGGCATGGAATCTTTCCAGCGTAAAGATGTTGTGGGGGTGGCGATGTCCGGCGACGTGAGCCAATTCCTGTCCGGCAATTTCGCGCCGATCAGCATGGAGTGCGAGGCGCGCCATCTGCCGGTGCAGGGGGAACTGCCGCGCGCGCTGCGCGGCACGCTGTACCGCAACGGGCCGAACCCGCAGTTTCCGCCTGACCCCACCCGCCATCACTGGTTCCTCGGCGACGGCATGATCCACGCGTTCGAGATCGGGGACGGGCGCTGCACCTATCGCAACCGGTGGGTGCGCACGCCGAAATGGCAGGCGGAGGATGCCGCCGGCCGGGCGCTGGAGGGCGCGTTCGACCCGCGCGACGACGGCGGTGTCGCCAACACCAACATCGTCTGGCACGCGGGCCGGCTGCTGGCGCTGGAGGAGGCGCATCTGCCGATCGAGCTCGACCCGCGCTCGCTGGCGACGCGCGGCGCGCAGCGCTTCGGCGATGCGCTCGGCGGCCCGTTCACCGCCCATCCGAAAACCGATCCCAAGACCGGCGAGCTGGTGTTCTTCGCCTATTCGGCCGACGGCCCGTTCTCGCCGCGCATGCGCTACGGCACCATCGACGGCACCGGCCGCGTCACCCGTTTCGAGTTTTTCGACGCACCGTACTGCAGCATGGTGCACGACTTCGCGGTCACCGAGCATCATGTCCTGTTTCCCGTCCTGCCGCTCACCGGGAGCCTGGACCGCGCGCGCACGAGCGGGCTGCCGTTCGTGTGGGAGCCGGCGCTGGGCGGGCATATCGGGGTCGTGCGGCGCGACCAGGGGGTGTCATCCCTGCGCTGGTTCCGCGCCGAGAGCTGCTACGTCTTCCACGTGCTGAACGCGTGGGAGGAGGACGGCAAGCTGTTCGCCGACGTGATGCAGTATGACGCGCCGCCGCTGTTTCCGCGCGCCGATGGCGGGCCGCCTGCCAAGGCGCCGGCGCGGCTCGTGCGCTGGTCGGTCGACCTCGCCGGCAACACCGATGCGATCGTGCGCACGCCGCTGGACGATCTGCCCGGCGAGTTTCCGCGCATCGACGATCGCGTTGCGGGACTGAAGAACCGGTTCGGCGCGATCGCGGCCTCCACGAGCGCCGAGGATCGTGGGAACGCAATCGCGTGGTTCGACTTTGCCCGTGGCAGCCGCGCGCTGTTCGTCCTGCCGAAAGGTGATGCGACCAGCGAGCCCGTGTTCGTCCCGCGCGCGCCCGATGCGGCCGAGGGCGACGGCTGGCTCTTCGCCGTGGTCTGGCGGGGGGAGGAGCGGCGCAGCGACCTTATCGTGCTCGACGCGCAGGGGATCGAGCGCGGGCCGGTCGCAATCGTGCAGCTTGCCCACCGCGTTCCCTTCGGCTTTCATGGCAACTTCGTAACTGCCGAGGCGATGTCGTGAGCCTGTTGCTCGGCTTCGCGCCGTTCATTGTCTTTTCGATCGTGGCCGGCACGTGGGGTGCCGCGGCCGCGCTGTGGATTGCGGCGGCGATCACGGTGGTGACGATCCTGCGCACACGGCGGGCGCATGCGCAGGTCAAGCTGCTCGATGCGGCGACGCTCGTGCTCTTCGCCGGGCTCGCCGCCTTCGTGTCGTTCGTCCGTCCGGATCTCGGCCTGTTCTGGGTCCGCCTCGTCGTCAACGTAGGGCTGGCGGCAATCGCGCTCGGCTCGATTCTCGCGCGCCGGCCTTTCACGCTGCAGTATGCGCGCGAGCAGGTGGAACCGGCGCTGTGGAACCACCCGGTGTTCATCGCCGTGAACTACCGGATCACCGCGGTCTGGACGGCGTCGTTCGTCGTGCAGGCCGCCGTGGGCGCGGCGCCTGCGCTGCCGGAATTCGTGCGCCAGGGCGTCAGCCTTGCCGCGCTGGCCGGCGCGATCCTGTTCACGATCGAGTATCCGAAGCAGGTGCGGGCCCGCGCGGCCGCGCGGGCCGCGTCGTAGGCGCCGAAATGCTGGGAGGCGCCGGTGGGGCCTGCCGGGAACCCCACAAAGCGCTCCGGCTTGCGCCGTGCTACGGGAGGCAGAGTATCACCGTGTCGCGGCGCTCCCGACAGTCAGCATAGGTTCGCGACGGCCGCATGCCACGCTGAATGCGGCGGGCGATACCGGCGCATGCCGATCTCAGCTCACGACGATGCGCGGCCCCGCGGCCGGTTTCGCGGCACCGATCTTGGCCCACACCCGCGCGGCGATCGCCGCGAAAGCCTGCGCGGCGGCGCTCTCAGGCGCGGCGGCGGCGATCGGCTCGCCGGCATCGCACGAGCTGCGGATGTCGGGCAGCAGCGGCACCTCGCCCAGAAACTCCACGCCCAGCCGGTGCGCCTCCGCCTTGGCGCCGCCATGGCCGAAGATCTCGGCCCGATGGCCACACTCGGGGCAGCAGAAGAAGCTCATGTTCTCGACCAGCCCCAGCACCGGCACCCGCGTGCGCTCGAACATGCGCACGCCGCGCCGGGCGTCGGCCAGCGCCACGTCCTGCGGCGTGGACACGATCACGGCGCCGGCGAGCGCCACGCGCTGCGCCATCGTCAACTGCGCATCGCCGGTGCCAGGCGGCATGTCGACGATCATCACATCGAGCCGGCCCCACTCGACCTGGCCCATCATCTGCTCCAGCGCGCCCATCACCATCGGGCCGCGCCAGATCATGGCGGTTTCTTCATCCACCAGAAAGCCGATCGACATGGCCTGCAACCCCCAGGCCGGCAGCGGCAGCACCCGGTCGCCGCGCAGCTCCGGCTTGCGGTTGAGCCCCAGCATGCGCGGCAGGCTCGGCCCGTAGATGTCGGCGTCGAGCAGGCCGGTGCGCAGCCCCATGCGTGCGAGCGCCACCGCGAGGTTCACCGCGACCGTCGACTTGCCGACGCCGCCCTTGCCCGAGGCGACCGCGATCACGGCGCCGACATCGGTGAGCAGGCGCGGCCGCCCTTGCGGCGCCGCCGGTTCGGGCTGCGGCTTGTGGGCGGTCAGCACGGCGGTGACGTTCATCACCCCCGGCTCCTGCGCCAGCCGGCGTTCCACGTCGCGCCGCACCGGCTCCATCGCCGCCGCGTGCGCGCGGTCGGTGAGCAGGGCCACGTGCACGAGCCCGCCGCGGACCTCGATCGCCTCGACCAGCCCGGCAGCGACGACATTCTGACCGCTCGCCGGATCGACGATGTCGCGCAGCGCGGCGCGCAGCGTCTCCTGGGTGGGGGGGGTGCTCATGCGCTTGCAAACCTTCTCGGCTCGGGCCTATGCAGGAGGGCCGTGCGCGCCGATATGGCGCCCGCGCGCCGCCCTGCCAATGCCCGGGCGGCGACGCGCCGGGCCGGCGCGACGATGAACCGGCGCGACGATGCCTGCGCGACGGCGCTGGCGCGACGATGAAGGAGCCGCCCGACCCCATGCTTTGGAACAGCAACGGCCCCAACGGTGGCGGCCCGTGGGGGCCCGCCCCCGGTTCGCCCGGCGAAGGGCCGCGGCGCGGCGGCCAGGGGCCGCGTCGCCCGTGGGACGCGGGCCGGGGCGGCGGCGGCGCGCCGCCGGAACTGGATGAACTGATCGCCCGGGTGCAGAACTTCTTCCGTTCGTTCCTGCCGCCCCGCTTCGGCGGCCGGCGCACCATGGGGCGCGGGGGCGGGCGCGGCGTGGCGCTGCTCGTCCTCGCGGTGGTGGCGATCTGGCTGGCGAGCGGGTTCTACCGGGTGCAGCCGGACGAGCTGGGCGTGGTGCTGCGCTTCGGCGCCTTCAGCCGCACCGCGCCGCCGGGCCTGAACTATCACATCCCATGGCCGGTCGAGACCGTGCTGCGCCCGCAGGTGACGCGCATCAACCGGGTGGAGATCGGCTATCGTTCGAGCAACCCCGACATCACCCGCGCCGAACCGGTGCGCGACGCCAGCAGCCTCGACGTGCTTCAGGAAAGCCTGATGCTGACCGGCGACGAGAACATCATCGACATCGACTTCGCGGTGTTCTGGCGCATCCGCGACGCCGCTGCATTCCTGTTCAACACGCGCCACCCGGAAGAGACGGTGAAGTCCGCGTCGGAGAGCGTGATGCGCGAGGTGATCGGGCGCACGCCGATCCAGTTTGCGCTGACGCAGGGCCGCGCCCAGATCGAGACCGACGTGATGAAGGGCGTGCAGTACATTCTCGACCAGTATGGCACCGGCGTGGAGATCACGCAGGTGCAGCTGCAGAAGGTCGATCCGCCGGCGGCCGTGATCGACAGCTTCCGCGACGTGCAGCGTGCCAACACCGACGCCGACCGGATGCGCAACGAGGCGCAGGCCTACGCCAACGACATCGTCCCGCGTGCCCGCGGCGACGCGGCGCGGATCGTCGCCGAGGCCGATGCCGGGCGGCAGGCGGCGATCGCGGAGGCGACCGGCCAGTCGCAGCGCTTCCTCTCCGTGCTGAAAGCCTATGACGCCGCCAAGGACGTGACGTTGCAGCGGCTGTACATCGAGACCATGCAGGACGTGCTGAGCCGCACGCCGACCGTGGTGGTGGACGATGCGCTGAAGGGCGTCGTGCCCTTCCTGCCGCTGACCCAGCCGCCGCGTGCCGGCGCCGAGGTGCCGGGAGCGGCGAAATGAGCCGCATTCTGATCGCCGCGCTGGCGGCGGTGTTCGTCGCGGCGCTGCTGATAGACGGCACGCTGTTCACCGTGCAGCAGACCGAGCAGGCGCTGATCACGCAGCTTGGCCAGCCGGTGCGCGTGATCGAGAAGCCCGGGCTGCACGCGAAGCTGCC
>JAFKFJ010000027.1 GCA_017307335.1 Alphaproteobacteria bacterium | reverse complement strand
GTGCCGCTGATCGACATGGGGACGGTGGCGAAGATCCGGGCCGGCGCGATTGCGATCCGCCCGGACGTGCGCGCGCTCGACGCCGGCCACGTGACCTTCGCCGACGGGACACGCGAGGCGTTCGACGCCATCATCGGCGCCACCGGCTTCCGCCCCGATTTGCGCCCACTGCTGCCGGACGTGAACGGGGCGCTCGACGCGGCCGGGTTGCCGCGGGTGAGCGGGCGGCCGACCGCGGTGCCGGGGCTCTATTTCTGCGGCTTCTACGTCTCCCCCACCGGGCAGCTACGGGAGATCGGGATCGAGGCGCGGCGCATCGCCGATCTATCGCGCGCGGCGGGCCCGGCGCGAGCTAGTGGCGGGAATCGTACAATGCGCTATGCGGACCCTCACCCCGGCCCTCTCCCGCCAGCGGGAGAGGGAGCCGTGGGCGCCTGACTTCCCTCTCCCGCTTGCGGGAGAGGGCCGGGGTGAGGGTGCAACAAGCAACGACGAAGCTGGCCGTCCGCCGGCCCTTCCGCCATCCTGCACGCCCCACGCCGGAGGGTCGCCGCCATGCCCGAGTATTCGTCCACCTGCCTCGACGCCATGCGCGCCGTCAGCACCGCCACGCTGACCACGCAGCTTTTCAAGCGCGGCCTGCGCAACACGTTCTGCCAGGGCATCCGCCCGCTCGGCCGGTACGAGAAGAACCTGGTCGGCCCGGCCTTCACGCTGCGCAACATCCCGGCCCGCGAGGACCTCGACGTGCTGGAGAACTTCTCCAACCCGAAGCATCCGCAGCGTTACGCGATCGAGGCGACGCCGGCCGGCCATGTGCTGGTCATCGACTGCCGGGGCGATGCGCGCGCGGCTTCGGGCGGTGACATCCTGATGACGCGGCTGATGGTGCGCGGCGTCGCCGGGGTGGTGAGCGACGGCGGCGTTCGCGACAGCTTGCCGATCGCGGCGCTGCCCATGCCCGTCTATTGCGCCGGGCCGTCCGCACCCCTGAACCTCGTCGTGCACCATGCGACGGAGACGCAGGTGCCGATCGGCTGCGGCGGCGTTGCGGTGTTTCCGGGCGACCTGATCGTGGCCGATGCCGACGGCGTGGTCGTGGTGCCCGCCCATCTCGCCGAGGAGGTCGCGCGCGACGCAGCCGAGCAGGAGCGGATGGAGGCATGGATCGTCGAGCGCATCCGCGGCGGCGCGAAGCTGCCCGGCACCTATCCGCCGGATGCCGCCACCCGCGCCGCCTATGAAGCATGGCGGGCTGCCCAGGGCTGAGACTGGACAAGCCGGTCGCGGTGGCGAACAAGGGCGCCGCGATGACGGAGGACAAGGCATGAGCCAGGCAGCGGCGACCGCGGGGCTGACGATTGCGCCTGAGCTGAAGGCTTTCATCGAGGGCGAGGCGCTGCCCGGCACCGGGATCGCGCCCGCGGCGTTCTGGCAAGGTCTGGCGGGGCTGCTGGAAGAGTTGACGCCGCGCAACCGCGAACTTCTGGCGCGGCGCGACGAGC
>JAFKFJ010000364.1 GCA_017307335.1 Alphaproteobacteria bacterium | reverse complement strand
TCATCTGGACGTCCATCTGCCGGTGGTGGTCGGAATGCCCGACCGAGCACAAGACCTGGGGTCTTTCTTCAAGACGCTATTCCTCGTCGGACACAGCTCTGTGGTTCCCTATAGGCAACGTTCGGGACGCCCGTATCCTCCTCCTGCTCCCTTCCGTCCCCCTATCGCCGCCCCTTCAGCCCCACCGCCGGCCCGACCTGGGTGCGCCCTCAGTGCGGCATAGGCTACACGCCAGGACCAGCCGGCCCGGCCGTCACCGCCATCCGCTCCGCCCGCTCAGTCCGCGGTGGTCTGACCAACAGCCCCAAGGTGCCGCTCAGAGCCCCCAGGATGACTCCACAGAGGCACTGTGCCGCGCCCGCACCTACCCTACTGGCGGCGCCTGCAGATGACTCCTGTGGCTGGCGTAGGCGGCTCCTGAAGCCTCACGGGCTGGCGTCGTCGGCGTCCTCCTCGTCCACCGTCGCCGTGATCGCCGCCAGGGCGTCCTCAAGGATGGCGTAGGTGGTCTGCTGCTCCTCACCCCTCTGCCACAGGTCATCGACCACGGCGCCATCCGGCCGATTCCAGATCATCCATCGCACCTCGTCCGTCCAGCGGAAGCCAACCTCGGCGATTTCCTCGGCTGCTTCGTGGTCAGCGCCGATGCGGAGGCGCAGGCCGCGGGGCCGCATGGTGCCCGCCCAGGCGGCAAACAGTTCATGCTCGGCGAGGCCGAAGGCGCGGCCGTCATCGGCTGCTTCGTCAATGTGCATGGTCATCGTTCCGCATTGGATTACGGCTCAACAACGGAGCCGCGCCATCACAATGGACACTGAGGAATGACCAAGTCAATTCGTGGTATACTGCACCGGTCTGCAGATCAGTGTAGGGGAAACCTGACGCAGACACAGGGTTTATTGGCCTCTGGTCTATACCTGCATCATTTCGATGTTTGGGTTGCTTGGCGTGCATGGCCATGGCACCCACCACCGACCACCCCGGATCGGCCCTGAAACGCCACCGCGCGGCCCTCAGCGGCCCCCACAGGTCACCCGGCGGCGCCCATCTCCCGCCGCACCCGCTGCACCGTGGACACGCCCACGCCCAGCTCCCGCGCCACCTTCAGCATCCCCTTGCCGGCGCCCAAGGCGGCCTTGATGTCGTCCTCTACGCCGCCGCCCACCTTGGGCCGCCCCAGGCGCACGCCCTTCGCCCGTGCCCGATCCAGGCCGGCATTCACGCGGCTGCGGATCATGTCCCGCTCAAACTCCGCGAACGCGCCTGTGACATGGAAGAACATCCGACCGGCGGGCGTCGTGGTGTCGATGGCCTGCTGATGCAGCATCAGGTCCACCGACGCCGCCTCAAGCTCCCGTAGCGTGCCGATCAGGTCCGCCAGGGAGCGGCCGAGCCGGTCAAGCGCCCACACCATCACCACGTCAAACCGCCCGCGCACCGCCTCGCGCAGCAGCCGGTCCAGGCCGGGCCGCTTGTCGCGACCCTTGGCGCCGCTGATGCCGGCATCCTCGAACGTCGCCACCACTGACCAGCCCCGTTGCTCAGCCACCGCCACGAGCGCGAGCCGCTGGTTGTCAGTGGTTTGGCCGTCCGTGGAAACCCTGAGGTAGAGGGCTGCACGCTTCGCCTGGGTCGCCTTCGTCATCGTCACCACCTAAGTCTTCCGTGACGGCAACCATGCGGCAGTGACATTCGAAAATCAACTGATATTCGTATGTCCTGAAGCGTCGCTTCCGGTGGCGGATTTCCGCGCCTTGCAGGACGCCATCTCGGCGGGGTTTTCCGTATGGCCCAGATCGGGCCGCCACTGTCCATCCCGTGGTCACGCGGGTGCTACCCTGCGGCACGCACGGTGCCGCTCAGGTCGTGCCAGCGCACGACTGACGCCTCTGCGTTGCGCGCCGACACGTTCGCGGCGAGCGCAATCGATTAGGGACGTTTCGGCCGACAGCGGAGGGGCGGGCATGGTCTCAAGGTCGTTTCAAAAATCCCGGTAAAGGTTGTTGTTGTTGTTCCTCATTGTAGGTGGGGCCTTCAGCGTTGGAGTCCCGCTCCAGCGCACCCTGAATGCACCAAGGGCTTTAGCAGCAGCCCCACCTACCCTTTTCCAAGAACCGGCCCAAGGGGTCCTCCCAGGGCGGCCCGGGGGGGGGGCCGGTGCTCAGCACGTCTCGTCCTGGCGGTCTCGCGCCTGATCAGTGTTCACACCGGCCAGGGTCACCGGAAGCGCCGCCGAAGCCCACCCGATCATCAAAGTGCCAAGCAAATTTGGCTCGGCGGAGGGTCCAGTCGGAGCACACCGACCAAAAGCCAGACTTTGGGATAGAGGCTGTGCGTGCCCATGGCGAACGCCATACCCCTAGCCGGATAGTCCTCGTTGAACGTCTTTCTCATCGACTCGAGGGCTGCGTCCTGACCAAGCCTTTTCGAGCGCCGGTAATAAGTCGTGGCGGTTTCCCAATCGGCGCAAGTAGCCTGATGCGACCGACCGTCCGCGGTGCGGTAGTCGAATTTGAACTCGAAGGGACAAGGCTCCAACGCTGCCAGTTCAGCATCGAATATCGAAAGCTGGCTGGCCGCCCGTCTGTAGGCGGCTTTCTCCGCTAGGAGCTTCTTCTCGGGTTTCGGGCGCCACGAGAACCGGGTGTCGCGCGGCCGGATTAGCGCCAAGCTTTGCCCTCGTTCTGCGGCGGCGTCACATGAAGGAACGATCACCTTCTCAAGGAATCTCGACCGGTCCTCCTGAGCCATCTTGGCGTAGCAGCGGATGGTTTCTTCTTGCACGCGCCTGCTCTCGATGCGCCGGTCCTCGCCGCCGGGCCGAAGCCAGTCATACTCGATCCAATTCCAACGACTGAACTCGGTCTCCAGGCGCCGGTAGTGGACTGGATACTGGCGACGCCATCGGCCCTCCGCAGTGACCCCGGCACAGCAAACCGTCTCACCATGCTTCTTGCCGACGTGCGGGAGTGCCTTGACCAGGACCAGCACACGGTCGTGGCCGCGCTTCTGTATGTCTTCTAGCCGCGGTTTGAGATCGACGGGAGGCACGTCATTGCCTCATGCCAAGCTGGCGGTTCGGGAACGAATGCTACGACATATGACGGTCGCAACGATAGAGCGATAATACCCCTGTCGCCTTGCGGGCGGACCAACTCAGTGATACAGAACCCCCTGCGGGCAACCCTATAAGCCTCTGATCGCACTACATCTTGGTCGGTGCCAGGGCGAGTCCCTCACCCGGCATCGCCACAAGTTCGTGGAATCACGACGTTTTTCCGTCGACAAGGAATATGCTGGCAAATCTCTCTCAGCGACTGACAGGACATTGAGCGGACGCGGCGGTCGGGTCGGGCCGTCCCGTCGCCCGCTGCGTTGGCTGGCAGTCTGGTCCGGAGCGTTCCTGCGATGGTTCGTCGGCCGCCCGTTCTGACCATGCTCCACGCCGGGGTGCGGGAGCGGGTGGTCGGCGTTGGCGGCACGCTCCTCGTCAACGTCCTGCTGCCGTTTCTCATCTTCGCCCTGACCCGGTCACGACTGGGCGACGTGCACGCCCTGATCGCTTCCTCTGCGCCGCCTCTCGTCTGGTCGGTTGTCGAGTTGACCCGCCAGCGGCGTGTCGACGCCCTGTCGCTGCTCGTTCTGACTGGCATCGCGCTCTCGCTGCTTGCCTTCATCGGCGGCGGGGGCGTGCACTTTCTGCAGTTGCGCGAGCGACTGGTCACCGGCCTGATCGGGCTGATCTTCCTTGGCTCCGTCGCGATCAACCGTCCGCTGATCTACTATCTTGCGCGCGCCTCGATCACGCGGGCGTCCCCCGAGAAGGCCGGGCATTTCGTAGCCATCCGCGACACCCCGATCTTCCGGCGAACGATGCTGACCATGACGCTGGCGTGGGGGGTTGGGCTCGTGGTCGAGTGCGCCGTCGCGGTAACGCTGACCGAGGTCCTGACAGTCAGTGAATTCATGCTGGTGGGCTACGTCATCGGCTACGGATCGACGGGACTGCTGACGCTCTGGAGCTACTGGTACGCGCGCCGTCGTATCGCGGTCTCGATGCGAGCCTCGATCGAGGCGGCCAGCGCGCTCCCTGCACGCGATCGCCGCAGCGAATAGCTGTCGGCCGGGCACCGTGGCTACTTTCCGAGGGGCCGGGCGGGTGTCCTATCCTATGGCGAAGTGGTTGGCGGCGAGCAGGAAAGTCGTTCTGACAGTGCTGCCCGGGGGCACCTCAGCCTCGGTCGGGTGAACATCAGGGGCAACTCGGCCGTGAGGGTGGCCGGGATGGCGCGACGAGCGCCGAACGCGAGGAGCTGAGCCGGCTGCGGCGTGAGAACCATCGGCTGTGCCAGGAGCGCGACATCCTGGCAAAGGCGGCGGCCTGGTTCGCGCGGGAAAGCAAGGCGACCCCGTTCGGGTCTACCGGTTCATGAGCGCGCACCAGGCCAAATTCCCGATCCGCACGATGGCCTGCGTCCGTCGCCAAGTGGAAGCGCCGGACCTCGGTCGCTGATTTTCCAACCGGCCCGAAGGATGCCTGAGCTGCTGCCGGTTTGGTGGGCACGCAGTTTAGCTCGCGGCAGCGATGCGCTCGAACTCCATAGGGCTGAGATAGCCGATGGTCGAGTGGCGTCGCTGCGGGTTATAGGACCGTTCGATGTAGTCGAACACGTCCGCGCGAGCCTGGTCGCGTGTGCGGTAGACCTTTCTGGCGATGCGCTCGGTTTTTAGCGAGGAGAAGAAGCTCTCCATCGCGGCATTGTCCCAGACGTTGCCGGAGCGGCTCATGCGGGTCACGCCGCACATCGCAATCGACGGGCACCTCAGCACGACCGGCAAGCGATGCAAGACGGCAGTCGACGGACGCACCACGCGCCATGCCGGCTATGACATCAGCCAGCGCTGCCGCAAACGGATCGAAGAGGTGTTCGGCTGGATCAAAAGCTCCGCTGGCTTGGCCAAGGTGAAGCTGACTTCACGGCGCGGCCATGGAAGACTTCTTCAACAGCCTGCTAGCGCATGATGACCGGAGGCGGAATCGCCGGAGGTCTGAATCATGCTCTCAGATCAAAGAGCTGGAACGGGTTGAGGGAGCGCGAGCGAACTCACCCCGTTCTAGCTGCCCGGAAGCGTTGTTGAATTTTAGCTTCATCGTTCTAGAATGATGCCGCGTGACCGCGCCGGATGCGGGTCGCGCGTGGTCGGCACGGGTGGTGGCATGGCGAGACCGAGGGAGTTCGACGAGGCGGTCGTGCTGGACGCCGCGGTGGAGTGCTTCTGGCGCCGCGGCTACGAGGCGACGTCGGTCCGCGAACTGATGGAAACGACCGGGCTCACCGGGGCCAGTCTCTACAACGCGTTCGGCGACAAGCGCGCGCTGTTCCGCACCGCGCTCGATCACTATGTCGCCGGCAGCATCGGGGAGCGGATTGGCCGTTGCAGGGCGCTGCCGCCCCGCGAAGCCATCCGGGCCTTCTTCGACGACATCCTGAGCCGCTCGCTGAGCGACCGCAGGCACAAGGGCTGCATGCTGGTCAACTCGGCGCTGGAAGTCGCACCGCACGACGCCGAGTTTCGGAGGATCATCGCCGGCGCGCTGAACCGGATCGAACGCTTCTTCCTCGATTGCATCGCGGCCGGCCAGGCGGACGGGACGATCGCGAGCGCCATGCCGGCGCAGGACCTCGCCCGCCATCTCCTGGGCGTGCTCATGGGAGTTCGCGTGCTGGCCCGTGTTCGGCCGGAGCGGACGCTGCTGGAGGGGGTCGTCGCGCCGGCGCTCGCCTTGCTGGACGATCCAGGCCGGCCGCACGCGATGCGGCAATGAGACCGTTCGCCGAAATTCAGGCCCTGGCCGCCGAGCGGAAGGGCGGTGCGGCGGCGCTGGAAAAGATCCTCGCCCAGACCGCCTCGCGCCCGCCCGCCGAGATCGCGGCAATCCCGGACGATCGCATTCTGGCCGAGATGACGCGGCGCATTTTCTACGCCGGCTTCTCCTCCAAGGTCGTCGACGACAAATGGCCCGCCTTCGAGAAGGGGTTCGGCGGGTTCGACCTGAATGCCTGCGCCTTCATGGCGGAGGCGCAGTTCGACCGGCTGCTGCAGGACCACGGCATCGTGCGCAACGGCGCCAAGATCAGGGCGGTGCAGATCAATGCAGCGTTCCTGCTCAGCCTGCGGCAAGAGCACGGCAGCGCCGCGCGGTTCTTCGCGGAATGGCCTGATGCCGACTATGTCGGTCTGCTGGACGTGCTGAAGAAGCGCGCCAGCCATCTCGGCGGCGATGCGGCCGGGCGCTTTCTGCGGGCCATCGGCAAGCCGGCCTTCATCGCGTCGCCGGACATGGTGGCGGCGCTGATCCGCGAGGGCGTGGTAAAGGGGCCGCCGGGCGGCAAGCGCGACCTCGCGATCGTGCAAGCGGCCTTCAACCAGTGGTCGAAGGAGAGCGGCCGCGACCTGACCGCGATCAGCCGCGTGCTGGCGATGAGCGTCGAATCGAGCGGGGGCCACGCGGCGCCCGATCGCGCACCCGGGCGCCGGAGATCGGCGTGACGGCGGACCGCCTGCGAGCGGACTACGAGGCCTGTGTGGTCGCGCTGCGTGCGCAGGCGGACATCATGCGGCGGCAGGCGATTGCTCCCGAAGCCATCGCGCGCGCGATGCACGCCGCGCGGCGACGGATCGCGGGAGCGTTCAAGGAGCGCACGTCGGAGCCGCTGCGTGCCGCGGTCTACGCGCGCACCCTCGCCCTGTACGGCGATCCGCTCGGCCCCACGCTGGAGGCCTTGCGCGCGCGGGGGAAGAGCTGGGACGACATCATCGAGAGCGCGACGCGGCCGGGCCGCGCGATTCCGGACGATCCGCGACGGTAGGTGCCGCGACCGCGCACGTCACGCGCGGCACGCCATCGACGCAGGTCTCGATCGTGTCGCCTGGGTGCACCGGATAGAGCCCGAGCGGCGTGCCGGTGATGACGATCTGCCTGGGCGCGAGCGAAAGCCCGTCGCGGGCGAGGTCGCGCCGCAGCCAGTCGAGCGAGGCTTCGGCACCTCCCGGCAGCGGCCACAGCCCTGCCTCGTCCACCAGCCGCCCGTTGATCCGCACCCCCAGCCGCGCGCCGGGCGCGGGACCCGTTCCCGCCCCGTCGTCGGCTGCCATCACGATCCCCGCGTTCAGCCCGTTGTTGGCGACGAGTTCGGCGAGCGTCTTGCGTGGCGCGCGGAAGACGAAGTTGTGCAGTTCAACGATGGGAAACGCGGCGGCGATCCTGCCGTCGCTGCCGATCCGGACCGCCATTTCGCCCTCGATCGCCAGCGATGCGAAGGCGCGCGGATCGAGCGTGGTGCCGGAGCGGTAGACCTCGCCGCCGAACAGGTAGCCGCGAATCGGCCCCTGCATGCCGAACTGGGCGGTGGTGCCGGGGCCGGTGCAGCCGACCTTGAAGCCCACGACCGTCTCACCTGCAGCGACACGGATGGCGGCGACGGCGCGCTGGATCGCGTAGGCCTGCGTGAGATCGAGCGGTTGTTCATGACGCTCGGCGAAGTAGGTGCCGGGCGTGTGCGCGCGGTAGTCACGCCACTGCCGTTCGGCGAGCGCGCGCATCGCGAATTCGTCCACGAACATCCTCCTTCCGTATCCCGCCCGACCCCTGCGCCATCCCCGGTGCCGGCATTGCGGCGGGAGCGGATCCGGTCCATTCTGGCACGAATGATCTAGAATCGACCAGCGACGAACCACGAGGGGAAGCATCCATGGCCGTTGTACGGAAGCTGCACCTGCGTCGGGCAGACGCCTGAGATGGCGGCGCCGTTGCTGACGCTGCGGGCGATCCGCACCACCGCCGTCGACGTGCCGATGGCGCGGCCACTGGGCACCAGCGCGCAGACCATCCGGGCCGCGCCCCTGCTGCTGATCGACCTTGAGACCGAGGAGGGCGTGACCGGCCACGCCTACCTGTTCTGCTACATGCCCGTCACGGCGCGGCCGATCGCGGCGGTCCTGGGCGACATCGAGGCGGCGGTGATGGGCGAGCGCGTCGCGCCGCTCGACCTGACGACGCGGCTGCATCAGCGTTTCCGGCTCGTCGGCGTGCAGGGCATCGTGCGCATGGCGCTTGCCGGGTTCGATGCCGCCTGCTGGGACGCGCTCGCGCTGGCGGCCGGCCTGCCCCTGGCCAGCTATCTGGGTTCCCGGCCGCGGCCGATCCCCGCCTACAACAGCAACGGGCTCGGCCTGATGCTGCCGGAGCAGGCGGCCGACGAGGCGGAGGCGCTGC
>JAFKFJ010000181.1 GCA_017307335.1 Alphaproteobacteria bacterium | reverse complement strand
CAGCAGCATGCCGTAGGCCACGCCATCGAACAGGATCGTCTCCTCGGTGGCGAGGAGCTGGGCACGGGTCGCGAACACCTGGTTCTTGGCCTTGTGCAGCGTCGCCGAGACCTTGCCGCCGGTGTAGATCGGCTGGGTGACGGTACCCTGCAGGGCATAGATGTTGCGAACCAGGCTGCTGTAGGTCGGCGGCACCCCGGGCGTTGACTGCTCACTCTGGCCGAAAGGGCCGCGGCCGGCGTTGACGGTGCCGACGATCTGCGGCCGCCAGCCGGCCAGCGCCGCCGGCACGCCTTCGTCCGTCGCACGCAGTTGGGCGCGCGAGGTCTGGAGCGTCGGGTTGGTCGCATAGGCCGTCGCGAGCGCCTCGGGCAGCGTGCGCGGCTGCGCGTGGGCGGCCCCGGCCGCAAGCAGGCCGGCCACGAGACTGGCAATGGCGGCGCGTGACATCATGGGCGTGGTCCCCTTTGCGCCACCCTTTGCCATGGCGGCGCGTCGCAAGCCATCAGAACACGAAGCTCCGTCCCTGGCGCAAGGGCGGCAGCAACGGCGCGGCGCAGTCGAAGGCGGGCTGGACACTCAGGCCGCCGACGCTCGGCTCGGCCAGCACCGCCCGGCCCATATGCTCGCCCGTCGCGAGCACGCCGACAAGGCGGCCGCCGGGCACCCGCACCTGGGCCGCCAGCGCCGCCGGCACCGCCTCGGCGGCGCCCTCGATCAGCACGAGGTCATAGGGCGCGGCACGCTGCCAGCCCTCGCGCAACTTTCCTTCGACGAGTGTCACGCCCGCCACATCCGCGAGCGCGCTGCGGGCCACCGCGAGCAGCGCCGCGTCCTCCTCCAGCGCCGTCACCGAGGCGCCGCAGGCGGCGAGCAGTGCCGCGCCGTAGCCCGTGGCGCAGCCGACCACCAGCACCTGCTCGCCGGCGCGGGGCGCACCGAGCTGGACCAGGCGGGCGATCGACATCGGCGCCAGCAGCATCCGCCCGCCGCCGAGCGGCACGTCCTCGTCGGCATAGGCGCGGGCGATCGCCTGCGGCGGCACGAACCGCTCGCGCGGCAGGCGCCGCATCGCCTCCAGCAGGCGGCGGTCGTTCACGCGGTTGGGCCGGACCTGCCCGTCCACCATCAGGTTGCGGGCATCGGCATAGCGATCCGTCGAAAGGTCCATGCGGGCTCATGCGGCTGCGGACACGGCCGTTATAGTGAGGCGCCGGCCGCACCGCAAAGCCGGCCTTTCGGCGGCTCAGCCGCGCCGGAAGCGCCCGCCGCCGCCCCACTCGCGCTGGCGCTGCCAGCCGCCCTCGCGCGCGCCGCGGTCCTGTTCGAGCTGCTGGTAGGAGGACGATCCGCCACCCCGCGCGGGCGGCTGCACCGGGTTCCAGCTTCCGTTGCTCCATTTCGACCAGCCGGTGGAGCTGTGCTGGTAGACGTTGCCGTCCTTGCCGGCATAGACGTTGCCCTGGGCGCCCTTCACCACGCCCGCGTTGTTCCCGTTCGTGCCATGCACCGCCGCCCCCTCG
>JAFKFJ010000363.1 GCA_017307335.1 Alphaproteobacteria bacterium | reverse complement strand
TCAGCACGCTGATTGCGATCCGCGCCTCCGCCGCCTGGTGGAACGGATCAAGCCCCGGCGGCTGCACGAGCGAGCCGATGGCGAGCGATCCGCCCTGCCGTGCGTGTGGGTCCTTCGGTCCGTAGAGGTCGGCCGCCTGTGCGGCCCCGGCGAGCAGCAGCGCCGCGAGGAACGCGGCGGCGCGGCGATACGGACGGCTCATGCGCCTGCTCCCGTGCTGGGAGCATCCTGCAGAAAGCCGTGCACGAACGCGATGGTGCGGGCCAGGGCCGTCTCCACGATGTCGCGGCCGATGGCCTCGTCGGCGAGCCGCGCGTCGCCGAATACGCCGTTCTCCGTCTGCTCATGAAACGGCATCGGCATCTGCAGGAAGAACGGCTGGTTGTTGAAGGCGTGGGGGATCGTCTGCGGCCGCATGCGGCCCGGCTCCAGCGCGTCGCGCCGCACCAGTTCGGGGGCGAGGTACAGCGCCACGCTGGTCTCGATCTCGCAGGCGTGGCCATAGCGTTCGGTCTTGCCGTGCGCCTTCACCCGGTCCGCCGCCTGTGCGAAATAGAAGGCGACGGCGGCGTGCATGTCGAGCTCGTAGCGCACCCGGCTGGCGATCACGTTCAAAACGCCGGTATTGCCGTTGTGGCCGTTCACGAGAAGCAGGTGCCGGATGCCGTTGTTGCGCAGCGAGTGCGCGGTATCCATGCACACCGCGGTCAGCGTCTCCGGCGACAGCGTGATCGTGCCGGCGAAGCCGGTGTGATGGTGGGAGAAGCCGAACGGGATCGGCGGCACCACGACCGCCGCCGGATGCAGCCGTTCGGCGAGCTTCTGCGCCAGCCGGTGCGCGATCACATAGTCGGTCGCGAGCGCGAGGTTCGGTCCGTGCTGCTCGGTGGCACCAACCGGCAGCAGCGCGAGGCGGATCGTCGCCGCGGCGCGCGCGAACTCCGTGGAGGTCATGGCCGACATTTCGTAGGACGCGGACACGTGCCTATTCTCCCGTGCTGCTGACGGCCACGATCATCTCGATCTCTACCGGCGCGTTGCGTGGCAACTCGGCCACGCCGACCGCCGAGCGCGCATGCCGGCCATGCTCGCCGAAGATTGCCGTGAGTAGCCGCGACGCGGCGTCGATGACCGTCGGCTGCTGCGCGAACCCTTCGGCGGAGGCGACGAAGCCGGTGAGCTTCAGCACCCGCTCGATCCGGTCGAGACTGCCGAGCGTCTGCTTGAGGCAGGCGAGCCCCTGCAGCACGCAGATACGCGCCGCCTCCTGCGCCTGCGCCACGGAGACGTCGCCGCCCACCTTGCCGGTGACCGAGAGCCCGGCGCCCACGCGCGGCAACTGGCCGCTGACATAGGCCACGCATTCGTGCACCGTGACCGGCACATAGTGGAACGCGGGCGTCGCCGCTTCGGGAAGTTCGAGCCCGAGGGCGGAAAGTTGCGCTTCGATCACGGTGGGTTCTCCTGCAGGGTCGCAAGCAGCGCGGCCCGAAGGTTCAGGCGGGGTTGGAAGCCGGTCTCGTGCGCCACACGCCCGGCCGAGATCAGCGGATAGACAATCTCGCTCGGCACGAACTCGAGCACCGGGTGGAAGCCAGGGCATTCCTGCATCAGCACGGCGGCAATGCCGCGATAGGACGTGACGAAGCCGTTGACGTGGTAGCAGGGCGCCAGCGCGCCGCGATGCGCGGCCAGATGCAGGAACGCGGCTGCGACATCATCGCCGTGCATGAGATCGAATCGCTCTTCGGGCACGCGCAGCGCAAGCCGCTCCCGCCGCGCCGCCGCCCCGAGCAGGATGTCGAGCCGCTCCGCCGCGCCCCCGTACCAGCGCCCTGGTCCGAACACGAGCGGCGGGCGGACCGCGCAGATCTCCATGCCGGTGCGCTGCCGGTAGAACTGGGCGACGGTTTCGGCAAGCTGCTTGGTCAGGCCGTAGATGCTGCGTGGCGCGCACGGCGCGGTTTCGTCCACCGGCACCGGCCCGTACGCGTCGGCCGGACCGAACACGGTGGTCGAGCTCGCCCACAGCACGCGCGGCACGCCGGCGGCGGCGCAGGTGGCGAGCAGCGTGCGGAAGCCGGCGACGTTCATCGCGAATGCGCGGTCGGGCGCGTCTTCGCCCGCACGCATCAGCCCGCCACGGCCCTCGCCGTGCGCGGCGAAGCACAGCACTGCGCGCGGCCGGCTCCCGCTGAGCGCCGCCATGACGTCGGCGGCTTCGGTCATCGAGCCGGATATTTCCCGAATCCTGTCGCGCCAGGGCGCCAGCAGGTCGCGGCCGGGGGAGGGCGGCCCGAACGTTGCGACCGCGCGGCCCGCGGCCACCGCCGCGGCCACCGTGCGCGCGCCCAGGAAGCCGTTGGCGCCGACGATCAGCAGGTCGCACTCCGCCATGGCCGCCCTCAGCCCAGGTCGATCGCGTCGCGGCGGATGCAGGCGCTCGCCCTCGCCGGCCCGATGGGTTCGAGCGTGGGCGCTGTCTCGGCGCAAACAGCCTCGGCGAACGGGCAGCGGGTGCGAAAGACGCAGCCCGAGGGCGGCGCGATCGGGCTCGGCGTCTCGCCCGCGATCGCGAACGGGCGCCGCCCGGTCGCCCGGTCGCGGCCCGGCACCGCCGAGAGCAGCGCCCGCGTATAGGGATGGCGCGGCGCGGCAAAGACCTGCGCGGTCGGTCCCGTTTCCATCGTCCGGCCGAGATAGAGCACCAGCACTCGGTCGGAAAGCATCTCCACCACCGAGAGGTCGTGGCTGATGAACATCATCGCCAGATGCAGCTCCGCACGCAGTTGCTGCAACAGCGCGATGATACCGGCCTGGATCGAGACGTCCAGCGCCGAGACCGGCTCATCGGCCACCAGGAAATCCGGCCGCACGGCAAGCGCGCGCGCGATCGCGACGCGCTGGCGCTGCCCGCCGGAAAACGCGCGCGGGTAGCGGTGCATCGCTTCCGCCGGCAATCCCACCTGATCCAGCAGATCGGCCGCCTGCGCGCGCAGCGCGGCGCGCGGGCCCGGTGCCGCTACGCGCAGCGCCTCGGCCAGCGCGTCGCCGATGCGCATGCGCGGATCGAGGCTCGCATACGGGTCCTGGAAGATCATCTGCATACGGCGCCGCAGCGGCCGGATCTGCGCCGGCGGGCGATGCGTGATCTCGACGCCGTCGAACAAGATGCGCCCGCCGCTCGGCTCCAGCAGCCGCAGCACGAGCCGCCCGAGCGTGGACTTGCCGGAGCCGGATTCGCCCACCACGCCCAGCACCTCGCCGCACGCGATGCGCAGATCCACTGCGTCCACCGCGCGCAACTGTCCGCGGGCGCGGCCGAAGAATCCCGCACGCACGGCGAAATTCTTGCGCACGCCTTCGACTTCGACGAGGGCTGCGGAATCCTGCATCACGCGCGGACACAGCTCGCGGCATGCGCGGGGCCGACCGTGCGGCGCGGTGGCGGTGCGCGCCGGCAGGCGTCTTCGGCATCGGCGCAGCGCGGGTGGAAGCGGCAGCCGGCGGGCGGAGCGATGGGGTCGGGGGGTGCGCCGGGAATCGGGTGCAGTGCGTCGCCGGCCACCGGCAGGCACGCGAGCAGCGCGCGCGTGTACGGATGCCGCGGTGCCCCGAGCACCGCGCGCGCCGGGCCTTCCTCGACCACCTGGCCGCAATACATTACCGCAATCCGGTCGGCGATGTCGGTCACCAGCCGCAGGTCATGGGTGACGAAGATCACGCCGAGCTGCTGCTCGCGGCACAGGCCCGCGATGAGGGCCACGATCTGCGCCTGCACAGTGACGTCCAGCGCCGTCGTCGCCTCGTCGGCGATCAGGATCTGCGGCTCGCAGGCGAGCGCGATCGCGAGCATCGCGCGCTGCCGCATGCCGCCCGAAAGCTCGTGCGGATAGTCGCGGGCGCGCGCCTCGGCCGCCGGGATGCCCACGCGCCCGAGCAGCGCCAGCGTTTCGCGCCACGCTTCGCGTGCGTTGCAGCGGCGATGCTGCACGATCGTCTCGGCGATCTGCTCGCCGATCGTGAGCACCGGGTTGAGGCTTGACATCGGGTCTTGAAACACCATCGCGATCTCGCGCCTGCGCACCGCGCGCATCGGTGCCTCGGCGAGACGCACGAGATCGACGTCGGTGCCGTCACGCCGCGTCAGCAGCACGCGCCCGCCGACGATCCGTCCGCCGCTGCGATGCAGCAGGCGCATGATTGACAATCCCGCGACCGACTTGCCGGAGCCGGACTCGCCGACGATCGCCAGGATCTCGCCGCGCGCGAGGTCGAACGAAACACCGTCCACGGCACGCAACACTCCGCGGCCGGTCGGGAAATGCGTGCTCAGGCCTTCGACCGCGAGCACGCGCAAGGGATCAGGCTTCGGCGCGATGGCGCGCGAGGGCATGCTCATCGAGCGCGATGCCCAGCCCCGGCCCCTCGGGCAGCAGCAGGAACCCGCCGGCGCGCTGCACCGGCACCGTCAGGATGCCGTCGCGCAGCGGATTTTCGCCGACATCGTACTCGATGAAGGCGGGGTAGGGGGCGTTGCCGTGATGCGGATACTCCGGCAGGCTGGCGACGAAGTGGCAGGCCGCCGCGAGACCGACCCCGCTGCCCCAGACATGCGGCGACAGGCGCACATGGTGCAGCCGCGCCAGCAGCGCGATCTCGCGCGCGGCGCGCACGCCACCGCACTGCGTCAGGTCGGGCTGCACGACGTCCACGCCCTCGGCATCGAGCAGCCGCTTGAAATCGAAAGCGGTGTATAGCGCCTCGCCGGTCGCGAGCGGGATGGGTGCGCGCCGGCGCAAGGCAGCGTAACCCGCGAAGTCCTGCGGTGCGAGCGGCTCCTCGAACCAGTGGATGCGATGATCCGCGATGTGGCGCATGCTCTCCAGCGCCTCGTCGAGCGTGTAGTTGCCGTTGGCGTCGACCATCAGCAGCGTCTGTTCGCCCAGCGCCGCGCGCGCCGCGCGCACCCGCACGACGTCGGACCGCGGACCGAGGCCGATCTTGATCTTCGCTGCCGCGGCACCGCTCGCCGCCAGCCGGTCAAGCTGGCCGGGGAAGCCGCGTTCCGGGTCCTCCGTGATGTAGCCGCCGGACCCGTAGTAGGCGAGGCGCGTGCGCGCGATCCCGCCGAGCAGCTTCGCCACCGGCAGGCCGTGCAGTTTGCCGATCGCGTCCAGCATCGCCATGTCGATGCCGCCAAGGCAGGCGATGATCTGGTTCTGCACGCCGAAATGGTAGTGCTTCGCGAGCACCAGCCCCATCACGTGCTCGAAGTCGTACACCTCGCGCCCGATGAGATACGGCAGCACGAGGTCGAGGCAGGCGCGCGTGATCCCCGGCGGTCCCCAGGCCTCGCCGAGCCCTTCCACGCCGTCCTCCGTCCGCACCCGCAGGATCGTGGCATGGCGCGCCGTGGCGAGCCCGCGCGCCATGCCATAGGCGCCCCCTGGCGGCAGCGGCGCCACCAGCGGAACCATCTGCACGTCGCGGATTTTCGTCACGCAACCCCCTCGCCCGCCACTGCCAAGCCGCAACCGCGCATAGGTCGGATGCACGGGGGGGTCAAGGTCCGCCCGGGTGGCCCCGCTCAGGTCGGATCGACGAGGTGCAGCCGCGTGTGCCACTCGGCGATCGATTCTTCCGGATAGCGGCCGAACTGCTTGTCCCCGCGCTTGATCTGCAACTCCACCCAGGTCGGTTTGAAGTCCAGCATCAGGTGCGTATGTTCCGGTGGCACCGGGAGTTCGCTGTCGATCGCCGAGGCGAGGGGGTGCACCAGATCCGGCCACTCGGGGCTGAACAGCCACAGGTGCGAGCCGCACTCCTTGCAGAAATGCCGCTCGCCGCTACTCGTCCAGGGCGCCGCGTCCTCCGGGTTCTGCACCCGCGCGTGATAGATCTTCACGTGCCGCCGGCCGGTCACTTCCAGCGTCTTCGCCTCGCCGCTGAGGTTGATCGCATAGCCCCCGCCGCCCGCAGTCTTGCGGCAGATGCTGCAATAGCAGCGCTGATAGGGATGGGGATGCGGCGAATGCACACGGAAACGCACGGCGCCGCAATGGCATGAACCTTCGAGCCACATGGACTGTCTCCATGACCCTGAGAGGGGTCGCCACGGGAGGCTAGACGCAATCAGCCACGCCGTGCCAGTCGTCCGGGCGCGCCGTCAGTCGTCGCGCTGCCACCGTGCGCGGAGGAAATATCCGTCCTCGTCATAGTCGAGCGTCAGCGCACCGTCGTAGGCCGCTTTCAGCGCCTCGCCGATCCGCCGCGGCAGATGCACATCCGTCGTCGTCACCACGATCCCGCCCGGTTCGTCACGCAGCCGAATGATGCGATTGAACGGATGCTCGGGCTTCTCGATCTCTTCCTGGCGCTGCACGATGCGGCGGATCTCGTCGCGATGGCGCAGCGCGAATCTGCCGCCGATCGCGAGGATGCCGGCCGGGAAATTGTCATTGACGCGATGGCATGCCTGGCACACTGCGGAATGCGCGCCGGGCGGGGGTGCGGCCCACTGCCAGCGGCCGTGATGGTACACTGCGCCGCATTGCGGGCACACCGTCGGTTCCTGCAGCTTCGCCGTGCGCTTGTAGGGGTCGCCGACGCCGGTGTCCTGCGCGCGTCCGCCGCGGCGCGGCCCCGACGTAGGCCCGGTCAGATTGGCGGGTCGCGCCATGTCACACCTCGCAAGCAGTTCGCCGTGCGAGATGGATCGCAGGTCTCGTGCCGGAGCGCCTTGATCTGCGTCAAGATGCGCCGCGCCGCCGCTAGAACGGGATGAGTTCGCTCGCGCTCACTCAACCCGTTTTTGGTCTTTGATCTGAGAGCATGATTCAGACCTCCGGCGATTCCGCCTCCGGTCCTCATGCACTAGGTCTCCTGCGGCCCGCCGCCGGACATCCGCGCGAGAATGAGTGCCATCAGGATGATTGCGCCATAGGCAGCGTCGATCCAGAACGCCGGGATCTGCGCAAGCGTCAGCACGTTCTGCAGGATGCCCAGCAGCAGCACGCCCGTCAGCGCGCCCAGCAGCCGTCCGCGCCCGCCGTTGAGGCTGATGCCGCCGATGACCGCGGCCGCGAACACGTAGAAGATCATGTTCTGCCCCTGGCTCGACACCACCGAGGCGATGCGGCCCGTTAGCATCAGCCCCGCGAGCGCGGCCAGCAGCCCGCCCACGATATAGGAGCCCCAGATCACGCGCTCCACGCGAATGCCGGCGACCCGCGCCGCCTCCGGATTGCCGCCGATCGCATAGATCGCGCGGCCGACGCGATGGTAGCGCAGCAGCAGCCCGAACAGCAGGTAGAGGATTCCCGCGATCCAGATCGCGACCGGCACGCCCAGCCACTTCGCCGTGCCGAGATAGAGGAAGGCGTTCGGCAGCTCGAACAGCGTCTTTCCGTTGGTGATGCCCAGCGTCACGCCGCGCAGCAGGATCAGCATCGCCAGCGTCACGATGAATGCATTGAGCCGCAGCCGTACGACCAGGAACCCATTGACCGCGCCGACCACGGCGCCCACCGCGAGCAGCAGCACGATGGCGAGCAGCGGGTTCAACCCGACGCCGGATCCGCCGATCGACGTGTCCTTCACGATCAGCCAGGCCGCCAGCATCGGCGCGAGGCCCACGACCGATTCAAGCGAGAGGTCGAACTTGCCGCCGATCAGGATGATCGATTCCGCAATCACCAGGACCGCGAGTTCCGAGGATTGCTGCAGGATGTTCAAGAAATTGTCGGTGGTCAGGAAGGCGTCGCTGATCAGCGTCCCGGCGATGATCGTCAGCACGATCGCGGGGATGAGCGCCAGCTCGCGCAGGGCGAACCCAAGCCCGCCGCGGCGCCGAACGCTTCCGGCGCGGCCCGCGGTTCCGGACACGTCACTCATGCGCCGCCACTCCCTCGATCGCGGCCACCAGCGTGCGGTCCTGCCATCCGGCCGGGAACGTTGCGGTCAGGCGGCCCTGGAAGACGACCATGACGCGATCGCAGATCGTCAGCTCATCAAGATCGTCGGACACCACCAGCACACCCATCCCCCGCTCGCGCGCCGCCGCGATGATGCGGAACAGCGCCGCCTTCGAGGCGATATCGACGCCCTGCGTCGGGTGCAGCAACACAAGCAGCGTCGGGTCCGCGGCCAGCGCGCGCCCGAATACCGCCTTCTGCTGGTTGCCGCCGCTCAGTTCGCCCACGCTCTGCTCGGTCGAGGCGGCGACGAGGTCGAGGTCGCGGATCATGCGCTCGGCCTGCCGCGTGCGCTCCGCCGGTACGATGAACCCGGCGCGGCCGAGCCGCTCAGGGATCGTCATCGTCAGGTTCTCGGCAACCGACAGCAGGCCCACGATTCCCT
>JAFKFJ010000180.1 GCA_017307335.1 Alphaproteobacteria bacterium | reverse complement strand
GGCGGTGGCACCGGTGCCCGACGACCCGCCGCTCCTGTTCCGCTGGCGCGGCCGGCTGCACCGCGTGCGCGCGGCGAGCGGCCCGGAGCGCATCGCCGCCGAGTGGTGGCGCCGCGCGGCGGCGACGCCGGACCGCGCACCGGCCGACCTGGTGCGCGACTATTATCGGGTGGAGGACGTGGCGGGCGCGCGCTTCTGGCTGTTTCGCACCGGCCGCAACGCCGGCAGCCCGGGCACGAAATGGTTCGTGCACGGGCTGTTCGGCTGAGGGGAAGGTGCGATCAGGCGGCGGCGGCGACCGGCTGGGCCAGCGCCGCGGCCCGCGCGGCCAGACGTTCCCGCGCCGCGCGCGGCACCTGGCGCGGCGCCTTTGCCCGCGGATAGGCCATCTCGGTGCTCTCCGCCGGCGGCGTGCGGTCGGCGAAATTCACGAAGCCCAGGTCCTCGACCCCCTCGATGAAGCTTTCCGCCGCCGCACCCTCAGCGAGCAGCAGGGCATGTTCGTCGAGCTCCACGTGGTAGTAGGTGAAGACCGGCGGCACCTCGGGCTCCCGCACGATGCTGCTGCCGTTGACGAGCGCGCCCGCGTGGGCCAGCACGCCCTCCACGAGCAGGGCATGGCCCGGGGAGACCAGAAGGTCGCGAACGGGAACGGCCTCTGCCAGCGCGCCCGCCTTGACCCGCACCGGCAACACCGTCATCGGATCGGCGAAAGCGCGCGACACGACGCTGCGGCCGAGCCAGCGCACCGGCACCGCGCGCCCGTCGGCGGTGAGCACGAGGTCGCCCGCGACCAGTTCCTGAACAAAACGTTCACCTTCTGGGGTCGCGATGCGCGTGCCTTCGAGGAAGCAACCGACGTCGAACCGGTTGGTCGAGAGGTCCCATCGGCCGATGTCGTCGACGCCGGTCGGCACGGTCACACTCAAAGACTGCCCAGGAACCGGCTGCCCGCGACCGTTCTGGATAGCCATGAAGTAGTTTCCGGAGGCCGGATCGTAGACGATGAACGCCGGAACAGCATGGCCCCAGCCGTTCATGACCGTTGTTGTGCCGACATAGTCCAGCGGTGTCTTGAAGAACTTGCCAGATGCGGTCAATGTGTCGTTCGGCGTGTCGCCCAGGATATCGGGGTTGCCATCGTTGCTCACCAATCTCTGCCCCACCGGCTTGGCCGTCGAGGTCGTCGTGAAGGTTCCGTCCAAGAACGTGATGGACCAGAAATTGTAAAGCCCCGACATCGTTGCCTCTCACACCTTAACAAGGTGATCTAACACATTTCTTTCTCATTCGTCAAGATTCCATATAGGCATCAAATTTGCTGAAGCGCATGTGCCCCGACCGCGCCAACCCGGCGCATTGCCGCGCGCGTCCGTGGCGAGTTGAATGCGCGAATGGACCTGCCGCTCGCCGCCATGTCCCTGGGCGCCCCAGGGCCCCTGGACCTCGCCCTGCCGCCACAGCAGACCGCGCCGCTGGTGTTCGCATCACCCCATTCCGGGCGCGACTACACCGACGCATTCCTGGGGCTCGCCCGGCTC
>JAFKFJ010000362.1 GCA_017307335.1 Alphaproteobacteria bacterium | reverse complement strand
GCAGTATGTGCGCTCCATGACCGGCATCGGCGCCGAGGCCGCGGCGCGGCACTGACCCGCGCGCGCTGACGCCGGCCGGGCGTTCGCTGGTACCGGTTCGGTCGGCGCTCGCCGACCGGAACGACGCGGAGTTCTTCGGCGACCTCTCGCCCGCCGGCCAGGTGCCGAATTCGCCGTGCAGCTCGTCCTTGACGAGCAGTCCCATCGGATCTCCTCCCGCGCTGTCGGGGCAGGGTTGCCCGCGCGGCGGCGAATGTCGCGTCACTTGCCCGAAGCTGGCGCCTGCGCGACGTTCGCGGGATGCCGACCTCGCTCCTGCTCGCCTCGTTCGCCGCCGGCGCCGCCTACACGCTCACCCCCGGGCCCGGGCTCCTCGCCCTGCTCGGCATCGGCGCGGCGCAGGGGCGGCGTGCCGGCGCCGGGTTCATCTTCGGCCACTTCGCCGGCGACGTGCTCTGGTCGACGCTCGCCCTGCTCGCGATCATCGGGGCGCGCACGATCGGGCCGGTGGTGTTCGATGTGCTCGGGCTCGTCTGCGGCGCCTATCTGGGCTGGCTCGGGGCGCGCGCGGTGATGACGCGGCGGCGGACCGCGGCGGCGCCGGCGGTGATCGCGCGGCGGCCGCTGCTGCGCGGCCTCGCCTTCGGGCTCACCAACCCGAAGGGCTATCCGGTCGCGGTCGCCACCTTCACGGCGCTGCTGACCGGGCATGCGAGCGAGCTTGGCTGGCACGCATTGCCGCCGCTGCTGGCCGCCGCCTGTGCTGGGTTTCTGGTCGCCGACTGCGTGCTGATCGCGATCGCCGGGGCGGCGCGCGTGCGGCGCCTGTACCGGCGCCACGAGGTGCTGATCGTGCGCGGCTCGGGCGTGCTGTTCCTGGGCTTCGCGGCGGCGGCGCTGGCAGGGGCGGCGCCGGGGCTGCGGCGGGCGCTGGACCGCTGAGACGCGAGCATGCTGCATTGCAGCGGCCGCATGGCGGCGGTGGTGAGGCGGCGGCATCTCCGCTAAGCGGGGAGGAATGGACGCCCCCGCTCTTGACGCCGCAGCAGCGGCCGAGGCGCTGCCGAACTTCACGCACCGGCAAATCCTGCGGGTCATCACCGGCATCCTGCTCTGCATCCTGCTGGCCGCGATCGACCAGACCGTGGTGGTGCCGGCGGTGCCGGCCATCGCCGCCGACCTCGCCGGGTTCAACCATCTCTCCTGGATCGTCGCCGCCTATCTGCTGACCGCGACCGCGGCGACGCCGATCTACGGCCGGCTCTCCGACATCTTCGGCCGCCGCGCGCTGCTGCTGCCCGCGATCGTCGTGTTCGTGATCGCCTCCGTGCTGTGCGCGCTGTCGCAGAGCCTGTGGGGGCTGATCGGGGCGCGGGCGCTGCAGGGCCTGGGCGGGGGCGGGCTGATGGCGATGGCGCAGGCGGCGATCGCCGACGTGGTGGCGCCGCGGGAGCGGGGCAAATACCAGGCCTACATGGCCGGCACCTGGGGGGTGGCGAGCATCGCCGGGCCGATCCTGGGCGGCTGGATGACCGACCAGCTTTCCTGGCGCTGGATCTTCTGGATCAACGTGCCGCTCGGCATCGGCGCGTTCCTGCTGAGCAGCCGCGCCCTGAAGATCCTGAAGGTGCAGCCGCGGCCCGCCCGCATCGACTATGCCGGCGCGGCACTGCTCACCGGGTGCATCACCTGCGCGCTGCTGGCGATGAGCGCGCGGGGCGAGGCGGCCTGGCTGCTCGGCGGCGCCGCGATGCTGCTGGGGGCGCTGGTCTGGCGCGAGCGGGTGGCGCCGGACCCGCTGCTGCCGCCGCGCCTGTTCGCGAGCGGCGTGTTCTCCGGCGGGGTGGTGATCGCGGCCCTGGCGGCGGCGGCGATGTTCGGCGGCACGTTCCTGCTGCCGCTGTTTTTCCAGCTCCTCCACGGCGCCGACGCCTCCGAGTCCGGCACCCTGATCGTGCCGTTCCTCGCCGCCAACGTGGTTGGCGCCTACACCGGCGGGCAGATCGCCCGGCGGGTGGGGCGCGCGAAGGGAATCGTGCTCACGGGCATGGCGATGTCCGCGGGCGGCTACCTGCTGCTCGCCACGCTGGGGGCGCACGCCGGGTCGCTCGTCACGGTGATCGACATGGCGGTGGTCGGCTTCGGGCTCGGCGTGACCATGCCGGTCAATCTCGTGATGGTGCAGAACGCGGCGGAGCGGCGCGACGTGGGCATCGCCACCGGCACGCTGCTGCTGCTGCGCGCGATGGGGGCGGCACTGGGCAGCACGCTGGTCGGCGCCCTGCTGACCGCCCGCTTCGTGGCCGTCAGCGCCGCCCGCGGCCTGCCGCGGCTCGACCTCGGAGCCCTGCGCGGTCCCGGCGCCCACACGGCGCTCGACCCGGCGACGCGGGCGGCGGCCGAGTCGGCGCTGGTGGCCGCGTTCCACACCACCTTCGTCGCGTGCGCCGCCCTCGCCTTCGCGGGGTTTCTCACCTGCCTCGTGGTGCGGGACCTGCCGCTGCGCTCCAGCGCGCGCGGCTGACGCTCAGCCCTTCGGCTCGAACCGCATCGCCACCCCGTTCATGCAGTAACGCTGCCCGGTGGGCGCCGGGCCGTCGGGGAACACATGGCCGAGATGGCCGCCGCAGCGCGCGCAATGCACCTCCGTCCGGGTCGCGAACAGGCTGCGGTCGATCGAGGTATCCACGGCGCCGTCGATGGGCGCCACGAAGCTCGGCCAGCCGGTCCCACTCTCGAACTTGGTCGCAGCGTCATAGAGGGGTGCGCCGCAGCCCGCGCACACGAACACCCCTGCCCGCTTCTCGGCATTGAGCGCGCTCGTACCGGCCCGCTCGGTGCCGTGGCGGCGCAGCACGCGGTATTGTTCGGGCGTCAGCATCGCACGCCATTCCTCGTCGCTGCGGGTGACGGTGTCACTGCGGGTGGCGGTCTCGGTCATGTCGCTTGCTCCGTTGTCCCGCGACTTAGGCGCTCGCTGCCGCCGGTCAACCGCTTGACCGCGCAAGGCCGGCGCGCCAGAGGCGGCGGATGGAAGCGCTTCGCGTCGAGGCCGGCCACATCACCGCGCTTCGCCTGTTCGACATCGCCTACGCGATCGACCTGGAGCGCGCCGAGGCGCTGTGGGCCGGGCGCAGCCGGCGGGCGCGGCTGGCCGCCACGCCCCCCAAGGCCGTCGCGTTCGGCGACCCGCCGCTCGGCCTGGCGCTCGATCCGGTGGCGCTGGATCTCGGCGACGGGCCGGTCGAATTCGCCGCGACCGCCCGGCTGTACGCCTTCGGCGCGGTGACACTCGCCCTGCGCGCAACGGTGGCGGGCGTGACGTGGGGCGCGTTCGTGGACCGTGTGAACGCCATCGAGCGCGCCGCCGGCGGGCCAGGCGATGCCGGACCCTGGCGGGCCCTGCTCGACCAGCTTCGCGCGACGCTGGGCCCGGCGCTGCGGCGGCCCTCGGCCACGACGCTGGAGGAGGACTATCTGATCGCCGGCGTCCAGGCCTTCGATGCCACCCCGACCGGTGCCGAGCTGCTGACGCGCGTCGACCTCGTGCCCCTGCTGGCCGGCGAGGCGCGCGCGCTGGCGGACGGCGCGCGGGCCGACCTGCTGCGCGCCCGCTTCTCCTACTACACCGACGACCTGGTGGTGCTGACCTGGGACCGCGCCTTCATCTACGATCCGCGCGGCGAGAGCGACGTGGCGGACGTGATCGAGGTCGCCAACGCGCAGTTGCTGGAGATGCGCTACTACGACGAGCTGCTCGACGACGAGCTGCCCCGCATGTACGACCTCGTGGGCGCGACGCGGCGCAGCGTGAACCTGCTCGCCGCCCGGCGCTATGCGGACCTGGCACGGCGGCTCTACACGCTGGTCGCCGAGGTGACGGAACTCACCGAGCGGGTGGACAACGCGCTGCAGGTGACCGAGGACGTGTATCTGGCGCGCGTGTATGCGGCCGCACTCGACCTGTTCCGTGTGCCCACGGTGACGGCGGCGGTGCACCGCAAGCTGGCCATCGTCCGCGACACCTACGCCGCCCTCTACGACGAAGCCTCCGGCATCCGGGCCGAGCTGCTGGAGGTGGCGATCGTCGTGCTGATCCTGATCGAGCTGGTGGTGGCGGTGCTGCGGCCGTAAACGGCGGCCGATGGCCGCGGCGGCTGTTGCGCGCCCCGGCTGCTGCCTGTTTGGATGCGGTTGAGGAAGTGCACGGGGGGCGGCCATGAAGATCGGTTTCAATCTGCTGCTGTGGACCACGCATGTGGACGACAGCCACCTGCACCACATCGCCGCCCTGAAGGCGGCCGGGTATGACGGGGTGGAGGTGCCGATGTTCGGCGGCGACACCGCGCATTACCGCCGCCTGGGCGGACAGATCCGCGACCTGGGCCTGGGCGTCACCGCGATCACCATCATCCCCGACGCCGAGCACAACCCGCTGAGCGACAACCCGGCGCACCGGCGGGCCGCCGTGGACCATCTGGCGGCGGCGGCGGAGTGGGCGGCGTCGCTCGGCTCGCCCATGCTCTGCGGGCCGGTGCACCAGCCCCTCGGCCTGTTCACCGGCGAGGCGCCGACCGACGTGGAGCGGGGACGGCTCGCCGAGGTGCACCGGGCCGCCGCCGAGAACTGCGCCAAGCTCGGCATGCCGCTGGTGATGGAATACCTGAACCGGTTCGAGGCCTACATCGTGAACACGATGGCCGATGCGCTGGCGCACGCGGCGCGGGTCGACCACCCCAATTTCGGCGTCATGCACGACACCTATCACGCCAACATCGAGGAGAAGGACCCGGTCGGGATCATCTTCCAGGCCGCGCCGAAACTCCGCCACGTGCATATCTCCGAGAACGACCGCGGCACGCCGGGGCGCGGACACGTTCCGTTCGCCGCGCATTTCAAGGCGTTGCGGGCGGTGGGCTACGACGGCTGGCTGACCATCGAGGCATTCGGCCGCTCGCTCCCGGCACTGGCGGCGGCGACGCGCGTGTGGCGCGACTTCTTCCCGGCACCCGAGCAGGTCTACACCGAGGGGATCACGCTGATCCGCGACGGCTGGGCCGCCGCCGGCTGAAGCAGTGCCGCGCTACAGCGGCGTCGCCAGGTTGTGCAGCATGCGCAGCAGCGCCGCGCGATCCTCGCCGCGCAGCCGCGCCGTCATGCGCGCGGCATGGGCAGCCTCGCGCCGGCTCAGCCTGCGGTGGAGCTGCTTTCCCTCCGGCGTGAGAAACAGCGCGCGTGCCCGCCGGTCCGTGGGCGAGGCCCGCCGCTCCAGCAGGCCGCGGCGGGCCAGCTCGTCGAGCACGAAGGCGGTGCGCGGCGCCTCGATGCCGAGCGCCGCGGCGATCGCCATCTGCTTCGTGCCCGGATTGGCGTTGACGAGGCGCAGCACCGAGAACTGTGCGGCGGTGATGCCGAGATCCTGCACCGCCGCGCTGTAGTCGGCGAACACCGCGAGCTGCGCGCGGCGCAGCGCGAAGCCGACGGCATCGTCGAGCCCCGCCATGTCGAGCGGCGCAGCGCCGGGGTCCGCCACCCTGCCCGTCGCCGTCCGCCGGTCCGCCATGCCGCATCCTCCGCACGCGCCCCTTGGTGTTACCCGACGCGCATGTGCGCACAAGAGGGAGCATAACACTTCGCAGTGCGAAGAATCTGGTTGCCGGGCGTGCTGCGCGCTGGTACAGGGCCGGGCAGGCTTGGGGAGGTATGCGTGATGGCTGCTGCGGCGAAGGACGGCGACGACCTGGTGCAGGTGGCGTTCGAGAACCAGGTCGCCTGGGTCACGCTGAACCGGCCGGAGAAGCGCAACGCCATGAACCCGGCGCTGAACGCGCGCATGCTGGAGGTGCTGGAGACGCTGGAGGGCGATGCACGGTGCGGCGTGCTGGTGCTGACCGGCGCCGGCGACGCCTTCTCCGCCGGCATGGACCTCAAGGAGTATTTCCGTGACGCGGAGGGCGAGTCGCGCGCGCGGGTGCTGAAGGTACGGCGCGATGCCTACGGCTGGTGGCGGCGGCTGATGTGGTTCGAGAAGCCGACCATCGCCATGGTCAACGGCTGGTGCTTCGGCGGCGCGTTCACGCCGCTCGTCTCCTGCGATCTCGCGGTCGCCGCCGAGGATGCGCAGTTCGGGCTTTCGGAGATCAACTGGGGCATCATCCCCGCCGGCAACGTCACCAAGGCGGTCGCGGCGACAATGGGCCTGCGCGAGGCGCTCTACTACATCATGACCGGTGAAGTGTTCGACGGGCGCAAGGCCGCGTCGCTCGGGCTGGTGAACGAGGCGGTGCCGCGCGAGGTGCTGCGGACGCGCGTGCGGGCGATCGCCGACCGCCTGCTGGAGAAGAACCCGACGGTGCTGAAGGTCGCGAAGGACGCGCTGAAGCGCGTGCGCGAGATGCCGTGGGAGCAGGCCGAGGAATACCTGACCGCCAAGCAGGAACAGCTCTACTTCGCCGACAAGACGGAGGGGCGAAAGCAGGGTATGAAGCAGTTCCTGGACGACAAGAGCTTCAGGCCCGGCCTGGAAGCCTATGACCGGAGCAAGCGCAGCGCCTGAGGGCGCCGGCGGCCGCGGGAGGATGGAACAATGTCGAGGTTGCCGGCCCGCCCGGTGCGCCTCGGGCAATGGCGGATGGCGGTGGAGCGTCGTGCGGACGGCTCCACGCTGCTGCGCGCGACGGAACCGCTCGGCCCCTACCCCGGCTTCATCACCGAGCGGCTGATCCGCTGGGCGGAGGTTGCGCCGGAGCGGACCTTTCTCGCGGAGCGTGACGGCAGCGGCGGCTGGCGGCGGATCAGCTACGCCGCGACGCTCGCGAGCGTGCAGCGGATCGCGCAGGCGCTGGTGGCGCGCGGATTGAACGCTGAAGCGCCGATCGCCGTGCTGTCGGAGAACGAGATCGCGCAGGCGCTGATCACGCTCGCCGCGCACTATGTCGGTGTGCCGTTCGTGCCGATCTCGCCGGCCTATTCGCTTCTGTCGCGCGATTTCGGCCGGCTGCGCCACGTGCTGAAGCGTGTTGCCCCGCGCCTGGTCTACGCCGCCGACGGCGCGCGGTTTGCCGGCGCGCTGCGCGTCGCCGCGGCCGACGGCGCCGAGATCGTCTGCGCGCAAAACCCGCCCGCCGACCTCCCGACGACGCCCCTGACCGCGCTGCTGGATGCGGCGCCGACCGCGGTGATCGAGGCACGGCGCGCCGCGCTGCGCCCCGACGACGTCGCGAAGCTGCTGTTCACCTCGGGCTCGACCGGCGCGCCCAAGGCGGTGATCAACACGCACCGCATGCTCTGCGCCAACCAGCAGATGCTGCTGCAGGTGCTGGCCTTCCTCGCCGACGAACCCCCGGTGCTGATCGACTGGCTGCCCTGGCACCACACGTTCGGCGGCAACCACAACGTCAACGTGACGCTGTACAACGGCGGCACGCTATATATCGACGCCGGCCGCCCGACGCCGGAGGGCATGCCGACCACGATCGCGAATCTGCGGGAGGTGGCGCCCACGGTCTATTTCAACGTCCCCCGCGGCTATGAGGCGGTGCTTGCCCATCTGCGCCAGGACCGCGCGCTGGCGCACACCTTCTTCAGCCGCATAAAAGTGCTGTTCTACGCGGCGGCGGCGCTGTCGCGCCCGGTGTGGGACGGCTATGCGGAACTTGCCCACGCCGTCTGCGGCGAACGCATCGTGATGGTGACGGGGCTGGGTGCGACGGAGACGGCGCCGCTCTCCGTCAACAGCATCCACGACGCCGAGCGTCCCGGGGAGATCGGCGGCCCGGTGCCGGGCGTTGTGGCGAAACTCGTCGCCGCCGGCCCGAAACTCGAAATCCGCCTGCGCGGCCCGCACGTGACGCCCGGCTACTGGCGCGAGCCGGCGCTGACGGCGGCGGCTTTCGATGACGAGGGCTTTTATCGCATCGGCGACGCGGTGCGCCTCGTCGATCCTGCCGATCCGGCGCGCGGGCTGCTGTTCGACGGGCGGATCGCCGAGGATTTCAAGCTGGCGACGGGAACCTGGGTGAATGTCGCCGGGCTGCGGGCGCGCGTCATCGCCGGCTTCGCGCCGCTGGTGCGTGATGCGGTGATCACCGGCCATGATCGCGACGAGGTGGGCGCGCTGCTGGTGCCGGACGGCGACGCCTGGCGGACGGTGGCGCGGGACTGCGCAACGCTCGCCGAGGCCGCGCGCGATCCCGGCCTGCGCGCGTGGCTTCAGGAGCGCCTCGATGCGCTGGCGCAGGCGGCGGCCGGCAGTTCCGAGCGCGTGGCGCGGGCGCGGATCCTGCTCGAACCGCTTTCGCTCGACGCCGGCGAAATCACCGACAAGGGCTCGCTCAACCAGCGCGCGATCATCGAACGGCATCCGGCGCTGATCGAGGCGCTGCACCGGCCCGAGGCCGCGCCGGACGTGGTCGTCGCCACGGCCGGCTGAT
>JAFKFJ010000361.1 GCA_017307335.1 Alphaproteobacteria bacterium | reverse complement strand
CTCGGTCGCCACCCGCTTGCCCGGCGTGGTTTCCGCCTCCGACATCGCGACTGCTCCCGTGCCCGGGGCTAGTGCTGCACCGACGGGCGCGTGGGCAGCGCCAGCTTGCCATCCTTGATCGCGTCGGCATCGAGCGGCAGGTCCCGACGCACCGCCCCGTTGCCGCCGAGGCCGGGCGTCTCGGTCCCGTCCACGAGCAGCTCCGTCCCGCCGGCATTGCCGGTGGTGAGCAGCAGCGCGGGCTTGTCCGGCACCGTCCAGCTCTCGCCGCTGCGCAGCACCCGGTTGAGGAAGACCTGCCCGCCCCGGTCACGCACCTGGATCCAGGCATCCGCACGCGCCCGCACAACAATGCGCGGCCCGGCGGGCTTGGCGGAATCCACCGCCGGCGCAGGGGGCGGGGCCGCGGGTGCGGCGACGGGTATGCCGACGGGTGCGGCGGCGGCCACCGGCTCCGACGCCGGCGGCACGGGCGTCGCGGCCGCCGCGGAACTGGGCGCCACGCTCGGCAGCGGCGGGGCCGCCTCGGCCGCGGAGGCGTCGGACGCCGGGGCCGAGGGAGCCGTGTTCTGGACGGCGGCCGGCGACGGCGGCGGGGTCGGCGGCGTCGCCGGCTCGGCGAGGGTGGCGAGGTGGGCCGGCACCGGCGGCACCGGCTCCGGTCCCGGCTGGCGCATCTCGCTCAGTCGGTACCAGCCGATATAGGCGCCGATCGCCAGCACCGCACCGACCAGGATCACCGCGCCCGCGGGAATGCCGCGATCCGGCACGGGCGCGGGAAAGTTGAGTTCGGTCTTGCGGTTGGCCTCCACCGCCTCGGCGCGGAAGCGGCGCGCCATCTCGTCCGGGTCGAGGCCGAGCGCCTGCGCGTAGGTGCGCAGGAAGCCCAGCGCGTAGGCGATGCCCGGAAGGTCCGCCGTGCGCCCGTCCTCCAGCGCCTCCAGATAGGGCCGGCGAATGCGCAGATGGGCGGCGATGGCCGCGACGCTCCAGCCCAGCCGTTCCCGCGCCGCCCGCAGATCGCCGCCCACCTGCGCCGCAGAGGCGGGTGCCGCCTCGTACGGCGTCATCATGGATCGGCCTGGAGCAAGTCGAAGCGTCAGACGAGACCTGCGGTCCTGGAGCACGGCGCGATCGAGCCCAAAACAGTTTCGTAATCGGCCAAGTTGCGGCAACGCATGTTCACAACGTCCCGCAAGCCTCACATTCTGTAGAGCGCGGCGCAGAAAATGCCAACCGACTCGCGCGAAAGTTTTGCGGGTTCCGGCGCACCGTTGCGCCGTTACACCGGCACCCCGTGCTCGCGCACCCAGGCGGCGATCGGCTCGCGCAGGCTCGGCGCCGCGCCGTCGGACTCCCGGATCAGCCGCAGCACCGCCCGGAATGCCGGCAAATCAAGGCCTGCCATCGCTTCCTTCACCGGCAGGACCGACCCGGCTGCCATGGAGAGCGTGGTGATCCCGAGGCCGGCCAGCGTGATCGCTTCCAGCGGCCGTCCCGCCGCCTCACCGCAGATCGAGATCGGCCGGCCCGTAGCCCGCGCGCGCTCCACCAGCATCTCCAATAAGTTGAGCATCGCCGGTGAGAGCAGGTCATAGCGCCCGGCGATCGCCGGGGTGCCGCGGTCGGCCGCGAAGGTGAACTGCATGAGATCATTCGTGCCGATGGAGACAAAATCCACTTCCGTAAGCAATGTATCGAGCTGGAACAGCAGCGCCGGCACCTCCAGCATAGTGCCGACAAGCAACCGTTCCGGCCTGGGGCGTATCCGTGCGGCCTCGGCCCTGAGGAGGGCGCGGGCGGCGCGGAATTCCGCGGTGGTCGCCACCATGGGAAACATCACCGTCAGCGGCCGCCCGCCGCTCGCCAGCAGCAGCGCGCGCAACTGCCGGCGCAGCACCGCCGGGCGGTCGAGCCCGACGCGCAGGCTGCGCCAGCCCATCGCCGGGTTCTCCTCCTCCGGCGTCGGGCTGCCGGGCAACAGCTTGTCGCCGCCGAGATCGAGCGTGCGGAACACCACCGGGCGCCCGGCCGCGGCGTCCAGCACCCGGGCGTAGACCGCCGCCTGCTCGGCCGTGTCCATCACCATGCCGCGCGCGAGCATCGCGATCTCGGTGCGGAACAGGCCGATGCCATCGGCGCCGGTGGCGTCGAGCTGGCCGAGTTCCAGCGCCAGGCCGGCGTTCAGCATCAGGCTGAGCGGCGTGCCGTCGGCGGTCACCGCCGGCCGGTCGCGCAGCGTGGCCCAGCGTGCCTGCCGCGCGGAGCGTCCCCGCACCTCGCGCTGATAGGTCCCCAGCACCTCCGGCCCCGGCCGCAGCACGAGGTGCCCCTCCTCGGCGTCGAGCACCGCCGGGTCGCCGTTCTCCGCCTGCTCCATCGCCCCGCGCGCGGCGCCCAGCGCGGGCAGGCCGAGGGCGCGGGCGATGATCGCGGCGTGTCCGGCGGCGGTCGCTTCCTCCACCGCCACGCCGCCGATGCCGCGGGCATGCCAGTAGAGCAGCTCGGCGGGACCGAGGCGGCGGGCGAGCAGGATCGCCCCCGGCGGCACCCGTTCCGGCGCCTCGCCGTCGAGCGCCCGCAGCAGCCGGCCCACCAGGTCCTCGATGTCGGCGAGCCGCTCGCGCAGATAGGGGTCGGACACGCGGCGCAGCTTGTCGCGCAGCTCGCCGGCGACGCGGTGCACCCCGGCCTCCGCGGAAAGCCCGGTGCGGATCGCGTCGGACACGCGGCGGAGCCAGCCCGTATCGGCCGCGATCAGGCGGTAGGCGTCGAGCACCTCGCGCGGCGCGTCGCCGTCCGGCAGGCGGGCGGCGATCAGTTCGTCCACCGTGGCGCGCATGCTCTTCACCGCGGTATCCAGCCGCGCGAGCTCGGCGGCCGGGTCGTCGGCCAGCAGGCGGCGCGGCGCCGCCGCGGGACCGATGCGCACGATCGGCCCGATCGCGATCCCGCCGACCAGACAGATGCCCGCGAAGCGGCGCGGCGTCGCGGAACCGAGCCCCTCCTCGGCGCTGTCGGGCACGATGGCGCCGGCCAGCAGCTCTGCCAGCAGCATCGCCACGGTTTCCAGCACCTCGACCTCGTCCGGGTCGTAGCGCCGCGGCTGGCGGTTCTGCACCGCGATCACGCCGAGCGTGCGCCCGGCGCGGCGCACCGGCACCGCGAGCATGGAGGCGTAGGGCTCCTCCCCCGTTTCCGGGCGATAGGCGAAGGCCGGATGGTTCTGCGCGTCGGGCAGGTTGAGCGCCTCGCCCTTGGCGGCGGCGAGGCCCACGATGCCCTCGCCCACCCGCAGCCGCGCCCGCCCGACCGCCTCCGGCCGCAGCCCCTCGGTCGCGGCGAGTTCCAGAATCTCCCCCGGGCGGACGACGTAGACCGAGCAGACCTCCGCCACGAGCTGTTCGGCGACAAGGCGGACGAGTTCCGGCAGCGGCACGGTGCCGACCGCCATGAGCTGGCGCAGCCGGGCAAGGAGGCGACGGGGGGTGGACATGCGGCCCCCGGCGGCCGGCTACCGGTCGCGCGCCGCCAGCGCGCCCGCGGCCTGCCCGACCAGCTCGGCAATGATCGCGGCCGTCGGCTGCACCGAGGTGACCATGCCGACCGACTGCCCGGCCATCACGCTGCCCTGCTCGACGTCGCCCTCGATCACCGCGCGCCGCAGCGCCCCCGCCCAGAAATGCTCGATCGCAAGCTGCGCTGCCTCGCGCGTCAGCTCGCCGCTCTGGAAGCGGCGCACAGTGTCGGCCTGGTGCTCCAGGAAGCGCCGCGTGCCGGCATTGGCGAGGCCGCGCACCGGGATCACCGGAAACCGCTCGTCGAGCTGCACCGAGGGCAATGCGTCGCGGGCGGCGGCGCGCACGAACGCCTCCTTGAAGCGCGCATGCGCGATGCTCTCCTCGGCGGCGGCGAAGCGGGTGCCGATCTGCGCCCCCGCCGCCCCCATCTCCAGGAATGCCAGGATCGCCTCGCCGCGCCCGATGCCGCCGGCCACGAACACGGGCACCTCGCGCAGCGCCGGCAGGATCTCCTGCGCCAGCACGGTCAGCGACACCGGGCCGATATGTCCGCCGGCCTCGCTGCCCTCGATCACCAGCGCATCGGCGCCCGCGCGCACGAGGCGCCGGGCGAGCACCAGCGCCGGGGCGAAGCAGATCAGCCGCGCGCCGCTATCCTTCACCGCGCGCACCGCGCCGCCGGGCGGGATGCCCCCGGCGAGCACGACATGCCCGACGCGCCCCGCGATGCACACGCGCACCAGCGCATCCAGCTCGGGGTGCATGGTGATCAGGTTCACGCCGAAGGGCTTGTCGGTCAGCGCCTGCGTCGCGGCGATCTCGGCGGCGAGCTGGTCGGGGTTCATGGCCCCGCAGGCGATCACGCCGAACCCGCCGGCGTTGCTGATGGCGGCGACCAGATGCCGCTCGCTCACCCACGTCATCGCGCCGCCCATGATCGCGTAGCGGCAGCCGAGGAACTCCGCCCCGCGCGCCCACAGCCGGTCGAGCTTCGCGCGCGCGGCGAGCAGCCCGGCGTTCGGCGGGGTGGTGTCAGGCGGCATCGAGGCCGTAGGCGGTATGCAGCGCCCGCACCGCGAGTTCGGTGTATTCCGCCCCGATCAACACCGAGACCTTGATCTCGCTGGTCGAGATCACCTGGATGTTGATGCCCTTCTCGGCCAGCGTGCGAAACATCGTGTTGGCGACGCCGGCATGGCTGCGCATGCCCACGCCGACCACGCTGATCTTCGCCACGTCGGCATCGGCCACCAGCTCGGAAAAGCCGATCGTGCCGCGGTTGTCGTCCAGCACGCGGCGCGCGCGCGGCAGGTCGGTGCGCCCGAGGGTGAAGGTCATGTCGGTCATGCCGTCGGCCGAGATGTTCTGCACGATCATGTCGACATTCACGCCGGCCGCCGCGAGCGGGCCGAAGATCGCCGCCGCGATGCCGGGCCGGTCGGGCACCCGGCGCACGGTGAGCTTCGCCTCGTCGCGCGAGTAGGCGATGCCCGAAACCATTTCCTTTTCCACGATCTCGTCCTCGTCCACCAGCAGGCTTCCGGGCAGGTCCTCGAAACTGCTGAGCACCTGCACGCGCACGCGCGCCTTCATCGCGAACTCGACGCTGCGGGTCTGCAGCACTTTCGCGCCCACCGAGGCCAGTTCCAGCATTTCCTCGTAGGCGATCTTATCGAGCTTGCGGGCCTTCGCAACGATGCGCGGGTCGGTCGTGTAGATGCCGTCGACGTCGGTGAAGATGTCGCAACGGTCGGCGCGCAGCGCAGCCGCCAGCGCGACCGCCGATGTGTCGGAGCCGCCGCGGCCCAGCGTGGTGACGCGGTTGTCGGGGCCGATGCCCTGGAACCCGGTGACAACCGGCACCTGTCCCATCTGCATGCGGCGGATCAGCTCCGCCCCTTCGATCGCGGCGATGCGTGCCTTGCCGTGCGCGCCGTCGGTGGCAAACGGCACCTGCCAGCCCTGCCAGGAGCGGGCATCGACGCCGATCTCCTGCAGCGCGATCGCGGTCAGGCCCGCCGTCACCTGCTCGCCGGTCGCCACCACGGCGTCGTATTCACGCGCGTCGTGCAGGGGCGAGAGGGACTGGCACCAGCCGACGAGCTGGTTGGTGACGCCGGCCATGGCCGAGACGACGACCGCCACCTCGTGCCCGGCATCGGTCTCGCGCTTGACGCGGGCGGCGACGTTGCGGATGCGGTCGAGGTCGGCGACGGACGTGCCGCCGAACTTCATGACGAGTCGGGACATTCTTCTTCTGCTGTTGCGGGCGCGTGGGCTGGCGCGGCACACATACGGTGACGGGCGGATGGCAGCAACATGGCGGCGATGCAAGGGTCCAGCGTGCTCACGTCGGAGGTGGCACGGTTCGACGCGCTGGCCGGACGCTGGTGGGACCCGGCCGGCCCGATGCGGCCGCTGCATCGCATGAATCCGGCGCGCATCGCCTGGATCCTGGCGCGCATCGGCCCCGCCCCGGTCCGCATCCTCGATGTCGGCTGCGGCGCCGGGCTGGCGGCGGAGGCGCTGGCACGGGCCGGGCACCGCGTGCTGGGCATCGACGTCGCCCCGGCCGCGCTGGCGGCCGCGGAGGCCCACGCCGCCGGGCGCGGCCTCGACCTCACCTACCGCGCCGCGACGGCGGAGGCGCTGCTCGGCGAGGCGGTGCGCTTCCCGGTCGTGACGGCGCTGGAGGTGATCGAGCACGTGGCCGATCCGGCGGGGTTCGTGGCGACGCTGGCGCGGCTGCTGGAGCCCGGCGGGCACCTGTTCCTCTCCACCCTGAACCGCACCGCCCGCTCCTGGCTGGCGGCGAAGCTCGCCGCCGAATACGTGCTGCGCTGGCTGCCCGCGGGCACGCACGACTGGCACCGGTTCGTGACGCCGGCCGAGCTGGACACGCATCTTCGCGCCGCCGGCCTGCGGCTCGCCGACATCGCCGGCCTGCTGCCCGAGCCGCGCGGCGGCTGGCGGACGGGGCGGGACGTCGCGGTGAACTACATCACGATGGCCGAAGCGTAACGCCCTACGGTTCGGCGAGGAACGCGAGCATCGCCGCGTTGAACGGCCGCGGCTGCTCCAGCATCGCCGTGTGGCCCACGCCGGGCAGCACGACCAGCGCCGCGTGCGGGATGCTGCGCGCGAGATACGCGCTGTGCGCGCCGGTGATGAACTCGTCGTGCTCGGCATGCACGATCGCCACCGGCACGCCGATCGTCGCCAGATCCTCGGCGCGGTAGTTCGGCTCCGTCGCCATCATCCGGAACACGGCGTCGGCAACGACCTTGAACTCGTCCGGGGTTTCCGAGAGCCGCCGGTAGTCGCTCGCGGCGCGCTCGACCAGGCCGACGACGAACGGATCGGACGGCGACACGTGCTGCACGCCGCTGAGGTCCATGTTGCCGCCGAACGCGAACACCCGGCGGATGCGCGCGGGGCTCCGCATCGCCAGGATCAGGCCGATGATGGCGCCATCGCTCCAGCCGACGATTGCAGCCTTGTCGATCGCGAGCGCGTCCATCACCGCGAGCACGTCGGATGCCATCAGCACGTAGCTGAACGGCCGCGCGTCGCGCGTGCTGCGTCCCTGGCCGCGGCTGTCGATCGCGATGGCACGATACCCGTGCGCGATCAGCGCCGGAATCTGCTCCACCCAGTCCTCGCCGCTGCCGAGGCCGCCATGCAGCAGGATGACGGGCGGGCCGGCGCCATAGACGGCGTACCAGATACGTGCGCCGTCGTGCGCCACGTAGCCTTGCGCGCTGACAGGCGGCAGGAGCGGGGCGCCGCCTGCGTTGCCGTCGCGGGTGTGCTCGGTCGCTGCCATGCTCCGGGCCTCGCTGCCGCCGCCGCGCCGGGCGCGCCGGTCCCGCCCGGATAGCACATCGGCGGCCCGATACCGCTCGCGCGCTCGCGAGCACGCCTTCCGCCGGCCGCCGCGTGTACTCCATACTGGCACCGATGACCGACCCCGCCCGCCTTCTCGCCGTGGCCGCCGCCGGCTACCTGCTGGGAACGATCCCGTTCGGCCTGCTGCTGACGCGCGCCGCCGGGCTGGGCGACATCCGGCGCATCGGGTCGGGCAATATCGGCGCCACCAACGTCCTGCGCACCGGCAACAAGGCGCTTGCCGCCGCGACCCTGCTGCTGGACGGCGCGAAGGGGGCGCTGGCGGTTGTGCTCGGGCTGCACTTCGCCGGCCTGCCGGGGGTCGCGGCCGCGGGGCTTGCCGCCGTGCTCGGCCATCTCTTTCCGCTGTGGCTGCACTTTCGGGGCGGCAAGGGGGTGGCGACCGGGTTCGGCGTGCTGCTCGCGGCAAGCCCGCTCGCCGGCCTCGCCGCAGGCGCGGTGTGGCTCGGGGTGGCGCGGCTGACCCGGTTCTCCTCCGCCGGCGCGCTCGCCGCCTTCGCCCTCGCACCGCTGCTCGCCTGGGCGGCGAGCGGGGGCATGATCGCGCTGCTCATCCTCGGGGTCGCGCTGCTGATCTGGATGCGCCACGAGGGCAACATCCGGCGCCTGCTGGCCGGCACCGAGCCCAGGATCGGGGCCGGGCGGTGAGCGATGCCGACCGGCTGCGGCTCGCCCGCGCCGAAGGGGTCGGCCCGATCACCTACCGCCGCCTGCTCGCCCGCTTCGGCAGCCCCGCAGCGGCGCTGGAGGCGCTGCCCGGCCTCGCGCGCGCCGGCGGGCGGGCGGCGCCGCTCGCGATCCCCCCCGCCGCCGCGGCGGGGCGCGAGATCGCCCGCACCGCGCGGCTGGGCGCCACCCTGCTGTTCGTGAACGAGCCCGGCTACCCGCCGCTG
Organism: Alphaproteobacteria bacterium; assembly: GCA_017307335.1. GTDB lineage: Bacteria > Pseudomonadota > Alphaproteobacteria > Acetobacterales > Acetobacteraceae > JAFKFJ01. The sequence goes on along the minus strand of JAFKFJ010000361.1, from coordinate 177 downwards.
CTCGGGCTGCTGGAGGACGCGCCGCCGGTGATCGCCGTCCTCGGCGACCCCGAGGCGCTGGCGGCACCGGCGGTGGCCCTGGTCGGCAGCCGCAACGCCTCCGCCAACGGGCGGCGGTTCGCCGAGGTGCTGGCCCAGGAGCTCGGCGGGACCGGGCGGGTCGTCGTCTCCGGCATG
>JAFKFJ010000360.1 GCA_017307335.1 Alphaproteobacteria bacterium | reverse complement strand
GCTCTCGTACGGCGGCACGAAGGGTTCGAGGATGCGGCTTGCCGCCGTGGTCCGCACGCCGGCGGTGCAGAACAGATCCTTGATCGCGAGCGGCACGCCGATGCGCAGGCCGCGCACGCCGCGCGCGCAGGCGGCGGCGAAGTCCGGCACCGGCACGTCGGCAGAGGTGGAGTCGCGCGGATCATGCCCCGCCATGGACCGGAGCAGGATGGCGCAGTCTTCCACCGTGCGCGCGAGCGGCCCGGCCTGATCGAGCGAGGAGGCGAAGGCAACGATGCCGTAGCGGCTGCAGCGGCCATAGGTCGGCTTGACGCCGGCGATGCCGCAGAAGCTCGCCGGCTGGCGGATCGAGCCGCCGGTGTCGGTCGCGGTCGCGCCGAACGCGAGCCGCGCCGCGACCGCCGCCGCCGACCCGCCCGACGAACCGCCCGGCACGAGCGGCCGGTTGTCGCCCTGCCGGGTCCACGGGTTCGTGACCGGCCCGAATGCCGAGGTCATGTTCGAGGAGCCCATCGCGAACTCGTCGAGATTCGCCTTGCCGAGAAACACCGCGCCATCGCGCAGCAGGTTCGCGGTGACAGTGCTCTCGTACGGCGGCACGAAGGGTTCGAGGATGCGGCTTGCCGCCGTGGTCCGCACGCCGGCGGTGCAGAACAGATCCTTGATCGCGAGCGGCACGCCGGTGAGGTTGCGGGCCTCGCCGCGCGCCAGCGCCACATCCGCCGCGGCGGCATGGCGCTGCGCGAGATCGGCGGTGACGGTGATGAAGGCGTTGATGCGCGGGTTGAGCGCCTCGATCGCGGTGAGCGCGGCGTCCGTCAGTTCGCGCGCCGAGACCTTGCGCGACCGCAGCGCCGCCCGTGCGGCGGCCAGGGAGAGATCCAGCATCACTCGACCACTTTCGGCACGGCAAAATAGTCGCCCGCGCGGTCAGGCGCGTTGGCGAGCAGCGCGTCGGGGATCCCGCCATCCGTCACCACGTCCTCGCGCATCTTCAGCGCCATCTCGGCCGCACCCGCGAGGGGTTCGATGCCCGTCACGTCGATTTCGTTGAGCTGCTCGATCCAGCCCAGGATGCCGTTGAGCTCCGCCTGCAGCGGCTGCAACTGCGCCTCATCCAGCCGGATGCGGGCGAGACTGGCGATGCGACGGACGGTCGCCGGATCGAGCGACATGCGGGGTCCTCTTGGAGGGGAGCGGGAAGCGAAGGATAACCGCCGCCATGGGCGTCATCAACCTGACCGGCCTGGCCGCCCGGCTACCCCCCGGCGCGCGGCTGATCGGACTCGATCCGGGCCGTCGCACCATCGGTGTCGCGCTCTCAGACGTGTCGCGGATGGTCGCGACCCCGCATGCAAGCCTGGCGCGCGGCAAGCTCGCGCAGAACGCGGCGGAAATCGCCGCCATCGCGCGGCGTGAGGGGGCAGGCGGGCTCGTCGTCGGCCTGCCGCTGGATCTGGACGGCAGGCCGGGGCCGGCAGCGCAGGCGGCGCGGGACTGGACTCACGCGCTCAGCGCCGCGACCGGCCTCGACGCGGTGCTATGGGACGAGCGGCTTTCCACCGCGGCGGTCGAGCGTGCGCTGATCGGCGAGGCCGACCTGTCGCGCCGCCGCCGCGGCGAAATCGTCGACCGCCTCGCCGCTGCCTGGATTCTGCAGGGGGCGCTGGACTTCCTGCGCCGTCGGTAGCGCGTCAGATCCGCACGCCGCCTTGCCAGACGGCATGGACGCCGAGGTCGCGGTCCAGCAGCACGAAGTCCGCCCGCGCGCCGGGCGCGATGCGGCCGCGATCGTGCAGGCCCATTGCCTCCGCCGGTGTCAGGGTCGCCATGCGCAGCGCATCATCCGGCGATATGCCGACCAGCCGCACCGCGTTGCGCACCGCAAGTGCCATCCAAAGATGCGCCCCGGCGAGCGTTCCGTGTTCGTCGGTCAGGCGGTCGTCGCTGAGGTGGATCGGGCGGCCGCCGAGCAGGAAGCCACCGCCGTCGCCGCCGACCGAGGGCATGGCGTCGGACACCAGGAACAGCCGCGAAGGCCCGAGCACGCGCCAGGCCAGGCGGATCGCAACCGGATGGACGTGGTGGCCGTCCACGATGATTGCGGCAAAGGCGGCCCTGTCATCGAACGCCGCACCGACGAGGCCGGGGCCGCGCGCGCTCAACGGTGACATGGCGTTGAAAAGATGCGTGAACCCGACCGCACCGGCATCAAGCGCGGCGCGCGCCTGTTCGCACGTCGCGTCGCTGTGGCCGAGAAAGACCCGCCAACCCGCCTCGTTCAATGCTGCGATCGCGGCTGGCGCAACGACGTCCGGCGCCACGGTGATCAGGCGCGGCGCGGGGAGCGGTGCGCACAGCCCCGCCAGATCCGCCTCGCTTGGCGCCGTCAGCGCGCTGGCCGGGTGAATGCCGCGGCGCGCAGGCGCCAGGAACGGCCCCTCGACATGCACGCCACCGATGCCCGGCAATTCCTGCGCGCGGGCCTCCCGCACAGCACCGAGCGCCCTGTCGCGGACCGCGGCAGGTGCACTGACGAGCGTGGGCAACACGGTCGTCGTGCCGCGTTGCGCATGCGCACGGGCGATCGTGGCGAGTCCGGACGGGTCTGGCACGTCGTTGAACAGCACGCCGCCTCCGCCATTGACCTGCAGATCGACGAAGCCCGGCGCGAGAACGGTGTCGGGCGGTAGCGGTTCAACGTCGATCGACGGGGGCGGGGTCGTGAGCACCGCCGTGACGCGCGCTCCGTCGACCACGATGAAGCGGCGCCCGAGGCGGGCACGGCCGTCGAACAGGATCGGCGCGTCGAGCGCGATCATCGGTCGACCTCTGCGAGGGCCGCGTGCAGATCGCCGTGGTGGCGGGCCAGAATGGTGCGCGCATCCTCCGCGGTGCAGCCGCGCAGCACCAGCAGGGCCGCCTTGACGTTCCAATCGGTCCGCGACAACGCCTCGCGCGCCGCGGACGCCCCGGCGGCGGCGAGTTCCTGCACCATGCGCACGGCGCGCGCTTTCAACTTCGCGTTCGTCGCCAGCATATCGACCATCCGGCCACGAAACACGTGGCCGAGTCGCAGCATGAGGAGAGTGGAAAAGAGGTTCAGCACGATCTTCTGTGCCGTCCCCGCCCCGAGCCGGGTGGAGCCGGCGATCGGTTCGGCGCCGGTCGCAACCAGGATCGGGTGGGCCGCAGCCGTGAGCAGCGGGGCATCGGCCGCGTTCGCGAGGGCGACGGTGAGCGCGCCCCGCGCTTTCGCCGCCTCGAGACAGGTGCAGGTGAACGCCGTCCGCCCACTGGCCGCGACGGCGAACAGCACGTCATCGGCTCCAAGCCCCGCGGCGGCGACCGCCTGCATCGCACCGTCGCGATCGTCCTCGGCGCCTTCGCGGGCTTTGCTCAGCGCATCGGTGCCGCCGGCAAGCAACAGCTTCGTTCGCGCCGCCGGCCAACCGAATGTCGGCGTCAGTTCGGCGCCGTCCTGGGCGCAGATGCGCGCCGAGGTGCCGGCGCCCGCATAGGCGATTCGACCGCCGCGTTCGAGGCGCGGCACGCTTGCCGCCACCGCCGCCGCGATCGCCGGCAGCGCCGCGCCCACGGCGGCGGCAGCGCCGAGCTGCGCCTCCCAGAGCGCGTGGAGTGCGACGTCCGATGGCCACAGCTCGATATCGTGGTAGCGCGGATCGGTTCGTTCGGTCGCGGGGAGCATCGGGACATCGCTCATCGGCGCATTGTGGCACGGCCGGCGCGGGCAAGCGAAGTGTGCGCGTCAGAAATGACCTTCATGAGCCCGAACAATTCTTCGCCGTGAACCCAGCGTCCACGCAGAAAAGTTTTGCATGCGGGTAAGATCGCTGTTACGAGGCGGTACTTTTGATGACCGCCGGCGGGGCGGGCGATTCGCGCTCATCCCGGACCGAGGATCTTAGAGAAAGCAGGAAAGGAAGCGCATGTCGAAAGCGTTTATCGCCCAGGTTATCCAGGAGTCTGCCGAACTGACCGGTACCGCGGCGAACCGCGCAGCCGGGGAGGTGATCGACGCGATCGTCCGCGAGCTGAAGAAGAACGGCCGCTTCACGCTGCCGAGCTTCGGTACCTTCATCGTCCGTAAGACCAAGGCGCGCAAGGGCCTCAACCCGCGCACCGGCGAAGCGATCAAGGTGAAGGCCGGCAAGACGGTTCGGTTCAAGGCGTCACCGTCATTGAAGAAGATCGTCTGATGAAGGGCAGGGCCGGGGGCCGCCCCCCGGCCTGCCGCTAAACGTCGGGTTCAGTTACAGTCTGTGCGTTTTCTTGGATGAACTGAAAACGCAGTTCGGGTCGCCGCCCCATCAGGCTTTCCACGAGCTCATCGGTTCGCGGTCGGTCGCTCTCCAGCGCCAGGACCTTCAGCAGCGTGCGCCGGCGCGGGTCCATCGTGGTTTCCTTCAAGGCAGCGGGGGGCATTTCACCGAGGCCCTTGAACCGGCTGACCTCCACCTTCGCCCCTGGCTTGAACTGGCGAAGCCGACCGTCGCGGTCCGCGTCGGTCATCGCATACAGCGTCTTCGTTCCCTGCGTCAGCCGATAGAGCGGAGGCTGGGCGAGGAAGAGGTGCCCGTTGCGGATCAATTCGGGAAGCTCGCGGTAAAAGAACGTGATCAGCAGCGACGCGATATGCGCCCCGTCGACATCGGCGTCGGTCATGATGATCACCCGGCCATAGCGAAGGCGCGAGCGGTCGAAGCGCTCGCCCACGCCGCAGCCGAGGGCCTCGATCAGGTCCTTCAGCTCCTGGTTCTGCCGCAGCTTTTCCGTGCTGGCGCTTGCGACGTTCAGGATCTTTCCGCGCAGCGGCAGCACCGCCTGCGTGGCCCGGTCCCGCGCCTGCTTGGCCGAGCCGCCGGCGCTGTCGCCCTCCACCAGGAAAATCTCCGTCCGCGCGGCATCCTCCTCGGCGCAATCGGCGAGCTTGCCTGGCAGGCGCAGCCGGTTGGTCGCGGACTTGCGAGGGGCGTCCTTCAACTCCCGTCGCCGCAGCCGCTCCTCCGCACGCTCGACGGCGAACGCAAGCAGCGTGTCGGCAAGCGCCGGGTCGGCCGCGAGCATGTGATCGAACCGGTCGCGCAGCGCGGTCTCGACCAGCCGCGCCGCCTCCACGCTCGTCAGCTTCTCCTTTGTCTGGCCCTGGAATTGCGGGTCGCGCAAAAAGAGCGAGAGCTTGCCGGCCAGGGGCCCCATCAGGTCCTCGGCCGTCACTGCGGCGGCGCGGCGGTTGCCGCGATGCTCGCCCCAGGCACGCACCCCTTTGAGCAGCGCCGCGCGAAACCCGGCCTCGTGCGTGCCGCCCTGCGGCGTCGGAACCGTATTGCAATAGCTATGAAGGAACCCGTCGCCCTGCGCGAGCCAGGCCGCTGACCACTCGACCCGGCCGGGGCGTTCGGCATCCGCGGCCGAGGGCAATTCAGCCTCGCCCGACCAGAGCGGCACCACGAGCGCAGCTCCGTCGATGTCCGCCTCGAGGCTGTCACGCAGGCCGCCGGGGAAGTGCAGCACCGCTACGGCCGGCACATCGTCCTTGCCGCCGAGCAGGCTCGGGTCGCACGACCAGCGGATCTCGACGCCACGAAACAGATAGGCCTTCGAACGGCAGACCCGATAGAGCCGCATGGCACTGAACGCGGCCGTGCCGAAAATCTGACGATCGGGCGTGAAGCGAATCAATGTGCCGCGGCGGTTCGGTGCGGATCCGGCATTGACGAGCGGGGTGGCGGGCTTGCCGCGCACATAGTCCTGCCGCCAGAGGACGCGGTCGCGCGCGACCTCGACCCGGAGCTTTTCGGAAAGCGCGTTGACCACCGAACTCCCCACGCCGTGCAAGCCGCCGGCGGTGTCGTAGACTCTGCTGCTGAACTTGCCGCCCGAGTGCAGCGTGGTCAGGATCACTTCCAGCGCGCTGCGGTCACGAAACTTCGGATGCGGGTCGACGGGAATGCCGCGGCCGTTGTCGCGGACGGCGAGTTCGTTGCCGACCCCAAGCGCGACCTCGATGAACGTCGCGTGTCCTGCAACCGCTTCGTCCATCGCGTTGTCGATGATTTCCGCCGCGAGGTGGTGCAATGCGGTCTCGTCGGTGCCGCCCACGAACATGCCCGGCCGGCGGCGCACCGGCTCGAGGCCCTCGAGAACCTCGATGTCCTTGGCCGAATAGCCGGCGGGCTCACCGGCGTCCCGCCGGCCGCGCCCGGTGGCGGGCCGGCCGCCCGGCGAGGAAGCGAACAGGTCGTCGTTCATGCTGTGTTCCAGTGCGGCGCCCGAACTCTACCCAGCGCAGTTCGCGCCGGGCAAGCTCAGGCGGCTGCCGCGATCCCCGACTGCCTGGCGCCGCGGCCGATGGCCTCACCGATCAGCACCAGCGTCGGGCCGCCGCGGGTCCATCCCGGCGCGCGCGCCACAAGCTCGTCGAGTGTGCCGTGAAGGGCCCGTTGCTCGTCCGTGCCGCCGCTCTCGATCAGGGCCGCCGGCGTGCGGGCATCAAGCCCGGCGGCGAAAAGGCCGTCGCGCAACTGCGGCGGCGAGACGATGCCCATGTAGACGGCGAGCGTGGCGCTGCTCTTCACGAGGCTCGTGAAGTCGAGGTCGAGCCGGCCGTCGCGCGTATGGCCTGTCACGAATGTCACGGCGCGGGCGACATCCCGATGCGTGAGCGGGATCGCCTCGGCGGCGGCGCATGCCAGCGCGGCCGTGACCCCCGGGACGACCGCGAAGCGCACGCCGGCGGCGGCGAGCGCCTCGGCTTCTTCGCCGCCGCGGCCGAAGATGAACGGGTCACCGCCTTTGAGCCGCACGACACGCCGGCCTTCGCGCGCGAGGCGGATGAGCAGCGCGTTGATGTCTGCCTGCGGCAGGCAGTGATTGGCGCGCGCCTTGCCGACATAGATCCGCTCGGCATCGCGGCGCGCGAGATCAAGCACGTCGTCGCCCACCAGCCGGTCGTGCACGATCACGTCGGCTTCCCCAAGCAAGCGCTGTGCGCGCAACGTCAGCAGGTCGGCGGCTCCAGGCCCGGCGCCGACGAGGAACACCATGCCTTCGGCCGCGGCGCCGTCGCGAAGCGCGCGCGCGAACACGTCGCGCGCCTCCGCCTCGCGGCCGGCAAACACGAGCTCACTCGCGCTGCCCCCGAACAGCCGCTCCAGCAGGCGGCGCCGCGCCTGCAGGTCCGGCAGCCGCCGGCGCATCTCGTCGCGGAACTCGGCGGCGATTGCGGCAAGCCGGCCGAACGCCGGGGGCACCGCGGCCTCGATGCGCGCGCGCAACAGGCGTGCCAGCACCGGTGCCGCACCGCCGGAGCCGATGGCGACGGTGAGAGGGTTGCGATCGACGATCGCCGGCATGATGAACGTGCAGAGCTCCGGCCGATCGACGATGTTGCATGGGATTCCGCTGGCACGCGCGGCGTTTGCCAACGCCTGGAGATCGGATTCCGCCGCGCCGGTCCCGATCGCGACCGCGCAGTCTGCGAGCAGTTCCGGTGCGAACCGTTCGGTGACGGTCACCTGCGCGCCCGCACGGCGCAGCAGGTCGGCCTTGCGCTCGGCCACGCTGCCCTGTCCCACCACGAGGGCGAGACGGCCGCTCAGATCGAGGAAGATCGGCAGATGGCGCATTGCAAGGGTTCCCGCCGCGTCGGGCGCACATAGGATGCACGTCGCAGTCACGCAACAGCCGGCGCCGGAAGGCTTGCCGGGCCCCGCTGCGTGCCGTCAGATACGGCGCGTTCGCAACGGGGCCCGCGCATGACCATCCTGCTCACCGGCGCCGCCGGCTTCATCGGCTATCACGTCGCCGAAGCGTTGCTGGCGCGCGGGGACGACGTCTTGGGCGTGGACGATCTGAACCCGTACTACGACGTGCGCTTGAAGGAGGCTCGCCTGCAGCGTCTGCGCGCGCAGCCTCGGTTCCGCTTCCAGCGCCTCGATATCGCCGACCGGGAGGCGATCGCGGAACTCGGCACTGCCAATCCGGGGATCGAGCGCGTCGTCCATCTGGCGGCGCAGGCCGGGGTGCGGCATTCGCTCCGGGACCCGTTCGCCTACATCTCGGCGAATGTTCTGGGCCACACGGTGATTCTGGAACTGGCCCGGCGGCTGCGGCATCTTCGTCATCTCGTCTACGCGAGTTCCTCGTCGGTGTACGGTGGCAATACCGCGCTGCCGTTCGCGGAGAGCGACCGGGTGGACACGCCGCTTTCGCTGTACGCCGCGAGCAAGCGCGCCGATGAGCTGATCAGCTATGCGTATGCGCATCTGTTCGGTCTGCCGCTGACGGGCCTGCGCTTCTTCACCGTCTATGGCCCCTGGGGCAGGCCCGACATGGCGTACTACCTGTTCGCCGAACGGATCATGCGCGGAGAGCCGATCACCGTGTTCGACGGTGGCACGCTCCGGCGTGACTTCACCTACATCGACGACATCGTGGCGGGTATCCTCGGTAGCCTCGATCGGCCGCCGGAGAGCGGGCCGGGGGTGCCGCCGGTACGGTTGCTCAACATCGGCAACC
>JAFKFJ010000359.1 GCA_017307335.1 Alphaproteobacteria bacterium | reverse complement strand
TGCCGCGGCGGCGATCACGTCGGGCGTGTCGGCGAAGAAGTAGGCCGCGCGCACGCTGCCGAGCCCGGAGCTAGACCCGGGGTTGGTGCCGGTGACGGCGAGCGTGCCGTCCGGCGCGATCGTCGCCGCCCAGGGCGAGGGCCGGGGGGTGCGCGCCGCCGCCGCCGCGAACAGGGGGGCCTGCGCGCCCGGCGCCCCGTCGCCTGCCGGCAGGTCGAGCCGGAAATCGCCGCTCTCGGGGATGCAGACCTTGGCGCAGACCAGCCACTCGGCGTGCAGCTTGAGCGCGAGCGGGCCGGGCGGGCCGGTGATCGTCGCCGGCAGCAGCACGTCGCCGCGATAGCCGTAGGTGACCAGCGGCCCCTCCGGCATCCGCTCCGGCGCCGGCCACGCGATGGCGCCGGCGTGGAACCCTGCGGGCAGCGAGAAATCCAGCGCCGGCGGCGTGCCCGCATCGCCGGGGTTCCGCCAGTAGGTGTGCCAGCCCGGCGCGAGCTGAAGGCGCAGCGCGGCCTGAACCTTGCCGTCCGGCCCGACGCTGTCGCTCGCCGAAACCAGGCTCGCGGTCACCCGTTTCGTCGTGACCGGGGCGCTCTCGGCCGCGCGTGCGGCGGGTGCTGCGAGCGCGAGCAGCAGCAGCCCCAGAAGCAGGTTCCTCATCGTCCCATCATCGCACCGCGTGGCCGCGCATGATACGGGCGCGCCGATGCCGCCGCCCCCCGATCTTCCGGTCACGGACTTGCTCCCGGCGCTGTGCGCGGCCCTTGCGGCCGGCCCGAACGCGGTGCTGGTGGCGCCGCCGGGGGCCGGGAAAACCACGCGCGTCCCGCTCGCGCTGCTGGATGCGCCATGGCGCGGGGAGGGGCGAATCGTGATGCTGGAGCCGCGCCGCCTCGCCACCCGCGCCGCGGCGGCGCGCATGGCGGCTCTGCTCGGCGAGACGGTCGGTGCGACCGTCGGCTACCGCACCCGGCTCGAGTCCGCGGTGAGCGCCGCGACCCGGATCGAGGTCGTCACCGACGCGCTGCTGGTGCGGCGCCTGCAATCCGACCCCGGGCTCGAGGGCGTCGCCGCGGTGATCTTCGACGAAGTGCATGAGCGCGGGCTCGCCGCCGACCTGGCGCTCGCCTTCTGCCTTGATCTGCAGCGCGGCCTGCGCCCGGAGCTGCGGCTGCTGGCGATGTCGGCGACCGCCGAGGCCGCGCGGCTCGCCCGGCTGCTCGGCGCGCCGGTGCTGGAGAGCGCCGGTCGCGCGCACCCGGTCGCGGTCGTGCATGCCCTGCGCGATCTCGCCGGGCCCGAGGCGCTGCCGGGCGCCGTCGCGGCGGCGGTGCGGGCGGCGCTGCGGGATCATCCGGGGGACGTGCTCGCCTTCCTGCCCGGCATGGCGGAGATCCGGCGCGCCGCGACGGCGCTGGAAGGGTGCGGCGCCGCGGTGCTGCCGCTGCACGGCGACCTCGCGCCGGCCGAGCAGGACGCGGCACTGCGCCCGGGCGCAGGGCGGCGCGTGGTGCTGGCCACCGCGATCGCCGAGACCTCGCTGCCCGTGCCGGGCGTGCGGATCGTGGTCGATGGCGGGTTCCGCCGTGCCCCGCGGCTGGACCCGGCGCGCGGCCTGACCCGGCTGGCGACGCTGCGCATCAGCCGTGCCGCGGCCGAGCAGCGGGCGGGAAGGGCGGGGCGCGAAGGGCCGGGGGTCGCGATCCGGCTGTGGACCGGGGCGCTGCATCGCGGCCTGCCGGCCTTCGACCGTGCGGAGATCTTCGACGCCGAGCTGTCCGGCCTCTGCCTCGACTGTGCCGCCTGGGGCGCGGCACCGGCCGACCTGCCGTTCCCCGATCCGCCGCCCGCCGGCGCCCTCGCGGCGGCCGGGGCGCTGCTGGAGCGGCTCGGCGCGCTGGAGGGGGGGCGGATCACCCCGCTCGGGCGGCGGATGGCGGCGCTGGGCGCCGAACCGCGGCTTGCCGCCATGATGCTTGCCGCCGCGCCCGAAAGCGCCGGCCTCGCCGCCGAACTTGCCGCGATCCTGGAGGAGCGGGACCCGCTGCGCGCCGAGGTGGCGGACATCGCCCTGCGGATCGGCACCCGCGATGGGCGCATCCGTGCCACGGCGGCGCAGTACCGACGCCGGCTGCGCGCCGGCCGGGGGCTCGCGGGCGATCCGGGACCGCTGATCGCCGCCGGCTTCCCCGACCGCATCGCGCAGCGCCGCGGCCCGCCCGGCCAGTTCCGCCTCGCCGGCGGCGGTGCCGGCACCCTGCCGGCGAGCGACCCGCTTGCGGCGGCGCCGTTGCTCGCCGTGGCGCGGCTGGACGGCGCCGGGCGCATCCGGCTCGCCGCACCCCTCAACCCCGGGGCGCTGCCGCCGACGGTCGCGGCGCAGCAGGCCGAAACGGAGGAGACCGTGTTCGATGCCGTCGCCGGTGCCGTGCAGGCGCGGCGGCGGCGGAGCCTGGGCGCGCTGGTCCTGGCCGAGCATGTCGCGCCGGCCGAGCCGGAGGCGGCGGCGCGGGTGCTCGCCGCGGCCGCCCCGTTCACGGCGCTGCGGTTCGAGGCCGGGGCGCGCCAGTTGCAGGCGCGCGTCGCGCTCATCCGCGCGCTGGAACCCGAGGCCGGCTGGCCGGACTTTTCGGACGCGGCGCTCGCCGCCGACCGCGCATGGCTTGCCGCCGCGCTGTACGGCCGCTCCAGGCTGGCAGAGCTCGGTGCCCTCGACCTCGGCGAAATCCTTCGCGCGCGGCTCGGCCCCTTGCTGGCGCGCCGGCTCGATCACGAGCTGCCGCCGCGCATCACGTTGCCGGGCGGGCAGGCGGCGGTGGACTACACGGCGCCGGTGCCGCTGGTCGCGGCGCGCGCGCAGGCGTTCTACGGGCTCGCCACCATCCCGCCGCTTGCCGGCGGGCGCGTCGCGCCGCGCGTGGCGCTGCTCTCGCCCGCCGGCCGTCCGGCCGCGATCACCGGCGACCTCAAGGGCTTCTGGGAGGGTGCCTGGGCGGAGGTGCGGCGCGACCTGCGCGGCCGCTACCCGCGCCATCACTGGCCGGAACACCCGGCGGCGGCGGGCACCCGACGCTGAACGCGCTTGTGCGGAACCCGGCATGTGTCCATCTGTGCGCCGACCGACGCGGCAGACCGGAGTCCTCGCCCATGCCAGCCCCCGCGCCAGCCCGTGCTTCCCGCCGGCTTGCGGTGCTTCTTCCGGCCGCGTTGCTGCTGTCCTGCTCGCCCGCGCAGGCGCCCGCAGCCCCCGCCGGCACCGGCCCGACCAGCTTCGCCCCGATGGTCAAGCGCGTGCTGCCGGCCGTCGTGAACATCCGCATCACCGAAACCGTAAGCGGCAGCGACGATCCCTTCGCGTTCCTGCCCCCCGAACTGCAGCAGCAGTTCCGCGAACGCTTCCGCGGCCGCAAGCAGCGCATGCAGGGCGCCGGCTCGGGATTCGTGATCGAGTCCTCGGGCTACATCGTCACCAACGAGCATGTCGTGGGTCACGCCGACGAGATCATCGTGGGCTTCGCCGACGGCTCGGAACTGCCGGCGCGGGTCATCGGCACCGATGAGCTGACCGACGTCGCCGTGATCAAGGTCGAGCCGAAAGCACCGCTGCCCTATGTCGGCTGGGGCGAAAGCCGGGGCGTGGAGGTGGGCGACTGGGTGGTCGCGGCGGGCAATCCGTTCGGGCTCGGCGGCTCGATCTCGGCCGGCATCGTCTCCGCCCGCGGGCGCGACATCGGCGCCGGTCCCTTCGACGACTTCCTGCAGATCGACGCGCCGATGAACCCCGGCAATTCCGGCGGCCCCGTGTTCAACGAGCAGGGGCAGGTGATCGGCGTCGATACGGCGATCGCCTCGCCCACCGGCGCCTCGGTCGGCATCGGCTTCGCCATTCCCTCCGACATCGTCCGCCCGATCGTTGCCGAGCTGCGCGAGCATGGCCGCGTCGATCGCGGCTGGCTCGGCGTGTCGGTGGCCGATACACCGGAGACCGACCATGGCGGCGGGGTGCGCATCGCCGGCGTCGATCGCACCGGCCCGGCGCTGAAGGCGGGGCTGCGCGCCGGCGATGCCGTGACCGCGGTGAACGGCCAGCCGATCGCGAGCGCCCGCGGCCTCATCCGGGCCATTGCCAAGACGCCGCCGGGGTCGCAGGTGCACTTGCAGGTTCGCCGTGGCGAGCGCGAGATGGAGATCAGCGTGACGGTCGGCCGCCGGCCGAGCGGACAGGGGTGAGAGATGCGCATTCTGGTTGTGGAAGACGACAAGGACGTCGCCGGCTTCGTCATCAAGGGCCTGCGCGAGGCCGGGCATGTCGTGGAGCATGCCGACAACGGCCGCGACGGGCTGTTTCTGTCCGCGAGCGAGAATTTCGACGCGATCGTGCTCGACCGCATGCTGCCGGGCGGGGTGGACGGGCTGCGCCTGCTGGAGACCCTGCGCGGGCAGAACAACAACACGCCGGTGCTGATCCTCTCGGCGATGGCCCAGGTCGACGACCGGGTGCGCGGCCTGAAGGCCGGCGGCGACGACTACATGACCAAGCCCTTCGCCTTCGCCGAGCTGCTGGCGCGCGTGGAAGCACTCGCCCGCCGCGGCAAGGGCGAAGGTCCGGCCACCAAGCTCGCGGCCGGCGATCTGGAGATGGACCTGCTGTCGCGGGCGGTGAAGCGCGCCGGCCAGAAGATCGACCTGCAGCCGCGGGAGTTCCGGTTGCTGGAATACCTGATGCGCCACGCGGGGCAGGTGGTGACGCGGACGATGCTGCTGGAGGGCGTGTGGGACTACCACTTCGATCCGCAGACCAACGTGATCGACGTGCATGTCTCGCGGCTGCGCCAGAAGGTGGACAAGCCCTTTCCCACGCCGCTGATCCACACCGTGCGCAACGCCGGCTACATGCTGCGCGCCGAGCAGCCGTGACGCGGCCCGGCGCCGCGGCCCGCCGCCGGCGCGCGGCGGAGCGGGGGCGATGGCGGCGCTGAGCCGACGGCGTCCGCTGATAGGCTCGGCGGGTGTCCGCTTCGGACTGATCTACGCGTTCACCTTCGCGCTGAGCACGATCATCCTGGCCGTGTTCCTGTGGTGGTCAACCGCCGGACTGCTCGACCGGCAGACCGATGCCGCCATCACCGTCGACGCCCAGGGTCTGCTGGAGCGGTACGTCGACGGCGGCCTGCCGCCGCTGGAGGACACCATCGAACAGCGGATGGCGGGCAATATCGACGACGACGCGATCTACCTGCTCGCCGACCCGTTCTATCGCAAGATGGTCGGGAACCTCGAACGCTGGCCGCCGAGCGTGCTGCCGGACACCGACTGGACCCAGATCCGCATCGAGCGGGCAGGGCGCCGGGGGATGGCGCAGATCCGGCAATTCGACCTGCTGGGCGGCTACCATCTGCTGATCGGGCGCGACGTGGAGGCGCACGCGCAGATGGCGCGCCTGCTGACCGATGCCCTGCTCTGGGCGGTCGGCGTCGCACTGCTGCTCGGCAGCCTTGGCGCGCTCGCGGTGCGTGGCCTGTTCCGCTTCACCCTCGCCGACGTCTCCGCGACTGCCGCCGCGATCAGCGCCGGCGACCTGAGCCGGCGGGTGCGGGTGAGCGGCCGGGGCGACGAGTTCGACCGGCTGGCCGAGACGATCAACGACATGCTGGACCGCATCGGCCGGCTGATGGACGGCGTGCGGCAGGTCTCCAACGCGATCGCGCACGACCTGCGCACGCCCATCGCGCGCGCCCGCGCACGGCTGGAGGACGCCGCCGAGCATGCCCGCGGCGAGGTCGACCTGCGCGCCGCGATCGTGCGGGCCGAAGCCGATCTCGACGGCGTGATCGCGATCTTCCAGGCCCTGCTGCGCATTGCCGAGATCGAGGCGGGGGCGCGGCGCTCGGCCTTCGCGCCGTTCGACCTCGCTCCGCTGCTGCTCGACCTCGCCGACCTCTACGCGGCGGCGGCGGAGGAGCGCGGCCAGCGCCTGGCGCCCGAAATTCCGCCCAGCCTGCCCGCGTTTGGCGACCGCGACATGGTGCAGCAGGCGGTCGCGAACCTGCTCGACAACGCCCTGAAGTTCTCGCCGCCGGGCAGCGCCATCCGGCTGGGGGCGAGCGGCGAGGCGGGGCAGCCGGCCCGGATCACGGTCGCCGACGAAGGGCCGGGCATTCCCGAACCGGACCGCCTGCGCGCGGCGGAGCGCTTCTTTCGCGGCGAGAGCGCGCGCAGCACGCCCGGCAGCGGCCTGGGCCTCGCGCTGGTCCAGGCGGTGGCGACGCTGCATGGCGGATCGCTGCGGCTGGAGGACAACCGCCCTGGCCTGCGTGCAACACTCACCATCGGAACGCGCCAGCCACCCCTGCCGGGCGGGAGAGTGAACGCAACTTCATCGGCTGACCAGTCGCACGCTGCGATCGGTGCGGCATAGTGGCGTTATGGCAGAGCATCGCAGCGCCTTTCGCGGCGTGGTTGCGGCGAGCCTTGTGCTCGCCGTCGGCTCGTCGACCGCGCTTTCGCAGTCGGAACCCGTGCCGTCCGCCGACCCGATGCGGGTGACGACGGACACGCCCCAGTATTGCGATACCCTCGCCAACCAGGTGGCCCAGGCGTCGCGCGCGCACCCGGCCGCGATGCCGCAGGCCAAGTCGCTGGCCGCGGAGGGTCAGCGGATGTGCGATGAGGGCCTGATCCGCGGCGGCCTGGCGCGCCTGCGCCGGGCATTGCTGATGCTGCAGTCGAGCAAGTAGCGGCGGGCGCGGACGCTCGGTCCCGTTCGCGCGCACCCACTCGACCCGTTCCAGCTCTTTGATCTGAGAGCATGATTCAGACCTCCGGCGGTTCCGCCTCCGGGCACCATGCTCTAACGGTGGTCCACGGGGGTCGCGTCAGCCGGGACCTTCACGTTCTTGTAGTCGTACATCGAAACCATGTGTTCATGTTCGCCGGCGATGTCGAGTTCGGCTTTCAGCAACAGGTTGTTGGCTGAGACCCAGAGTTTCTGGTCGCTGACGGTTCCCTGATTCTCGACGTGGGACGTATAGACCGTCGCGGACTGCGCGCCGACCGAATCCGTTCCCACACGCTGGCACTGGACCTTCGCGGTCTTCTTCACCTCATCGAGGCTGCGGAGCCGCTCCTGGGTGGAGATTTTCATCGAGCGCCACTTGCCGTGCAGTTCCACGTAAGTCGCGTCTTCCGTCCTGACCATGTGGTGGACGACCGCCGGTCCGCCCCTGGTCGTCCTCGTCATCGTGACGGCCACCGGGGTGCGGATGCTTGCCTCCATGGCGGCATAGACGGCAGCGCAGTCGTCCGCCCGCGCAAGCGGTGCCGTTGCGGCGAGGATCGCCGTCGCCGCCATGGCGACCTTGAGTCCGCAGGACATTTCCGAATTTCCCTTCTTGTCTCGTCGCGACGCCGTGGGCGCCGGCCCTGGTCTCGCAACTGTCTTGCAACAATGGGCCGGGTCCGGGGGCAATCGCCGGTCAGTCATCCACGAGAATGAGATGCCGCTGCGGCCGAGTAAGGCTCAGGACTTCGGCGGCGACCCGAGATCCTGTTGCTCGACCGGCGCCGGGGCGTCGCCCGGGCTCATCAGGTAGTCGCGCAGCGACTTGCGCACCTGGTACTCGAACTCGACGTTCATGTCGTCCATCGCCGCCTTGGTCAGCGCATAGAGCTCGCGGCGCGTGCCCTCCGGCGTGTAGTCGCTGATCTGGCGGGTACGCGTGACGCGCGCCGAGGCGTAGCCGCTGCGCGTGCCGTCGGCGCTGGTCACGTCGAGATGCACGGCGAAATCGGCCTCGTAGCGATCGCCGATGCGCACCAGCGCGGCGTCCTGGATCGTGAAGACGGCGTGTCCGCCCTCGCCGCCGGCCACCAGCCGGTCCTGCGCCATGCGCCGCAGCGCGGCAGCCGGTGATTCCGGCGCCTGCGCCTCCATATGCTCGCCGTTCGCGACGGTCGCGGCCGTATAGGCGTCGTCGATGTCGATGGTGACGACGCGCAGGCGCAGCTTGGTGAGATAGTCGTAGCTCAGCGGCGCGAAGGACTGCGGCGGCGCGGGCGTTTCGCAGGCGGCGAGGCTGCCGGCCAGGGCGGCGAGCAGGACGGCGCGGCGCGCGGCAAGAGCGGGCATGGGGTCGGCAACTCCTCGCGGCACAAATGTTTTCGCAGCGCGACAGGACGCAAACTGAGCCGGCGTCGGCCCCCGGTCAATCGCGGCAGCGCGCGAAAATCAAGGCGGATCGGCCGCCTGCCGGCCACGCAGCTCGTCGCGGGCGAAGCGAAAGTCCATGTTGCAGAACTCGCAGGTCATGACGATGCCGCCATCGACGCTCATGTGATCGAGATCGGCGGTTCCGAAGCCCTCCAGGATGCCGGCCAGACGCTGGCGGGAACAGCGGCAGCCATAGGCGAGCGCCCGCGCCCCCGCCGCCGCCACCCCCTCGCCGGCGAACAGCCGCCACAGCAGGCGCGTGGGCGGCAGGTCGTCGTCGAGCAGCTCGGCGTCGGTCACGGTGGCCGCGAGCGTGGTGGCGGTGCGCCAGCTCTCGGCGCGCTCCGCGACGCTCAGCCCCGGATCGACGCCGCCGGC
>JAFKFJ010000358.1 GCA_017307335.1 Alphaproteobacteria bacterium | reverse complement strand
TCGCGCGCGCCACCGCCTGCGCCCGCTCGCCCTCGCGCAGGCCGACGACGAAGGCGCGATCCAGCTTCAGCTTGTCGAATCGGAACCGCTGCAGGTAACCAAGCGAGGAGTAGCCGGTGCCGAAATCATCGAGGGCGACGGCCACGCCGAGCTCGTGCAGCGCATCGAGGCAGGAGCGCACGCCCTGCGGCTGCTCGACCAGCGTGCGCTCGGTCAGCTCCACCTCCAGCCGGCGCGGGTGCAGGCCGGTGTCGGTCAGGATGCGACGGACGAGCGCCGGCAGGTCGCCGCTGCCGAACCAGTGCGGCGAGAGGTTGACCGCGATGCGCCAATGCGCCGGCAGCGTCGCCGCCTCCGTGCAGGCGCGCTGCAGCACGAACTCATCGAGGCGCCCGGCGAGCCCGGTGACTTCGGCGAGCGGGACGAAGACGCTGGGTGGCGTGCCGGTGGGCCAGCGCACCAGCGCCTCGCAACCGGCGATGCTGCCGCGCCGCGCGTCGAAATAGGGCTGCCATTGCAGGGTCAGCCGCTCGTGCCCGATTGCGCGGCGCAGCTCCTGCTCCAGCGTCGCCCCGCCGCGCCCGGCGCGCCGGCGCGGGCTGGCGGCGGGCGGGCCGGTGGCGGCGGCAGCGGCAATGCGCCCCCGCCCATCCGCCTTGGCGGTTGCCAGCGCCGCCTCCGCCGCGCGCATCACCGCCCCGGGCGCGATGCCATCGGTGGGACAGAGCGCGATGCCGATGGAGGCGCGCAGCCGCGGCGCCGTCTCGCCGACCAGCACCGGGGCAGCGAATCGCTCCAGGATGCGCCGTGCCGAGGCGTCGGCCGCCTTGGCATCGACCGGGCCGGCCAGCAGCACCGCGAACTCGTCGCTGCCCAGCCGCGCCACCAGGTCGCCGGCGCGCACCACCTCCGCCACCCGCCTTGCCGCTTCCTGCAGGAACGCATCGCCGCCGCGCGGGCCGAGGGCGGCGTTGACGCGCGTGAACCCGTCGAGGTCGATGTGCAGCACCGCGCAGGGGCGCCCGGCCAAAGCCTGGTCCGCCGCAGCATGCAGCGCCGCCTCGTAGTGGCGGCGATTGGCCAGGCCGGTGAGCGGGTCGTAGGTCGCCGACTGCTCCAGCAGCACCGCGTCGCGATGCATCTGCAGCAGTGAGGCGGCGGTGGCGGCCATCGCCTGCAACCGCCGCCGCTGCGCGCCGTCGAGCGTGCGCGGCTCCCGGTCGAGCACGCACAGCGCGCCGAGCGGCAGCCCCTCCTCGCTCAGCACCGGCGCGCCGGCGTAGAAGCGCAGTTGGGGGCCGGCCTGGACGAAGGGGTTGTCGGCAAACCGCGGATCGGCGGCGGCATCCTCGACCACCGTGACCTCGTCCGCGTTCAGGATCGCGTAGGCGCTGAAGGCATGGGCGCGGGCGGTCTGCTTGGCGTGGAACCCGACCGCCGCCTTCACCCACTGCCGTTCCGCGTCGATCAGCGCGAGCAGCGCGATCGGCGTGTCGAACAGGTCGGCGGTGAAGCGCACCAGCGTGTCGAAACGCGGGTCGGCCGGCGTGTCCAGCACGTGGTAGCCGTGCAGCGCGGCGATGCGCCGTTCTTCCTCGGGGTGCGGTGGGGCCGGCGGCATCCGCCCCTGGTAGAGGCGTTCGGTAAAGGAAACCTCAGCCGCGGGCGTCACGTCGCTTCCACAGGGCGCAATCGCGCCGGCAGGAGTGCAAGGCTCTCTACGGTGTCGAAATCACGCAGCACCGCGTCCTCGCCGATCTCCACTTCCGCCACCTGCTCGGCATGGCGGGCGAGCAGGGCGCGGGCGCCGACATCGCCCTGCAGCGCCAGGATTTCGGGAAAGAACCGGCGCCCCCAGAGCACCGGGTTGCCGGCCTTGCCCTGATGCGTCGGCACCACGATCGCGCGGCCCTCATCGGGGTCGAAGGCGTCGATCAGCCGGTCGAGCACGCGGCCGGTGACCAGCGGCATGTCGCCCAGGCACACCAGCGCCGCCGCCGCATCCGCCGGCACCGCCGCGATGCCGGCCTTCAGGCTGGCCGAGAGGCCTGCTGCATAGTGCTCCGCCGCGACATAGGTCACCGGCCGGCCGCCGAGTGCCGCGCGAACCTCCTCGCCGCGATGGCCGAGCACCACCATCACCGGCCGGGCGGCGCTGGAGAGCACATTGTCGACGACGCGCGCGATCATTGGTTTGCCGGTTCGGTCCGCGAGCAGCAGCTTATGGTGCGGCGCGGAGCGTGTCGACTGTCCCGCTGCCAAAACTATTGCAGAAGTGCAAGACCGACGCTGGACGGGGGCCGGTACCGCCTTGGCGCGGGGCAGCGGCCTTGCCTCGGTGTCCTTCAGCAGCCCGCCGACGCCCAGGCGCATGATCTCTTCCGGACCAAGGGGAAGGCCCGCGAAGATGCGGCGCAGCGCGAAGTCGATCCCGTTCGCCTTCGGGCTGCGCGCGCAGCCCGGCAGCACCAGCGCCGGCACGGCGCCGATCCGGCCGAGGCAGATCAGGTTGCCCGGGTCCACCGGCATGCCGAAATGCAGGATCTCCCCGCCCGCCGCGACCACGCCCTGCGGGCCCACGTCGCGCCGATCCACCGTAGCCGAGGCGCCGGCCACCAGCACCAGGTCCGCCCCTGCGGCCAGAAGCTGGCGCAGGGCGGCGGCGATCGCGTCGGCCTCATGCGCGCAGCGCAGCGGCGGCAGAAGAGTGCCGGTGAGGGCGGCCAGGCGCGCCCGCGTCGCCTCCACCGTGCCCTCCAGCACGCTCTCCTTCAGCCCCGGCAGTTCCGACAGCACGAGGCCGGCGCGCAGCGGCCGGAACGGCGCCAGCGCGAGCCCGGTGCCGCCGGCGCGCGTCGCCGCCTCCACCCGGTCGAGCACGTCGCCAGGTACCGCGAAGGGAATGACTTTGACTGTTGCAATCATGTCACGCGGCGCGACCGGGGTCGCGTCCGGCAGGGTGGCGACGGTCAGGCTTTCATGAAGCAAATTGAGATAATTGATCCGCGCCGCATCGACCGTGAGCAGCCCGGCCGCGTCGGCATGCAGGTTGACCCGTCCCGTCCCCGCCCGCCCGACGGTGAGGCGGGGGGCGGCGAGCGCCGCGGCGAGGCGGCCGGCGGCCTCGTTCTCGGCGACGTCGCCCGGCTCCAGCCGCGCCGCGATCACCTCCGTGCGGCCGGCGGCGCGCAGGGCGGCGATGGCGCCCTCGTCCAGCACCATGCCCTTGCGCAGCATCCGCCCGTCGAGCCGGTGGCTGTGCGCGAGCACGGCACCCAGCGCCGCCTCCAGCGGCAGCGGCCCGAAGATCACGCGGCGGCGGCCAGCGACAGCGGGGCGCCGCGGCGGACGGCCACGATCTCGGCCAGGATCGACAGCGCGATCTCCGGCGCCGTCACCGCCTCGATCGGCAGGCCCACCGGGCCGCGGATGCGCGCCAGCGCCGCCTCGTCATGGCCCAGCTCGCGCAGCCGCTTCAGCCGCGCCGCATGCGTCTTCCGGCTGCCGAGGGCGCCGATGTAGAACGCCGGGCTTTTCAGCGCCCGGTCCAGCGCGGGGTCGTCGAGCTTCGGATCGTGGGTGAGCGTGACGACGGCGGTGCGGGCGTCGGGGGCCAGCGCGTCCATCGCCTCGTCCGGCCACTCGGTGCTGATGGTCACGTTCGGGAACCGCTCCGCGGTCGCGAAGGAGCGGCGCGGGTCGACCACGATCACGGCGAGGCCGAGCTGTGCCGCGAGCGGCACCAGCGCCTGCGCGATGTGCACCGCGCCCACCACGACGATGCGCATCGGCGGGTTGTGCACCTGCAGGAACCACTCGCCGTCGGCGAGCTTCACCGTGCCGCTCTCGTCGCGCGCCAGCGCGCGCACGGCGGCGGCGGCGAGATCCTCCGGCGCGTCCGGCGCGGGCAGCAGCTTCTGCGCCCCGCCCGGCAGCCGGGTCGCCAGCACCACCGGCCGCTTGGCCTCCCGCGCGGCGGTCAGCGCCGCGAGCAGCGTGGGCGTCACGCGAGCCGTTCCACGAACACTTTCACCTTGCCGCCGCAGGCCAGCCCGACCTCCCACGCGCGCTCGTTGGTCACGCCGAAATCGAGCAGTTGCGGCGTGCCGGTGCGCATCGTCTCGCGGGCCGCATCGGCGACCGCGCCCTCGATGCAGCCGCCGGAGACCGAGCCGGCCATGCGGCCGGAGGCGGTGACCGCCATCTGGCTGCCGGCCGGGCGGGGCGAGCTGCCCCAGGTCTGGGTGACGGTGGCCAGCGCCACCTCCTCCCCGGCCGCGCGCCAGGCGGCGGCGGTCTTCAGGACGTCTTCGGCTTCGGCACTCATGCGGCATCCCTCCATCGCGCCATCGCGCCGACCCGGCCCGGGCGCGAGAGGCTTTCGATCAGCGCGCGCAGGCTGGCCAGGTTGTGCACCGGGCGGAACTCATCCACGTGCGGCAGCATGGCGCGGATGCCCTGCGACTTGGGCTCGAAGCCGGACCAGCGCAACAGCGGATTGAGCCAGATCAGCCGTGCGCAGGACTTGTGCAGCCGCTCCATGTTCTCGGGCAGGTCGCGCGCGCCCTCACGATCGAGCCCGTCGGTGACCAGCAGTACCACCGCCCCCTGCCCCAGCATGCGGCGCGCCCAGATGCGGTTGAACTTCTCCAGCGCCTCGCCGATGCGCGTGCCGCCCGACCAGTCGGGCACGCTGTGCGCGACGAGCTGGAACGCCACTTCCGGATCGCGATGGCGGAGCTGGCGGGTGATGTTGGTCAGGCGCGTGCCGAACAGGAAGGTGCTGACGCGGTCGCGGTCGTTGGCGACGGCGTGCAGGAAGTGCAGCAGGATGGGCGCATAGCGGCTCATCGAGCCGCTGATGTCGCACAGCACCACGAGCGGCGGCGGGCGGGTGACGCGGCGGGTTGCCGCGATCTGCAGAATCTCGCCGCCCTGGCGCAGGCTTTGGCGGATGGTCGCGCGCAGATCGGCCTCCGGCCCGGTGGGATCGGGGCGGCGGCGGCGCGTGCGCTTCTCGTCGAGCGGCAGCACCAGCCTGCGGATCTCGGCCTTGGCGGCGGCGATGTCGGCCGCGCTCATCGCCTCGAAATCCATCGTCTGCAGGCGCTCCCGTTCGGAAACGGTCAGCGTCATGTCCACCTGC
Source organism: Alphaproteobacteria bacterium (assembly GCA_017307335.1). Classification (GTDB taxonomy): domain Bacteria; phylum Pseudomonadota; class Alphaproteobacteria; order Acetobacterales; family Acetobacteraceae; genus JAFKFJ01. Next base: position 4,185 of record JAFKFJ010000358.1, on the reverse strand, counting down.
TGCTCGTCGGCCGGCGGCTGGCGCTGCTCGCGCGGGGTCTGCGAGGCCTCCGCGAGCCGCCGCGCCCCGGGCGCCGCCCGCTCGGGCGGCGGCGTGCGCCCGCCGAGCATCTGCAACGCCGCCGCCGCCCGCGCCGCCTCCGGGTCGCGCCAGAACATGTTGAAGGCGTAGTCGAACAGTTCGCTGTGCTCGTGGCGGCGGATGAGGGTGGCGTGGAGCGCGGTGCGCACCTGCGCGCGGCTGCCGAGATCGACCAGCGTCAGCGCCTCCTGCGCCGCCAGCATCGCCGCCGGCCCCACCGGCAGGCCGGCCCGGCGCAGCAGGCGGGCGAAGTGCATGACGTTGCGGGAGAGGCGGCCTGCAGCAGTGTTCATGCGGCTAGAATGCACGCTCCGGTGGCTAAGGCTACAGGGAGCCTGCTCGGCCCATAAGCCCCTGGGCGGCGGCTCGGCGTGCAGGTCCAGCCAGCCTCGGTGCAGAATCGCGACGGTCAGGTCTGGCTGTCGATGACCGCAGCCGACGGGCTCGCCTCGCGTCCGGCGCGCTCGCGGTCCATCACTAACGCCACGTCATGGATCGTCCGGAACAGCAGCAGCCTCACGAACCGGCGGAACCACTAGTTGCAATCCATGACTGTCTGCCCCAGCGGTCAGGGGCTCCGGCATTTGTCGTGCTCCGTACCCTCGAACACAACCGGACGGAAATCCCCCTTGCGCCCCTCGGCATGCAGCCCGCGCAGAATCCGCAGCACCGCCGCCTTGTCCCGCCTGCCCACCGCCTCCGCCACCGCCTCGTTGATCCGCGCCGTGCCGCCCGTGTAGCCCGGCGGGCCGGGAATGTGCAGATAGACCGGCGCCCCGGCGGCCACCGCCGCCGCCACCGTCTCCGCCAGACCCTCGGCCTTCAGGGCCGCGCGGGTGAGCAGCGAGATCATCACGCCGAGGCGGCGGCTGCCGTCCGTGCGCGAGACCTCGCCGTGCAGGCGGATCAGCACCCCGGAGCGGTCCGGGCGCAGCGGCTCGCGCACCCATTTCAGGCGGCGCCAGCCGCAATAAAAGGTGCGGCAGGTCTGCGGGCGCGTCGCGTAGATGGCGCAGGAATTGTCGCGCCGCGCGTTGCGGCAGCGATAGCCCTCCGGCTTGCGCAAGTCGGGATCGTCGATGGTCAGCGCCACGCAGCAGGCATTGCAGTCGCCGCAGGTGCGGCCGGCGACGAGATGCGGGTCCTGGGTGGCGTCGCTTGCTGACATGGCCCTGGCTGACATGGCCCTGGCCGGCGCGGGGCGCCGCGCGGCGTTGTGGTGACGGAATTTTCCACCCAGCGGGGCGCCGTGCCAAGGGGGCGGCGCCGTCGCGCTCCGTGCGGGACCCCGAATGACCTTCGCAAGCGGTTCGCGAAACTGCCGGGGCAGGAACCGGCGCTGCTCGATGCGTTGCGTGCGCTGCCGCCCGTGCCCGCCACCGGCGGAACGTTGCAGCAGCACATCGAGGGCGGCGGCAACACCGTCCCGATCGGCTGGCCCGGAACGGCGGCCGCCAGTCGCTTGCATTCCCGGCGCACCCGCCGATAGAACATTGCGCAGACAGGCAACGCCGGGGGGCAACAGGGTGCGCAGTCTACACGCAGCAATTGCGGCAACGATCGCGCTGGCGCTGGCGGGATGCGCGCACACTCCTGAGAACGCGACCATCGCCGTCGCACCGGGCCCCGGCAAGTCGTTCGAGGCGTTCCAGTCCGATCAGGCCTTCTGCCGCCAGTTCGCGCAGTCGCAGGTCGCGGGGCAGGCCCAGGCCGCGAATCGCACCACGATGATCGGCGCCGGGGGTGGCGCGCTGGGCGGCGCGGCGCTGGGCGCGGCAGGCGGCGCCATCGCCGGCAATGCCGGCGCCGGGGCCGCCATCGGCGCGCTCAGCGGCCTCGTCCTCGGCACCGCCGGCGGGGCGCTGATGTCGAACAACCAGCAGTCGGCGACCCAGCAGCAGTTCAACACCGCCTTCGCCCAGTGCATGTATTCGCGCGGCAACAACGTGCCGGGCTTCCCGCCGCATCAGCAGGCCTCCACGCTGGCGCCGAACGATCCCGCGCTGGTGCGCAGCGTGCAGAACGAGCTGATCCGGCTGCACTACCTCGCCCCGCCGGCCGACGGCATAGCGGGCCCGGCGACGATCTCCGCGATCACGCGCTTCCAGCAGGTGGCCGGGATGCAGCCATCGGGGGAGGCCTCGGCGGCGCTGCTCGCGCGGCTGCAGTCGACGCCCGGGGGCTGAGCGCGCCCGTTCGCGCGACGGTCAGCCGACCGGGATCGTGATCACCGGCGCCTGGGTCGCCTTGCCGCTCTCGGCGATGCTGTGCAGCAGTTCGAGGACGGACAGCGCGGCCTTGGACCGGAAATCGCTGTCGTCGACCCAGTACCACCACCCGCGGTAGTAGCGAGACGAAGGTGGCCGACGGCAGATCGGGGCCGTTGCGGATCGTGATCCCCGGCGTCATGTTCGGCGCCGGCGGGTGCACGGTTGCGAGCGGGCGCCCGGCGGCGACATCCTCCTTCGGCACCTCGATCTGCGAGCCTACTTCGATCAGCATCGCCAGAATCGAGCGCGTCAGAGGCCCGCTGCAACCGCAGGCTGAGTGCGTTGGCCACCTGCAGCGTGCGGAGGTCGCCGAGCAGGCGGAAGAAGTCCGGTGAGCCCGCGCGCGGGCCGGCCCACCCAACGGGCTGCTGTTCTGGAGCTCGCCGATCGCCCGCACGCCGAGACGCAGCAGCACATCGACCGGCAGGCCGCTCTGCGCCAGCGGCAGCAACTGAACCGGCGCCAGCGGCCGAATGTAGGAGTCGGCAAACGACTCGCCGGTGACGGGCGTGAACGTGAAGGTCGGATGATTGGCGAGGTCGAGCGTCCCCTGCGCGTTGACAAACGAGCTGTGCGGGACGCCCGGATAGCTGCTCACGCCGGCCTGGCACCGGCCTCCAGGGAATACCCGGAAATCACCTGGGTCGTGGACAGGAACACCGGCACGTCGCCGTAGCGCAGCCGGACGACGTTGACGAGGGTTTCGCGCTTCTGCGCTTCCGACAGGGCGCGCGCATAGCCCAGGTGGTCGCTGCCGAGAATCTGCGGGCCGAAGCGCACGCAGCCGGGCAGCGCCAGCAGCACGAGCATCAGCCCAAGCGCGGACGCGCGGCGGAGCATTCGGGCGCGCGCCGCCGGGCTCTCAGTGCGAGAGCAGCACCGGCACCGTGAGGTTGTCGATCAGTGTCGCGGTGACGCCGCCGAACATGTGCTCCAGCATGCGCGCGTGGCCGTAGCCGCCGGCCACGATCATGTCCGCCCCCTGCTCGCTCAGGCAGGAGAACAGGGCGTCGACGGCGTCGATCTCGCCGGTGTCGGGCCACGTGAACTTGTCCGCCGTCACGCCGTGCACGCCGAGATGGTCGAGCAGGCGGCCGACCTCCTCGGCCATCATCTGCGCGCGGCGGTCGAAGGCGAACACGGTCACCGCAGCGGCGCGGGTGAGCAGCGGCAGCGCGTCGTGCACGGCGCGCGTCGCCTCGCGCGTGGCGTTCCAGGCGACGACGATGTTGCGCCCGAGCGGCCCGGCCGGACGCAGCTCGGGGATCACCAGCATCGCACCTCCGGCAGCACGAGGCCCTGCGCCGCCTCGGCCGGCGTCGGGGCGATGACGAGATCGGCATAGTGGATGTGCAGCGCCTTGTCCCCGCCGCGGCCCGGATGGTCGGCGGTGCGGAAGGTGCCGTGCACACCGGCGAGGCGCAGGCGCTCCTCGAAATCGTCATAGATGCCGGCGGCACGCTCGGCCCGCGCGCTCTCGAACGCGGCGCGCGCGCTGACGTCGAGGCCGGTGAGCCTGGCGCCGTGCTCGCGAGCGAGCGCGATCGCGGCCTCCAGCCGCGCATGCGCGCCGTCCCCGGCACTGAGCATGACCACGATGTCCCTGTAGGCGTTCCCGCCCGCCATGGCCGCCTCCCTCGCCTGCCAGACCCTGCCGGCTTCGCCGTGACAGTCCCGGCCGACCTTGCCATGACAGTCCGGCATGGGCCCGGTGCCCGTCAAGGCTGGCGCCGCGGTGGGCGGGCCGCGACGACCGGGCCAGGGGGCCGGGCAAGGGGCCGCGCCCTGGCCGCGATCAGGCGTCCTCGCGGCCCGCGCGCGCCGCCTCGATCCT
>JAFKFJ010000010.1 GCA_017307335.1 Alphaproteobacteria bacterium | reverse complement strand
GCCACCGCACCCCATGCCAGCGGCCAGAGCGGCAGGGCGGGGTTCGCCCCCGGCGCCACCAGCCAGCGCGCCAGCGCCACCGCCGCCGCGGCGAGCGCCGCGTCGATCGCCATGTTGACCGCGATGCGGAGGCTGGAGTGGCGGGCCATCGACTCCCCCTATAGCGCAGCCCTCCGCGCCGGGTGAGGGGGCGCGCTCGCGGGGGGCTGGGCGGCTCTGCGGCCGGCGGCTAAGCAGCAGGCGCCATGACGCTGCCCGCCTTCCTGCGCCATCTCGCCTTCGCCGCCGCGCTCGCGCTGGTCTCCGCGCTCGTCGTCGCGGCGATGATCTCGGCGCGGGTGATGGACACGCCCAACGCCCGCTCCTCCCACGCGCGCCCCACGCCCAAGGGCGGCGGCGTGGGCGTGGTGGTCAGCTTCATGCTCGGCATCACCGTGCTCTACGGCTACGCCGACTTCGCCCGCCTCGCCGAGCCCTATTTCCGCGGCGTGATCCTCGCCGCCCTCGCCATCGCCGTGGTCGCCTTCCTCGACGATCTGCGCGACTGGCCCGCGCGGGTGAAGCTCGCGGCCCAGGCGCTGGCGGCGGCGGCGGCGGTCGGCAGCGGGCTCTATGTCCGGGTGTTCAACCTGCCGCATCTGGGCGGCGTCGATCTCGGCTGGCTCGGCATGGCGATCACGCTGGTCTGGGTGCTGTTCGCCACCAACGCAATGAACTTCATCGACGGGCTGAACGGGCTGGCGGCCGGCACCGCGCTGGTCGCGAGCCTGTTCCTCGCCGTGATCGCGGAACAGCAGGGCGGCTGGTTCGTCTATTTCGCGGCACTGCTGCTGGCCGCCGGGCTTGCCGGCTTCCTGCCGTTCAACTTTCCCCGTGCGCGCATCTTTCTCGGCGATGTCGGCAGCCAGTTCTGCGGCTTCGTGCTCGCCGTGCTGGGCGTCGCGGCGGCGCGGTTCGAGCGGGTGGAGATGTCGTTCCTGCTGGTGCCGTGCCTGCTCAACGGCGTGCTGTTCGACGTCGCGCTGACACTCGTGCGCCGCGCGCTGGCCGGGGCGCCGCTGGCGCAGGCGCATCGCGGCCATCTCTATCAGGTGGCGCAGCGCGCGGGCATGGATGCGCGGCGCGTCGCCATGCTGCACTGGGGCTTCGCCGCCCTCGGCGGCATCGACTGCCTCGCGTTCATCCAGGCGGCGCCGGCGTTCAAGCCCTTGCTGCCGCTGGCCTTGCTGGTGCCGCAACTGTTGTGGACCGGTTACGTCGTCGCCCGTGCGCGCCGCGCCGCGATCGGGCCGTGGTAGAGGAGCCCTCCGATGGCGTCGCGATACGCACTCGCTCTGCTTGGTCTCGGCCTGTTTTTCGGCGCGCCGCCGCCCGCACGCGCCCAGGCGCCGGCAGAGATTTCTATTACGATTGTGAATCGTTCCGGAGCGGCGCTGCGTGAACTGTTTTTAACTCCGGCCGGCGATGCCAACTGGGGCCGCAACCGCCTCGCGGAGGCGGTGCCGGCCGGCGGCAGCGTGCGCCTGCGCCGCAAGTCCGAGGGCAACTGCATCTTCGACCTGCGCGCCGCCTTTGCCAACGGATCGCGTGAGGAACGACGCGGGCTCAATCTCTGCACGGCCGACGCCGTCGCCGTC
>JAFKFJ010000357.1 GCA_017307335.1 Alphaproteobacteria bacterium | reverse complement strand
CGGCGATGCGCTGCGCGCCGCCGTCCGCGCCTGCCTGCTGCAGCGCCTCGACCAGCTCCGGAAAGCGCGCCGATTCGGCGAAGATCAGCCGCCGCAGCCCAAGTGCCGCGGGAGAGAGCGCCACGTCGAGGATCGTGCGGCCCGCGCGCTCCAGCGCCGCGCCGATGTCGCCCGACGGCGCGAAGGCCGGCTCGGAGGCCGTGCGCCACGCGGCGATGAGGCGCTCGACGACGGCCCGGAACAGCGCCGCCTTGTCCGGAAATCGCGCATAGAACGTCCGCTTGGCGACCTGCGCCTCGCGCGCCACCGCCTCGATGCTGGTCGCGGCGTAGCCGTCGCGCAGGAAGCGGGCCGCCGCCACGTCGAGGATGGCATCGCCGAGCCGCGCCGCCGCGGGCGCGGTCGGCCGTCCGCCGCTGCGCCTGCGCTTACCAGTAGTAGACAGGGTGGGGATGCCAGGGATGCGCGGGCACTTCCACGATGCAGCCGGACAGGAGTGCCGCGACGAGGCCGAGACCCGCAAGCCGAAGGATGGATCGCACCCGGATCGCTGCGCGCGACGTGGACATGGCGAGCTCCTCGATGACCGCGGCTGCGTCGCTTAGAAACGCAACCGGTGCGTTTTATTGTAGGCATCGGCGGGCCCCGCCGCAAGGACCGGGCGGCATTGAACGGCGGGCGGGCGCGGGCGTAGCCTCGCGCGGCAACGCGGAGGGGGTGCACGCATGCCGGGGGATGAGTCGTTGCCGGAGGCCCTCAGGAGCATCCACACCCGGCCGCTGTTCACGCTGCGGCTGAAGGTCCGGCCCATCGTCGCGGTCGGCGCGACCCCCGGCGCGCATCGCAGGATTGGGCTCGTCTCCGGCGGCACGTTCGCGGGCGAGCGGCTGCGCGGCGAGGTTCTCGACGGCGGGAGCGACTGGCTCGCCGACCGCGCGGACGGGGCGACCACGCTGGACGTGCGGCTGATCCTGCGCACCGCCGATGGCGCCCTGATCGCCATGACCTATCGCGGCATCCGTCACGGGCCGCCCGACGCGATGCGCAAGCTGAGCGCCGGCGAGCCGGTGGCCCCGGACAGCTACTACTTCCGCATCGCGCCTTTGTTCGAGACCGCCGCGCCCCAGTACGGCTGGCTGAACCGCGTGCTGGCGATCGGCATCGGCGACCGGCCGCCCGAGGGGCCGGTCTACAACATTTTCGAAATACTTTAGCGGCTGCAGCGCGTCACGCCGAGCAGGGGCGCGGGGTCGATCGCGTGACCGTCGGCGAACACGGCGAAGAACACGTGGGTGCCGTAGGTGATGCCGCTGCGGCCCACGCGCCCCAGCACTTCGCCCGCGGCGACGCGGCGCTGGCCGCTGGCGAAGCGTGCACGCAGCGAGCCGAGATGGGCATAGAGCGTGCTCAGCCCGTCCGGGTGGCGGATCAGAATCCATAGCCCGCCCGGGCCGTGCCGGCGGATGACTTCGACGGTGCCGGCGGCCGCCGCCCGCACTTCGGCGCCGGCCGGTGCCGGCAGGTCGATGCCGTTGTGGAACCCGGCCGGGGCGTGGGGACCGACCGCGTGGCGCCAGCCGAACGGGGACGAAATGCAGGCGGACGCCACCGGCGGCTGGAGCACGAAGCCCGCCGGCGCATCGGCGCCGGCTGCGCCCGTCGAGACCAGTGCCACGGCGAGCGCGCCGGCCCAGACGCGGCAGCGCCTGGTCTGAACGCGGGCGAAGTGCAGGGTCAGTGCGGGCATCGTTTCACGGGGCGGCGGCCACCATCATCGCACGATCACGGTGCCCTGCATGTGCGGATGCAGGGTGCAGAAATACCGGTAGGTTCCCTTCTGCGTGAAGGCAAACCGGAACACGTCCCCGGTGTCGAGCGGCGGCGACCGCAGCGTTGAATCGCCGCTCGCCACGGTGTGCGGGATGTCGTCGCGGTTGGTCCAGACCACCGTGGTGCCAGCATCCACCGTAAGCTGCGCCGGCTGGAAGGCGAAATTGTCGATGATCACGGCCTGCTCGCCCGCATACGCCGGCATGCCGGTGCTGGCGAGCAGCAGGGCGGTGAGCAAGCCGATGCGGTTGCTGCGCATTGTCATGGTGCCCTGTTCAGCCGCCCAGCGGCGTGTCGATGATCGCGAGGCGCGTGCTGGCCTGAACCCGGCGCACCGCCGTCACCCCGAGCAGCGAGCGCAACTTGCCGGCCGGCACGTCCTTGATCGGTCCCGGACTCGCCGCGGCGCCTGGCGCGGGCTGCGGGAAGGCCGTGGAGCGCGCCGTGTGGAAGGCGACGCTGCCCTCGACCTTCTGCATCACCTGATGAATGTGGCCGTTGAGGACCGTGACCGAGCCGAAGCGCCGCAGATAGGTGAGGGCGAGCGAGGCGTCCGCCGTGCCCCAGCCCCATTCCTGCGAGACGGTCCACAGCGGCACATGCGCGAGCACCACGATGGGTGTGCTGGCCGAGCGACCGCGCAGGTCGCGCTCCAGCCATTCAAGCTGCTCCGCGCCGAGGTTGCCGAGGCCGCCGGCTTTCAGGTTCTGGACGTTGTTGAGCGCGATGAAATGCACGCCCCGATGATCGAAGCTGTACCAGCCGCCGTGCGGCGCGCCGCTGGCGAAGCGTGCAAAGAAGTTCTTCCCGTCATCGACCAGCACGTCGTGCTCGCCGGGGACGTAGTGCGTTTCCAGCCCCGCCTCGCCGATGATCTGCGCGGCGGTATCGAACTGCGCGTCGTGCGAGAGGTGGCTGACGTCGCCGGTGTGGATCAGCAGGCGGGCGCTGTCCCTCACCCGGCGCACCTGATCCATCGCCGCGCGCAGCGTGCCGGGCGTGTCCATGTTCGGCGACTTGGCGAACCCGATGTGGCTGTCGCTGATCTGCACGAAGCTGAAATTGCCGTCGCCGGTTTCGTCGGCCATCGCCGGCGCGAGCACGCGCGATTTCGGCACGCCGCCCGCCACGGTCCACAGCACGCCGGCGCCGCCCCACAGCATGCATTTCAGTGCGTCGCGGCGCCCTTCACTCACATCCAGCATGGTCATCTCCTCTGCCTTGCGGAGGGGATGACCGTGCAGCGTCAGGTTTTATTCACGCGGATCATGCAGCGCGCCAGAGCCGGACGAAATCCGCAAGCTCCTTCGCGTTCAGATCGGAGATGGCCCAGAACACCATGCCGTCCTGCGCCCAGCGGATGTAGTTGTAGCCGCTGCGCGCGCCGTGCGTCGGCGATCTGTCGGCGTCCGCGGGCCAGATCAGCAGGTCGATCGGGTGCTTCGCGCGAAAATAGACGAGCGCGGCGGCGAGGTGGCCATCGACATAGTCGAGCCGCCCGCCCACCAGCGGGAAGCCGTGCGCGGCGAGGTCCTTCACGGGCGGCGAGAAATCCGCACGGCCGGCGAACCACGGCTTCACCGTGTGCTGGTCCGTCGAGGCGACGTCCATGAGGTGACCGGGCTGCAGCGCGCGGATGTGGCTCGACACCACGCTCTCGGCGAGGTCCGTGCCGCCCGGTGCGAGGATCGCGAGGGCGGCGGCGGCCGCGATGGCGGCCCCGGTGCCGAACGCGGCCAGCTCTCGCCAGCGCGCGACAACGACCTGCCACCAGCCGGGCCGGAAGCCCGCGCTTGGCGCGGGGGATCGGGCGGCGCCGATCTGCCGCTCCAGCGCGGCGCGGAGGCTGGCCGGCGCGGTGTGATACGGCACGGTGCGGCGCAGGTCGGCGGACAATGCCGCGAGGCGCGTGCGCGCGGCGGCACAGTCGGAACAGTCGGCGAAATGGGTCGCGAGCACGGCGGCGCGTGCGGCATCCAGTTCGCCGTCGATCTCGGCCTGGATCAGAAGCTGCATGTCTGCGCATGCCTCACGTGTCATGCGTCACCGTTTCCCGCGTGCGCATCAGCACCTGCCGGGCGCGCCACAGGCGGGACATCACGGTGCCCACCGGCACGCCCACGATGCGCGCGATCTCCTTGTAGGAAAGTTCTTCCAGCTCGCGGAGCACCAGGCATTCGCGCAGGTCCTGCGGCAGCGCGGCGAGTGCCTGATCGAGCGCCGCCGCATCCTGCCGCATGCCCAGCGCGGCCTCCGGCCCCTCCGCGGGGTCGGCCACCGCGAGAACCGCGTCTTCCGTCGCTCCGTCCAGCCGCACTTCGCGCGCAGCGGAGGCCTGCCGCTCCGCGAGCCGGGTGAGCGCCGCGTTGCGGACGATCTGCAGGAACCACGCCCGCGCGCTGCCGCCGCGGTAGGAGCGGAAATAGCCCAGCGCGCGCAGCGCCGCGTCCTGCACCACGTCCTCCGCCAGCGCCGGGTCGCGCACGAGCCAGCGCGCGAGATTGTAGGCCGCGTCCAGATGCGGCAGCACGGTCTGCTCGAAGCTCACGGTTGGCGCGCAGTGGCACGGGGTTGAGGGTCGAGGCGGCGTGCATCCGGCATGGCCGACATGACCGCGGGGCAGCGCGGTTTATTCGGGCGGAGCGGGGGCCGTGCCAGTCACGAAGCCGCGAGGCGCGGCGTCAGGCCGGGAAGATCTCCAGGGCGGCGAAATCGCCCTTCAGCACCGATCGCGCGTCGCGATAGCCCATCCACCCCTGGATCATGGTGGCGTAGACGCGTCGGAAATCGGTCGTATAGCGCATGTTGCCGTCGTCGAGATCGGTCAGGCTCGGCGGGGCGCCGTAGTGCCCGCCGCGCACCGGCCGGCCGGCGACGAAGCTGATCCCGGCGGTGCCGTGATCGGTGCCGAGATTGGCGTTCTCCGCGACCCGGCGGCCGAACTCGCTGAACACCATCACCGCCACGTCATCGCCGCGGCCCTGGCGCGTCATGTCCTGGATGAAGGCGGCGACGTGGTCGGACACGTAGGTCAGCAGGCGCGCATGCGTGTCCGCCTGGGTCACGTGCGTGTCGAAGGCATTGTGCGGGAAGGTGACGTAGTAGATGCGCGTAGGGAACCCGGCCGCGATCAGCGCCGCCACCCGCTCCAGCCCGAAGCGCACCAGGCCGTAGTCCACCGGCGTGCGATAGGCGGCGCAGGCTTCGCGCACATGCAGCTCCGCGTGCTGCGCGCTCGCCGCCACGTCGAACAGGAACGCCTCGGTCGCGTTGTGCGGCTGCCGCGCGGCGGCGAGGCGGGCGAGCGCGTCCCGCTCCTCGAACACCGCGCCGCGCATGAACTTGTCCGGGTTGTCGAAGACCAGCGGCACATGGTTGCGCGCCCGAACCGCGAGCGATTCCTGCTCCTCGATGTTCACGAGATAGTTCGCGGCACCTTTCGGGTCCATGCCGTCGGCGAGGCGGCCGAGCCAGCCGAACGCATCGCCGCTGTTCGGCGCGCCGGTGTGCCAGTAGGCCATGGAGGTGAAATGCGAGAAGCTCGGATGGTCGTAGCCGACACCGTGCACGATCGCGAGGTTGCCGTCCTTGTACAGCCGCTCGAACCCGGCCATCGTCGGCTGCAGGCCGAACTGCGCGTCGAGCTTGCGCAGCTTGTCGGGCCGCAGGCCGAGCTTGGGGCGGGCGCGGTAATAGGCGTCGTCGGTGTAGGGCACGACGGTGTTGAGCCCGTCATTGGCGCCGGACAGCTCCACCACGACCAGGATGCGCTCGCCCTTCGCCGCGGGCAGGTCGGCGTCGCTGGCGGCGACGGGCGTGGCACCCCAGCCCACGACGCCGGCACCGAGCCCGTACAGTCCCGCGCGCAGCACGTCCCGCCGTGCCGCGCCGCCCAGCTTCATCGGTGATCTGCGCATGCGTTTCTCTCCGCGGTCAGGCGAGCTGGTATTCCGGCGCGCTCATGATGAGATGCGCGGCCACGCGCAGTGGTTCCTCGAGGTAGCTGCGGGCCCGCACGAGGTCGCTGGTGCCGAGCTGCTCGTCGAGGAAGGTGATGACGGCCGCGCGCGCGCTGTCGTCGAGCGGCACGGCGAGGAAGCGCAGCATCAGCAGATCGACCGCATCCGACGTGGTCTTCGCCTCGTCGGCGAACACCATCTCGGTCAGGCTGAACTGCGCGGGGGCGCGCAGGATGGGCTTCACCCTGCGCGCGGCTTCCCTCCAGCCGACGAGGCTTGCGTAGTGGGTGTTGAAGTCCTCGCGGTCGCTCAGCAGGTTTGCCGTCGCCTTCGGCCCCGCCATGGACTTGTCCATGCCGCGCGAGACGTCGCTGGTGGCCGTGGTGATATCCATGCCGGCGAGGATGCGCGTGTTGTACTGGCGCACCTGCACGGTCGGCAGCAGGTTCGGGTCGACGAAGTCGATCATGTCGGGCTGCACCACATCGCGCGCGAAATTGCCGCGCGCCAGCAGGGAGCCGGGCGTGATCCAGGCGCGTCCCTGCGCCCAGCCGGCGACCGTGGGCGGGTTGAGCAGCACCTGCCCGAGCGCGCCGCTCGCCGCGTTGAAATCCGGCACGCCCGGCAGCGTGGCGAGCCCGAGCCGGCGGTAGGTGGAGACGATGAGCTCCACCGGCCCCTTGATATGCGTGCCGACCGAGCCCGCGCTGTAGAAGTCGCGCGAGAGGAAGATGGTGCGCAGGAACGGCGCGATCTCGTAGTCGTGCTGGCGCAGCAGCGCGCCCAGCCGCTGCTGGAAGGCCGGCGAGAGGTCCTCGCGGACCAGGAAGCGGTAGAGCTTGCCGGCAATGAAGGTGGCCGTGACCTCCTGCTCGAGGATGATGTCGAGGATCTGTACGCCGTCGAACCGGCCGGTGCGGCCGAGAAAGGTCTTCTCCCCGTCATCGAACTTCGCCTTGTCGACGCGGAACGCCAGGCCGTCGTCGCCCCAGCCGGTGAACGCGCGTGCCCCCTCGCGGATGTCCTGCTCGGTATAGTTGCCCACGCCCATCGTGAACAACTCCATGACCTCGCGGCCGAAATTCTCGTTCGGCGCGCGCTTCACATTCTGCCCGGCGTCGAGGAACACCAGCATCGCCGGGTCCTGCGCGACACCCACCAGCAGGTCGCGGAAATTGCCGGTGGCGAGGCGCTGGAACAGCGCGAGCTGGCCGAGCATCTTGCGGTAGTCACGCACTTTGTCGCTGCCGGTGGCGAAGTGACCGTGCCAGAACAGCGCCATCTTCTCTTCCAGCGGCCGGTTGGTCGCGACCATGCGGTCGGCCCACCAGTTGGCGATCCGCCGCGTCTCCAGCGCGCTCGCGCGCAGCCAGAAGAAGAACCGGTCGGCGACCGGCTGCAGCCGGCGCGGCCCGGCCGGCTTCACCGCGATGCCCATGGACATGCCGGTCTCGGCGGCCTGCCGCGTGGCGGCCGGCCGGGTCGGCGGGAAGGGGGTCAGCGTGGGGTCATAGATGCCGGAGGACTCGAACGGCGGGAGATGCCCGTTGTCGATCGCGTGATAGTCGACCAGCGACGCCACCGCCGCGGCGGGCGCCATGCCGGCAAGCCGGGCGATCTCGTCCGGCGTGCCGCCGAAGCCGGCGCGGTCAAGCAGGTGGCGGGCGCGGGCATGGTTCCAGTCGGTCTCGCCGATCGGGGCGAGGTCCTCGGCCCAACTATCCGGCGGGCGCGGCCCGGCGCCCTGCGTCGCTGCCGCGGCTGGCGATGGGGACGGAACCGATTCGGTCGGGGTGCCGGCCATGGCTCGCCTCGATGTCCGCATGGTCGCGTGACTCTGGCCTGGGAAACTAGCGCGCGGCGCAACGGAACGCCAGACCGCGCCCCGGCTTGCGGCGGGCCTTGCTTCGCCCGATCCTGATGCGAGCGAAGGGAGGGGTCATGGACGACGATTTTCGCAGGGCGGCGCTCGACTACCACCGGCTGCCGCGGCCCGGAAAACTCGCGGTCGAGCCGACCAAGCGCATGGCGACGCAGCGTGATCTCGCGCTCGCCTATTCGCCCGGCGTCGCCGCGGCCTGCCTGGAGATCGCCGCCAACCCCGCGCTCGCCCACGACTACACCACGCGCGGCAATCTCGTCGCCGTGATCTCCAACGGCACCGCGGTGCTCGGCCTCGGCAACATCGGCGCGCTCGCCGGCAAGCCGGTGATGGAGGGCAAGGCGGTCCTGTTCAAGAAATTCGCCGGTGTGGACGTGTTCGACATCGAGGTGGCCGAGACCGACCCCGACCGCTTCTGCGACGTCGTCGCGGCGCTGGAGCCCTCGTTCGGCGCGATCAACCTGGAGGACATCAAGGCGCCCGAGTGCTTCGCGATCGAGGAGCGGCTGCGCGCGCGCATGGGCATCCCGGTCTTCCACGACGACCAGCACGGCACCGCGATCACCGTCGCCGCCGCCGTGCGCAACGGGCTGCTGCTGCAGGAGAAGAACCTCGCCGACTGCCGCCTCGTTACGTCGGGCGCCGGCGCCGCGGCGCTCGCCTGTGTCGATCTGCTGGTGGCGATGGGACTGCGGGCGGAGAACGTCACGCTCACCGACATCAAGGGCGTGGTCCATGCAGGGCGCGAGGGCGTGGACGGGCGCATGGGCCGCTACGCGCGCGAAACCTCGGCCCGGCGGCTGGAGGAGGTGCTGGAGGGTGTGGACATCTTCCTCGGCCTCTCCGCGCCGCGCGTGCTGAAGGCGGAATGGCTGGGCCGGTTCGCCGCGCGGCCGCTGATCCTGGCGCTGGCCAACCCCGATCCGGAAATCCTGCCGGAAGAGGTGCACGCGGCACGCAGCGATGCGATCGTCGCCACCGGGCGCAGCGACTACCCGAACCAGGTCAACAACGTGCTGTGCTTCCCGTTCCTGTTCCGCGGCGCGCTGGATGTGGGCGCGCGCAGCATCGACGCGGGGATGGAGCTGGCGGCGGTGGAGGCGATCGCGGCGCTGGCGCGGGTGGAGGCGAGCGAGGCGGTGGTGACCGCCTATGGCGGGCAGGCGCCCACCTTCGGCCCCGAATACATCATCCCCAAG
>JAFKFJ010000046.1 GCA_017307335.1 Alphaproteobacteria bacterium | reverse complement strand
CGAGGTCGAGGCCGCACACGGGGCAGCGCAGCCAGGATGCGAGACGGGTCAGGTCGGCCATCGACGTCCATTGCGCCGGCTGCGTGGGCTTCAGATCGGGCAGGTTGGCGCCGACGAGTTCCGCGAGCCGGCTGGGGTCGTTGAGCAGCGTGTAGTCGGCGCGCAGCACCTCGATGCGCTGGCGCGTCCGCTCCGTCAGCTCCCGTGTCTCGCGGATCTGCTGGTCGAGCATCCGCCCGTGCTGCTTGGCCTGATAGAGATAGAGGCCCGACCCCGCGGCCAGCAGGACGCAGAGCAGGCTCAACGGGCGGATCATGCCGCGCCCTCCGTGGCAGGCAGGCGTTCGATCGCGCGCAGACGGGCACTGCGCGCGCGCGGATTGCTCCGCACCTCGGCCTCGCTCGGGCGCACCGCATGGCGGGTCAGAAGCCGCCACTCCGCAGTGCGCCGGTTGGGCCGCAGGCGCGCCGGATCGTGGCGCGAGGGTGCGGGCGCCCGGCCGGCGGCAGCGGCGAGGAACCGCTTCACCAGCCGGTCCTCCAGCGAGTGAAACGCGACCACGACGAGCCGCCCGCCCGGCGCCAGCAGCGCCGCCGCCTGCGCCAGCCCCCGCTCGATCTCGCCGAGCTCGTCATTCACGTGCATCCGCAGCGCCTGGAAGCTACGCGTCGCCGGGTCGATGCCGGAGGCGTCGGGCGGCACCACGCGGCGGATCAGCGCGGCGAGCGCGCCCGTAGTCATGATCGGCGCCTCGCGCCGTGCGGCCACGATCGTACGCGCAATCGCCCGCGCGCGCCGCTCCTCGCCCAGCTCGAACAACAGCGCGGCCAGGGCTGCCTCTGGCAGCCGGTTGACCAGATCCGCCGCCGTCGGCCCGTCGCGCCCCATGCGCATATCCAGCGGCCCGTCGGCGCGAAACGCGAAACCGCGCTCTGCATCGTTCAACTGAAAAGACGAAACGCCGAGATCGAACACCACGCCGTCGAGTCTCGTCACCCCAAGTTCGCGCAGCCGCACGAGCATTTCGCCGAACCGCCCCTCGATCAGGTTGAGCCGGCCGGGATGGCGCGCCAGCAGGGCGGCGCCGCGCGCGATCGCCGCGGGGTCGCGGTCGATCGCATAGAGAGTGCAGGCGGCAGCGTCGAGAATCGCCTGCGCATAGCCGCCGCCGCCGAACGTCGCGTCGAGATAGGTCGCACCGTCGCGGGGCGCGAGGGCGGCGAGGACTTCGCCGAGCATCACGGGGACGTGTCCGTTCACGCGATGCCCTCCGCGAGGCTCAGCGCCTTCGCCGCCTCCCGCGCCTCGGCGAGCCGCCGTTCGGCGCCAGCCGGCTCCCAGATCTGAAAGGTTTGGCCAGCGCCCAAGAACACCACCGTCTCGCTGAGTTTCGCGTGTGCGACGAGGCCCTCGGGTAGAACGATTCGCCCCTCCTTGTCCGCCTCCATCGTGTAGGCGTCGGCGTAGATCGCGAGGGCGAAGTTGTCCTGCGCGGCGTTGAACAGGCCGAGCGGGCGCAGGCGCTGGGCGAGTGCCGTGAACGTCGTCTCCGGCCAGCCCTCGATGCAGTCGTACTGGTGCGAGGGGCGCAGCACGAGGCCACCGCCGTCGCCCTCGTTGGCGCGGCGCAGCGCGGCGCGGAACGACGCGGGGATGGAAACGCGCCCCTTCGCGTCGAGC
>JAFKFJ010000356.1 GCA_017307335.1 Alphaproteobacteria bacterium | reverse complement strand
ACCCGGTCCTGCAAGCCGACCAGCCGCGTGAGCTCGGCAGCCCCGGCGACGCGGGCGGGGGTGAGTTCCACGCCGGTGACGTCCACGCCGAACTTGTGCGCGAAGTAGCGCGCGGGGCCGCCGAGGCCGGCGCAGAAATCGGCCACGCGCGCGCCCGGCCGCATGCCCGCGCGCGCCGCCAGCGTGTCGTTGGCGGCGAGGCCGCCGAAATGGTCCTGGTCGTGCGCCCACAGCTCCTCGGGCCGCACCCCGTCCAGGTTGCCGCGCGCCGCCTGCAGCCGGGCGAGCACGATGGCGGCGGAGATCGGATGCTGGCTGTAGAAGAACACCGCGTGATCGCTGCCGCCGCCGCTCATGTCGTCCGCCCGCGCTAGTAGGATTTCGGCAGGTCGAGCACCCGCTCGGCCAGATAGCTGAGAATGAGCTGCGGGCTGATCGGCGTCAGGCGCGGGATCAGCGATTCGCGGAAGTAGCGTTCGACATGGTACTCCTGCGCATAGCCCATGCCGCCATGCGTCATCACCGCGCGCTCGCAGGCGTGGTAGCCGGCTTCGGCGGCGATGTATTTCGCCGCGTTGGCGGCGGCGCCGGCATCCTGGCCGCTGTCGTAGAGCCACGCCGCCTTCAGCATCAGCAGGTGCGCGGCTTCGAGCTGCGCCCAGGATTCCGCGAGCGGATGCTGGATTGCCTGATTCTGCCCGATCGGGCGGCCGAACACCACGCGCTCGCGCGCATACCGCGCCGCGCGCGCGAGGGCGACGCGGCCGATGCCGACCGCTTCGGCGGCGAGCAGGATGCGCTCCGGGTTCAGCCCGTGCAGCAGCACGCGGAACCCGTCGCCCTCCGGCCCGATGCGGTCCTCGGCGGGCACGTCCATGTCGGTGAAGAACACCATGTTCGAATCGACGGCGTGGCGGCCCATCTTGTGGATCAGCCGCACCTCCGCATGCGCGCGGTCGAGTGCCGTGTAGAACAGCGTCATGCCGTCGGTGCGCCGCTTCGCCTGCTCGCGCGGCGTGGTGCGGGTGAGCAGCAGGATGCGGTTCGCCTCCTGCGCCGTCGAGGTCCAGATCTTGGTGCCGTTCACCACGTAGCGGTCGCCGCGCCGCTCGGCGCGCGTGGTGATCTCGGCGGTGTTGAGGCCGGCATTGGGCTCCGTGACACCGAAGCAGGCGCGCTCCTGCCCCGCGATCAGCGGCGGCAGCATGCGCGCCTGCTGTTCCGGCGTGCCGTAGACCACGACCGGGTTGAGGCCGAAGATGTTCATGTGGATCGCGGACGCGCCGGACATGCCGGCGCCGGACTCCGCGATCGCCTGCATCATGATCGCGGCCTCGGTGATGCCGAGGCCGGCGCCGCCGAACTGCTCCGGCATGGCGATGCCGAGCCAGTTGCCTGCCGCCACCGCCGCGAAGAACGCTTCCGGAAAGGTTGCGGTGCGGTCGCGCTCCAGCCAGTAGGCGTCGTCGAAGCGGGCGCACAGGCGCAGGATCTGCTCGCGGATCTCGCGCTGCGCCTCGGTCATCGCGAAATCCATGGCTGGCCCTCCCGGCGGCTTTCGTAGCGGACGCGGCGGCCCGGGCGCAACGCCCGGCGGCTGCCGCATGGCGCCCGCCGCCTCCGATTGCTGCTCTGCACGCCCGCATGATTGCCAGCGCCCGGCGAATTCGCGATCCTGCGCGCCGGCTGCGGGATGGCGCCTGGGGAATTCCGGCCGGGTCCGGCGGATTCCCTTTCCGTTCTTGTGTCACGAATCGTCCGTCACGGGTGCCGTCGGGCGAGTTGCCTTGACCCAACGACAAACAACGATGGGGGGAAACACGTGACCGATCGACGAATCCTGCTGGCCGCATTTGCCGCGGCACTGCTCGGCGGCGCCGGCCTCGCCCGCGCGGCCGACTTCGAGCTGGCAATGGTCATCAAGGAGACCACCAACCCGTACTACAACGCGACGCTGCAGGGGGCGCGCATCGCCGCCAGCGAGATCGGCGGGGTCGCCAACAACTACGGCCCGACGCAATCGAGCCCGCAGGCGCAGATCGACATCATCAACAACCTCGCCGACCGCCACATTCCCGCGATCGCGGTGGCGCCCAGCGACCCGAACGCGGTCGTGCCGGCGATGAAGCGCGCGGCGCGGCTCGGCGCGAAGGTGATCACCTACGACGCGGATTCCGCGCCCGACGCACGGCCGTTTCTGGTCAACCAGGCGACAACGCAATCGGTTGGCAAGTTCGGCGCCGACGGGCTCGCCAACGCGATGGGCGGCAAGGGCAAGGTCGCGATCGTCTCCGCCCAGCCCACGGCCGCGAACCAGAACGCCTGGATTGCCGCCTTCCGCGGCGAGATGCGGAAGTACCCCGACATCACGATCGTCGACGAGGTCTACGGCTACGACAACGAGCAGAAGGCGTTCGACGCGACCGTGGCGCTGACGACGAAATACCCCGATCTCGGCGGCATCTACGCGCCGACCTGCCCTGGCCTGCCGGCCGTCGCCCGCGCGCTCGAATCCGTCAACAAGGGCCGCGGCACGGTCAAGCTCGCCGGGCTTTGCGTGCCGAGCATCACCGCGAAATACATGCTCGATGGCACCATCAACTTCTTCTACCTGTGGGACCCGGTGCGGCTGGGCTACGTGACCTACTACGCGGCGAAGTATTTCGCCGAGGGGAAGATCCATGGCCGCGTCGGCGACAGCTTTACCATCGACAAGGGCAAGTTCCCGGGCACCTACACGATCCTGCCGACCCACGAGATCATCACCGGGGAGCCGCTGCGCTACACGGCCGAGAACGTGAAGGAGAATCAGTACTGAGCGGCGCCGGTCCCGCGGCGTGAACGCGGTGGCGCCGGTTCTCGCGCTGCAAGGCGTGAGCAAGCGGTTCGGCCCGATCGAGGTGCTGACCGGCGTCGACCTCGATCTCGCCGGGGGGCGCGTGCATGCGCTCGCCGGCGAGAACGGGGCGGGCAAGAGCACGGTGGTGAAGATCATCGCCGGCATCATCCGCGCGGATGGCGGCACGCTCCGGCTCGACGGCGCGCCGGTCGTCTTCCAGGGCGCGGCCGACGCGCGGCGGCACGGCGTGGCCGTCGTGCACCAGCATCCGGCGGTGTTTCCCGATCTGACCGTCGCCGAGAACATCTTCATCGGCCGCCAGCCGCGGCGCGGCGGGCGCATCGACTGGACCGCCATGTACGCAACCGCGCACGAGCTGCTGCTGCGCCTGCGCATGGAGATCGACGTGCGCCTGCCCGTGAAGGCGCTCGGCATCGCGGAGCGGCAGGCGATCGAGATCGTCAAGGCGCTGTCCCTGGACGCGCGCGTGCTGATCATGGACGAGCCGACCTCGACCATATCAAGCCGCGAGGTCGACCGGCTGTTCGAGATCGTGGCCACGCTGAAGCGGCAGGGGGTCGCGATCCTGTTCATCAGCCATTTCATCGACGAGATCCTCGGCCTCGGCGACGACGTGACGATCCTGCGGTCCGGCCGCCGCGTGATTTCCTGCCCGGCCGCGTCACTGACGCCGGAGCAGACGGTGCGCCACATGATCGGCGCCGATCCCGGGGCGCTGTTCCCGAAAGCGGCGGCAGCCATCGGCGCGCCGGTGCTGCGCGTGCGCAACCTCTCCGGCGCAGGGTTCGTGGAGGACGTGAGCTTCGACCTGGGCGCGGGCGAGATCCTCGGCCTGTTCGGGCTGGTCGGCGCCGGACGCTCGGAGATCGCGCAGATGCTGTTCGGCATCGTCACGCCGGACCGCGGCGAGATGCACATCGCCGGCACGCGTGCTGAGCCGCGCTCCCCGCAGGAGGCGATGCGCCTCGGCCTGTCGCTGCTGCCGGAGGACCGGCACTTGCAGGGCCTCGTGCTGCCATTCCCGATCCGGGCGAATGCGACGCTGACCGTGCTGCGCCGCCTTTCGGGCGCGCTCGGCCTCGTCAATCGTGGCGAGGAGAATGCGCTGGCGCGGGAGTACGTGGCACGCATGCGCGTGGTCGCGAGCGGGATCGAGCAGGTCACGGCCACGCTCTCCGGCGGCAACCAGCAGAAGGTGCTGCTCGCGAAATGGCTGATCCCGGCGCCGCGCGTGCTGATCCTCGACCAGCCGACGCGCGGCATCGATGTCGGCGCGAAGGCGGAGATCCACCGCATCGTCTCGCAGCTCGCGGCACAGGGCATGGCGATCATCCTGATCAGCGACGACGCGCCGGAGGTGATCGGCATGGCCGACCGCATCCTCGTGCTGCGCGCCGGCCGGCTGGTCGCGACGTTCGAGCGCGACGCGGTGGACCAGCAGGCGATGATGCTGGCGGCGGCGCACACCACCTGGGACCAGGCAACGACGCCTGCGTTGCAGGCCACGCCGTGAGTGGCCTGCTGCGCGTCCGCGAGGCGGGGCTGGTGCTGGCGCTGCTGGTGATCTGCGCCGGCGTCACGCTGCGCGAGCCCCGCTTTCTCAATGGCGCCAACCTCGAACAGGTGGCGCTGTCGGCGACCCTGGTCTGCATCGTTGCACTCGGCGAGGCGCTGGTGATCATCGCGCGGCAGGTCGACCTCTCGGTGGGCGCGATCGTGGCCAGCAGCGCCTTCGTCTCTGCCGACTGGCTGTCGAAGCATCCCGGCGGCAGCATGGTCTTCGTCTTCGCCATCGGCTGCACGGTCGGGCTCGCGATGGGCGCGGGCAACGCGCTGCTGGTGGTGGCGGCGCGCATCCCGGCGATCGTGGCCACACTCGGCACGCTCGCGATCTATCGCGGCGCCGTCATCGTGTTCGCCGGCGGACGGCAGATCTCGGCGACCATACTGCCAGACTCCTACCAGGCGATCGCGCAGGTGCGCGTGCTGCACGTACCGCTGCTGGTATGGATCGCGGTTGCACTGACGCTCGTGCTCGGCTGGGCGGCGTCGTACACGCGCACCGGGCGCAACCTCTACGCGCTCGGCAGCGACCCCGAGAGCGCGCGCTTCGTTGGCATCAACGAAGGGTGGCATCTGGCGCTGGTGTTCGTGCTTTCGGGCCTGCTGTGCGGCTTCGTCGGCGTGCTGTGGGGCGCGCGGTTCGGCACCGTGGACGCGGTGCTGGCGCCCGACCTGCACTTTCAGGCCATCTCCGCCGTCGTTGTCGGCGGCGTCTCGATCTTCGGCGGCAGCGGCTCGGTCTATGGCGCCGCCATCGGGGCGGTGATCTTCGCCGTGCTGCAGAACGGCGTGCAACTGCTCGGGCTCAACCAGTTCTGGCTACAAGCGGTGACGGGTGCCGCGATCCTCGGCACGGTGATCCTCTACAGCCTGCTCGCCCGCCGTGCCGAGCGCGCGGAGCGGGAAGGGCGCCGCCGCAGCGTGGGGCTCGGGCTGAACCGCGGGGTGGGGGCCGGGTGATGGGCGTGCTGGCGCGGTGGGAGGCGTTCCTCGTCTTCGTGCTCGCGGCCACGCTCGCGCTGGGCGCGCTGGCGTCACCCTATTTCCTGACCGCGTCGAACCTCTCGATCGCCGTCGCGGGCGTGATGCCGACCGCGATCGTGGCCCTGCCAATGACGCTCGTGATCGTCTGCGGCGAGATCGACATCTCCGTGGGCTCCATCGTCGGCCTGTGCGCGGCGAGCCTCGCGGTGTGCCGCGAGCAGGGGCTCGGCATCGAGGTCTCGATGCTCGCGAGCCTGGCCGTCGGCATGCTCGCGGGCGCCCTGAACGGCGCGATCGTCGCCTATGTCGGGCTGCCATCGCTGGTCGTGACCATCGGCACGCTCGCGCTCTATCGCGGCATCGCGCAGATCATCCTTGAAGAGCGCGGCGTGACCGGGTTTCCGGACTGGTACCAGGAAATCGGCTTCGGCACCGTGCCCGGCACGCCGATACCATGGAGCGCGCTGATCTTCGTCGCGTTCTTCCTCTGCTTCGCGGTGTTCCTGCACGCCACGCATCGCGGCCGGGCGCTGTTTGCCATCGGCAACAACCGCGAGGCGGCGCGCTTCTCCGGCATCGACGTGCGCCGCGCGATCCTCGGGGTGTTCGTCGCCTCCGGCGGGTTGTGCGCGGTCGCTGCGGTCGTGCTGACCTCCTATCTCGCCAGCGCCCGGTCCGACACCGCGACCGGGCTCGAACTGCCGGTGATCACGGCGGTGGTGCTCGGTGGCGTCTCCATCTTCGGCGGCAGCGGCACGCTTGGCGGCGTGCTGATCGCGGTCCTCGTGCTCGCCTTCGTGCAGAACGCGCTGGGGCTTGCCGGCGTGACGCCGGAGGCGCAACAGATCGTCACCGGCTGCGTGCTGGTGCTGACACTGGTGCTGTTCGGTGCGGCGAGGGCGCTGCGCACGGCGGCGCTGTTCCGGCGCGTCCGTGCCGGCTGAGAAGGAGGAATTCCATGCGAATCGACCGGATCGAAGACCTGCATTGCGACGCGGGCTGGCGCAACTTCTCGTTTCTGAAGATCACGACCGATGACGGCCTGGTCGGCTGGTCGGAATATACCGAGGCCGATGGCAGCCCCGGGCTGACCGGCGTCATCCGGGCACTCGGCCAGCTTCTCATCGGGCGCGATCCGCGGCCGGTGCAGCAGATTTCCTCGGAACTGTACCAGCGGTCGGTGATGGCGGCCAGCGGCGTGAACCACCGCGCCATCGCGGCGATCGAGAACGCGCTGCTCGACATCAAGGCGCGCGCGCTGGGCGTGCCGGTCTATGCGCTGCTGGGCGGGCCGGTGCGCGACCGCATTCCCGTGTACTGGTCGCATTGCGGCACCTATCGCGCGCGCCATCCGCAGATCGTCGGCGCGAAGCAGCTCGAAAACTACGACGACGTCGCGAAGCTGGGCGAGGAGGTGCGGGCCCGCGGCTTCCGCGCGCTGAAGACCAATATCCTGCCGCCGAAAGACGGCAAGCTGAGTTCCTTCACCCCCGGCTTCGGCCGCTCGCCGGGCTACCCCGCGCTCAATCTCGACCGCCACGTGCTGCAGGCGACGCAACGGCAGTTGCAGGCCTTCCGCGACGGCGCCGGGCCGGACATGGGCCTGCTGCTGGACGTGAACTTCCACTTCAAGACCGAGGGCTTCATCCAGATCGCGCGCGCCATGGCGCCGTTCGACATGACGTGGCTGGAGATCGACACGCTCGACCCGCGCGCGCTGGCGCTGATCCGCGCCGCCTCGCCTTGCCCGATCGCGTCGTGCGAGACGCTCACCGGCCGGCGCGCGTTCCGCCCGTTCCTCGACGCCTACGCGATGGATGTCGGCATCATCGACGTGGTGTGGAACGGGTTCCTCGAATCCGTGAAGATCGCGGCAATGGCGGAGGCGTACGAGGTGAACGTGGCGCCGCACAACTACTACGGCCATCTGTGCTCGGCGATGAGCGCGCATTTCTGTGCCGCGGTGCCGAACCTGCGGATCATGGAGATCGACGTGGACAGCGCCGCGTGGCGCGACGACCTGTTCACCAACGTCCCCGAGATCCGCGACGGCGAGATGCTGGTACCGAGCGGGCCGGGCTGGGGTGTGGCGGTGAACGAGGAAGCCGTGCGCGCGCACCCGCCGCGGCGCTGATCCCGCGCGGGCGTCGGCCTTACGAACTGCTCGCGCGCCAGCGGAACAGCCGCCGCTCCAGCGCCAGCAGCAGGTAGTTGGAGCCGACGCCCAGCACGCCGATCGTGATCGCGCCGACCATCATGTCGCCGACGCGGAACCACGTGCGCGAGTAGTTGATGAGGTAGCCGAGGCCGGTGTCGGCCGCGATGAACTCCGCTGCCACGATCACGAGGAACCCGACCGAGAGGCCCAGGCGCAGGCCCAGCATGATGTCCGGCATCACCGCCTGCATGATGACGAAGCGATAGAGCTGCCAGCGGCTCAGCCCCAGGCTCTCGCCCGCGCGCAGCAGCACCGGGTCGATGTTGCGCACGCCGACGACGACGGTGGTGAAGATCACGAAGAAGCAGCTATAGGCGATGAAGAAGACCTTCGACGCCTCGCCGATGCCGAACCACAGGATGATCATCGGCAGCAGCGCCAGCGGCGGGATCGGGCGCAGCAGCTCGATCACCGGCTCCACTGTGTCCTCCACGCGCCGCACGCGGCCCACCAGCATGCCGAGCACGATGCCGGGCGGCGCCGACGCCACCACGCCCTCGACCACGCGCAGCGTGGAGACCCAGATATCGGTCCACAGCACGCCCTGCTGCGCGAGGCGCCAGGCGGAGACCACGATGTCGAGCGGGTCGGGGAACAGCTTCGGGTTGTAGAAATGCAGCCAGCCGTTCAGGAATCCCACCGCCTGCCAGAGCAGGATCACCGCCGCGAGCGCGATCGGCTTGGCGGAGCCGCCGCCCAGGCCCACGCCGCCGGCCACCATTTCCTGCGCGCCGAACCCCGGCTCGGCGGCGGCCGCTTCCTCACGCGCGACCATCGCCCGTCTCCGCGAGATAGCGTTGCTCGTGGATCTGCCGCTCCAGCGCCACCACATCGGCGCCGGTGCGGCTGCGCGGGCGCGGCAGGTCGTTGCCGACGACATGCACCAGCCGGCCGGGATGCGCCGCCAGGATCGCGATCTCGTCGGCGAGGAACACGGCCTCGTTGATGCTGTGGGTCACGAACACGATCGTGGTCTGCGTGCCGGTCCAGATGTCCAGAAGCTGGTCCTGCAGCCCCTCGCGCGTCTGCGCGTCCAGCGCGCCGAACGGCTCGTCCATCAGGATGATCGGCGGCTGGTTGGCGAGCGTGCGCGCGATCGCGGCGCGCTGGCGCATGCCGCCGGACAGTTCCTTCGGAAACTTGTGGCGGTGCTCATGCAGCCCGACCATGCGCAGATACCGCTCGGCCAGCGCCTGCTGCTCCGCGCGCGGCAGGCGCTTGGCGCGCGGGCCGAGGGCGACGTTCTCCAGCACCGTGTACCAGGGGAACAGCGCGTATTCCTGGAACACCACGCCGCGGTCCGCCCCCGGCCCGGTCACCGGCGCGCCGTCCACCAGGATGCGGCCGGTGCTCGGCCGGATGAAGCCGGCCGCCATTTTCAGCAGCGTGGACTTGCCGCAGCCGCTGGGCCCG
>JAFKFJ010000045.1 GCA_017307335.1 Alphaproteobacteria bacterium | reverse complement strand
GGGCGCGGTCGCGTTCGGCCTCGCCGCCTTCGTGGCCGCCGTCTCGGGCGTGCTCATCGGCGCGCTCACGCCCGTTGCCTACGACACGGGGTTCGAGATCGGGCTGAAAGGGTTCGTCGCGGCGATCGTCGGCGGGCTCGTCTCGTACCCGGCCGCGGCGGCGGGCGCCATTCTGGTCGGCGTGCTGGAGTCGCTCGGCAGTTTCTGGGCGAGCGCATATCGCGACGTCATCGTCTTCGCGCTGCTGATCCCGGTCCTCGCGTTCCTGTCGCTGCGCGGCGGGAGCGAGGAGGAGCGGGGATGATCCGCACCACGGCGGCGCTCGTCGCGTGTGTTGCCGTGGCGTTCGTGCTGCCGGCATTTTACGCCACGCTCGCCGGCTATGTCGGGCTCGCCGCGATCGTGTCGATCGGGCTCGTGCTGCTGACCGGGATCAGCGGCCAGACCTCGTTCGGGCAGGCGAGTTTCGTCGGCCTCGCCGCGTATGCGAGCGCCATGCTCACCCGTTTCGCCGGCGCCCCGCCCCTGCTGGGGCTGTTCGCGGGCCTCGCGCTGACCGGCGCGGTGGCCTGGCTGCTGGGGCTGATCACCGCGCGGCTGTCCGGGCATTTCCTTGCGCTGTGCTCGGTCGCCTGGGGGATCAGCTTCTTCGCGCTGTTCGGCACGCTGCCGTTTCTGCACGGCTTCAACGGCATCGGCGACATCCCGCCGCTTCGCGTGGGCCCGCTCTCCGCCGCCGATCCGCCGGTGAACGTCGCGGTCATCTGGGTGTGCGTGGCGCTGGCGCTCCTGCTGGCGCACAACCTGCTCGACAGCCGCATCGGCCGCGCGATCCGCACGCTGAACGGGGCGCGGAGCATGGCGGAGAGCGTGGGGATCGACACCGTGCGGCTGGCGCGCGCGGTGTTCGTGCTTGCGGCCCTTGCCGCCGCGCTTGCAGGGTTCCTGTTCGCGCATTTCCAGCGCTTCATCAGCCCGACGCCGTTCAGCCTGACCGCGAGCATCGAATATCTGTTCATGGTGATCGTCGGCGGCGCGGAGTCGTTTGCCGGCGCACTGCTCGGGGCATTCCTGGTCACCGTGCTGCGCGATCGGCTGAACGACTGGATTCCGCAACTCACCGGCTCGACCGGCAACTACGAGGCGCTCGCGTTCAGCCTCGTCGTGATCCTGCTGTTGCAGCGCGCACCGCAGGGCCTGTGGCCGATGCTGCGATCCTTCACGCCGCGCGGCGCCATGCGGCCGATGCCGCGCGCCGCACCGGCGGCGACGCCTCCCGTGGCCGCCGTGCAGAGTGGTGCGGCGGACGCGCTCGCGGTGGAGGGCGTGTGCCGCAATTTCGGCGGGCTCGTCGCCAATCGCGACGTGAGCTTCCGCGTGGGCGCCGGCGAGATCGTGGCGCTGATCGGCCCCAACGGTGCCGGCAAGACGACGCTGTTCAACGTCATCAGCGGCGCGCTTCTGCCGAGTGCCGGCGCGGTGCATCTGTTCGGCCGCCGGCTGGGCCGGCTGCCGGCGCGGCGCATCGCGGCGCTGGGCCTCGCGCGCACGTTCCAGCACGCCAGGCTGCTGCCGCGCATCAGCGTGCGCGACAACATCGCGGTCGGCGCCCATCTCGCCGGCCGCGCCGGCGTGCTGCGCGCGATGCTGCGCCTCGATCGCGCCGAGGAAGCGCGGCTGCGCACCCTTGCCGAG
>JAFKFJ010000355.1 GCA_017307335.1 Alphaproteobacteria bacterium | reverse complement strand
CGCAGCGCGGCGGTCAGGTCGGCCTGCCGACGCTTGCTGCGGGTCGCCATTACCGTGAGGGCCCGCAACAACAGCGCCGCGAAGTCTTCGTCGCTGACGGGGGGCGGACCAAGCGGGCTGTTGCGATGTCGCATTCACGCGTCCACATGCGCTGACGATCGCCTCTGCACCCGGCTATATGGTCGGCCGGGCACGATAGAGCACTAAACATATCACGGATGCGTGACGCGTGGCAGGTATGCAATGCAGCGGAAAATTTTCGCACCTGAATGATTTCAGATGCCACTAGGTAATCACATCGCCGATCTGGATGGTCTCCTGATCGGCCATGCGACGGATCTTGACCTCGGGTCCGGCGTGACTGCCGTCATCTTCGCCGAGCCGGCCGTGGTTTCGGTTGCGGTCCTGGGGGGTGCGCCGGGCGGGCGCGAGCTGGGACTGCTCGCCCCGGAGATGACGATCGAGCGCGTGGATGCGGTGGTGCTCGCGGGCGGCTCGGCCTTCGGGCTGGATGCGGCTGCGGGCGTTCAGGCGGCGCTGCGCGAGGACGGGCGCGGCCTCAAGGTCGCCGGGGCGACGGTGCCGCTGGTACCGGCGGCGATCCTGTTTGACCTTGCCAACGGCGGCAGCAAGGAATGGGGCCGGTTTCCGCCATATCGCGACCTCGGCCACGCCGCGGCGCGCGCGGCGCGGGCAGCGGCGGGCGAGCTGGGCAGCATCGGCGCCGGAACGGGGGCGAGCACGGCCACGGTCAAGGGCGGCATCGGCAGCGCGAGCGCCCGCACGCCCTCCGGCCACCTCGTGGGCGCGATCGCGGCCGTGAACGCGCTGGGCACGGCGACGATCGGCGACGGGCCGCATTTCTGGGCGGCGCCGTTCGAGGTCGGGGCGGAGTTCGGCGGCCGCGGCTGGCCGGCGCGATTCACGCCGGCCGACACCGCCCTGCGCCTGAAATCCCGCCCCCAGCCGGGCACGACGATCGGCCTGGTCGCGACCGACGCGACGCTGAGCAAGGCGCAGGCGAAGCGACTCGCGATCATGGCGCATGATGGGCTGGCACGGGCGGTGCTGCCGGCGCATGCGCCGGGCGACGGCGACACGATCTTCGCCGCCGCGACCGGCCGGCGGCCGCTGCGTGAGCCGGTCGCGGAACTGACCGAACTCGGCCATGCGGCGGCGGCAGTGTTCGCCCGCGCAATCGGCCGTGCCGTGTTCTGCGCCGCTGCCCTGCCCCACAAGGGCGCCCAGCCCGCCTGGCGGGATCGTTTCGGAGCATGACTTCATTTGCGCTTGCGATCACGAAAACGTGCGCTACAGTTCGGCAATCGTTTTGCTACCGGTGGTAACCGGCTACGAATGTCGAGCGTGTAATGGCAATCGCCCCGCTACGTCCCCGGTTCGTGCCTGTCTCGCTCGACCTCGTGCCGATCGGTGTGCATGCGGGCGATCTGCTGGCGGTCGTGCCGCTGGAGCGGTTCCGGGGCGACGGCGTCTATGTCCTGGCGCTGGAGGGCGTGCCGACCGCGGTGCGCTGTGCCGCCAACCGCTACGGCGAGATCGACGTGGTGGCGCTGCATGAGGGCGGCGGCGCCACGATCATGACGCACACCGCATTCGGCGAACTGCTGCTCGGCCAGGTGCTGGCGACCTGCAAGGTGCTGGACCGCACGCTGCTCGAGTCCTCCCCCTAGGTTCAACGTTCGATCAACCAAGTTCGCCTCCAACGGTGAGCGGATCGTGAGAGCTTGGTTGGATGACTCTGATCGCTGACTACCTCTCGGCCGCCGCCCAAAGAAAATCGTTGCGGCCTCGGATGCGCAGACATACCTTTCTGCTGAACGCCGCGTTCGGCAAGCATATCACCGGCCCCGCAACACGCTTGTTGGGCCAGAAGAGGAGTATTCGCGCAAGTGCCGTCAGAAGCCGCCTTACCCAGTCCACTTTTCACAGCCTTTTCGACGATCATTAAACGCGTAGGGCCGTATGGCACACGCACCCGAGAAACGCTCGTTGCTGCGGACGACCGTCACGAGGTCTTCTACATTCCATTTGAGTATGTCGAGCGACAGGCGAAACTTGCCATTGTCGGAATCACGCCCGGCACTACGCAGCTCAGCCTTGCCTATGCGAAGGCCCAGGAGCTCTGCCGCGCCGGAGAGCCTCAAGCAGAGATCCTCCGGAAAGTGAAGACCCACGCCGCATTCGGTGGAGCGATGAGGGCGAATCTGGTGAAATTGCTTCGCCACTTTGACTTTGCTGCTCTTTTGGGCGTGCGTGACGAATTGGATCTGTGGGGATCGTCCGCACATTTGCTACATTGCACTTCGGTCGTGCCACATGCAGCTTTCAAAAAGGGGAAGATGTTTAGTGGCAGCTTTGAAGAAGTTCTAAGATCACCGGCCTTGCGGGACTGTTTCGAGAGGCATTTCGTTCCGGAACTTGCGTTACTTCCAGCAGACGCGCTGTTCGTGGCTCTTGGCGACACTCCGCTTGCGGCGCTCGACCATTGCGCCGACCGAGGCCTCATCTCTCCTGACAGGGTGCTCGGGGCGTTGGCACATCCGTCCGGAAGCGGGGGCACGCAAATCGACGTTTACTTGGGCAAGCGCCATCCAACGAGCCTATCCGAAGGAGACCCGGTGCGAAGTCGTGCGCCACGACTGTTGGCGCATGCCGAGCGGATGCGCCGCGCGACGGAGCGCTTGGGAGGAACGATGGAGCAAAGGGTCGTCCCCGCGGTGTTGGACATGGTTCGGGAACGGACGGCCCAGGTGACGAGACCGCGCGTACCGAAGGTCGCCGCTTATTCTACAACGTTTCCCGTAGAACGAGGCAGGAGAAACAAATTGACGCAGAACGAATCATTGCACGCGATCGTCTCAAGAGGCAGGCATGCCGGAACGACGCTGCGTCCGCATCTGCACGCGGATGGCTGTTACGTGGTCAGCCCGACGCGATTCGAGCGGGACTATATCCGAGTAAGTGCCGACGAAGCGTTGGAGGACTATCTGCAAAAAGGGCTCAGTCTACGGATGAGTGCGCCCAACATTGCACCGAGCCTGATCTGCCCAGCGTCGATTCGTGGAAAGAGGTATTCTGACGCCACGTGAATGACCGCTATCAGCGTGGTATTGCTCGGCTTGGTGGCTAGGGCCACGAGTTGCCATTCGTGATTGCATTCCGATCCTAGAGTGGCAAGTGGCAGGCCGTTCGGCGCTCGGCAGCGGGGCCCAGCGTGGGCCGTTCGGTCCGACAGCGCGGCGCGGCAAACGCGCAGCGCGGCGCGTAGGCGCAGCCTTCGGCAGGCACCGGCGCATCGTTCGCCGACGCGCCGTTCGCCGACACAGCGGACCGCCGCTGCTGACCGACGCGCGGCACCGCGGCGATCAGCGCCGCGGTGTAGGGATGGCGCGGCGCGTCGAACACCGCGCCGGTCGGACCCTCCTCCACCACCCGCCCGCGATACAGCACCGCGACGCGCGCGGTGATGACGCGCACCACCGCGAGATCGTGGCTGATGAACAGCCACGCGAGGCCGAACTCCGCCTGCAGGTCGAGCATCAGCCCGAGCACCTGCGCCTGCACCGACACATCCAGCGCGGAGACCGGCTCGTCTGCCACGATGAGCGCCGGCCGGGTGACGAGGGCGCGGGCGATGGCGATGCGCTGGCGCTGGCCGCCGGAGAACTCGTGCGGGAACTTGTCGGCCGCCGCCGGGGACAGCCCCACCGCGTGCAGCATCGCCGCCACCCGCTCGCGACGCTCCCCGCCGCCGGTGCGGGGTTCGAGCGCGGCGATCGGCTCGGCCACGATGCGCCCGATCGAATGGCGCGGGTCGAGCGAGCCATAGGGGTCCTGGAACACCGGCTGAATGTCGCGCCGCGCCGCGCGCAGCTCGGCCGCGCGCAGGGCGAACAGGTCGCGCCCGCGCAGTGCCACCCGCCCCGCCTGCGGCCGCTCCAGCGCCAGCACGGCGCGGGCGAGCGTGGATTTGCCGCTGCCGGATTCACCGACGATGCCGAGCGATCCGCGTTCCGGCACCGTCAGGTCCACGCCGTGCAGCACGCGCAGATGCGGCGCGCGCGCGAACGGGTGCCGGCGCGGCAGCGCGTATTCGCGCACGAGGCCGGCGACTTCGAGCAGCGCCGTCATGGCGCGGGATGCGGGTGGAAGCATGCCGCGACGTGACTCCCTCTCCCGCTTGCGGGAGAGGGCGGGGGTGAGGGGGCGGGCGAAGCCGCACTCGCCCCGCAAGCCGACCCCTCACCCAACCCTCTCCCCTTGAAGGGGAGAGGGCTCAAGACAGGGACCGTCGCGACGCAGTCGCGCTGTGCACGCGGGCAGCGGGGCGCGAAGGCACAGCCCGGCGGGCGATGCTGCGGGTCCGGCACCTGGCCCGGGATCGGCGCCGGCCGCCCCCCGGCCTCGTGCGGCGAGGCGGCGAACAGCGCGCGCGTGTAGGGATGCGCCATCGCCGCGAACACCGCGCCGGTCCCGCCCGCCTCCACCACCCGCCCCGCATACATCACCATCACCCGCGCGGCCGTCGCACTCACCACGCCGAGATCGTGCGTGATCAGCAGCAGCGCGAGCCCCTGCTCGGCCGCGAGTTCGCCGAGCAGGTCGAGCACCTGCGCCTGCATCGTGACGTCGAGCGCGGTGGTGGGCTCGTCGGCGATCAGCAGCTCGGGGCCGCAGGCGAGCGCGATCGCGATCACCACCCGCTGCCGCTGCCCGCCGGAGAGCTGGTGCGGATGGCGGTGCGGGTCGATCTGGGCGAGGCCCACCCGCGCGAGCAGCCGGCGCGCCCGCGCCTCCGCCTCCGCCCGCCCCAGGCGCAGATGCAGCCGCAGCGGCTCCGTGACCTGTGCGCCGATGGACATCAGCGGATTGAGCGCCGTCATCGGCTCCTGGAACACCATGCCGATCCGCCGGCCACGGATCGCGCACAGCTCGGGCTCCGCTGCGGCGAGCAGGTCGCGCCCGTCGAACAGCACGCGCCCGGAGGTCGCCGCACCCGGCGGCAGCAGGCCCATGATGGCGAGCGCGGTCATCGACTTGCCGCTGCCGCTCTCGCCGACCAGGCCGACGCTCTCGCCGCGCGCGAGCGCGAAGGAAACATCCGCCAGCACCGGCACGCGGCCGCCTTCCATCGGCAGGCTGACCGAAAGGTTCTCCACCGCCAGCATCAGCGGGCACGCCGCACGCGCGGGTCCAGCAGGTCCTGCAACCCGTCGCCAAGGAGATTGAGGCCGAGCACGGCGAAGGTGATCGCGAGGCCCGGAAACACCGCGAGCAGCGGGGCGCGCCAGATGAACGTCTGCGCGTCGTTCAACATCCGCCCCCAGCTCGGCTGCGGCGGCTGCGTGCCGAGGCCGACATAGGAGAGGCCGGCATCGGCGACGATCGCCAGGGCGAACTGGATCGTGGCCTGCACCAGCAGCACCGCGGCGATGTTGGGCAGCACATGCAGCACCGTGATCGCGGTGTCGTGCCGCCCGGCGGCGCGGGCGGCGAGGATGAACTCCCGCCCCCAGACGCCGCGCGCGGCACCCCGCGTGATGCGCGCGAACACCGGAATGTTGAAGATGCCGATGGCGAGCATCGCATTGATCGCCCCCGGCCCCGCGAGCGCCGTGATCATCACCGCCGTCAGCAGGGCGGGGAACGCGAAGGCGAGGTCGCAGGCGCGCATCACCAGGTCGTCCGGCACGCCGCCGCGCGCCGCCGCGAAGGCGCCGATGGGCACGCCGATGCCGGCGCCGACGATCACCGCGATCAGCGCCACCGACAGCGAGCTTTGCGCGCCGGCCATGAGCATCGAAAGCTCGTCGCGGCCGAAGAGGTCGGTGCCGAGCGGATGCGCGGCACTCGGGGTGGCGAGCCGGTGCACGATGTCGATCTGCGTCGGACCGTACGGGGTCCAGACCAGCGAGACCAGGGCGATGAGCACCATCAGCGCGGTGATC
This sequence comes from Alphaproteobacteria bacterium, assembly GCA_017307335.1. Lineage (GTDB taxonomy): Bacteria > Pseudomonadota > Alphaproteobacteria > Acetobacterales > Acetobacteraceae > JAFKFJ01. Next base: position 3,097 of record JAFKFJ010000355.1, on the reverse strand, counting down.
GCACCGCCGGCCAGCAGGTTGCGGCTGCGCCACGCGCCCCTCATGCGCCCCTCACGCGCCCGCTCATGCGCCGGGTCGGCGCTGGCGCGGGTCGATCGCGGCGGCGGCGAGATCGACCGTGAAGTTCACCAGGATCACGCTGCCCGCCAGCAGCACGACGAGGTCCTGCACCACGATCAGGTCGCGCTGCGCGATCGCCTGGAACACCAGCCGGCCCAGCCCCGGCAGGGTGAACACGTTCTCCACGATCACCGTGCCGGCGAGCAGGAAGGAAAATTGCAGGCCGATCAGCGTCACCACCGGGATCAGCGCGTTCGGCACCGCGTGCCGCCACAGCGCGGCGCCGCGCGTGAGCCCCTTCGCGCGCGCGGTGCGCACGAAATCCTCGCCCAGCGTCTCGATCACCGCCGCACGGGTGACGCGCGCGAGGATCGCCGCCTGCGGCAACGCGAGCGCGAGCGCGGGCAGGATGAGCGCGCGCAGGCCGGGCCATAGCCCCTCGCCCCAGCCGGGAAAGCCGCTGGCGGGCAGCCAGGGAAGGTGGATCGCGAACAGCAGGATCAGCAGGATGCCGAGCCAGAAATTCGGGATCGCGACGCCGACCTGCGCCGCGCCCATCAGTGCCGCGTCGCGCACGCTGCCCCGCCGCGCGGCGGCGAACACGCCCACCGGGATCGCGATGGCGGTCGAGAGCACGATCGCCAGCAGCGCCAGCGGCACGCTGAGGGCGCTGCGCTGGCGCACAAGCTCGGCCACCGGCACGTTGTAGGTGTAGCTGATGCCGAAATCGCCACGCAGGATGCCGAAGATCCAGCGCAGGTAGCGCAGCCACGCCGGCGCATCCAGGCCGAGGTGGTGGCGCAGCGCGGCCAGCGTGTCCGGCCGCGCGCCGGTGCCCAGCATGAGGGCGGCCGGATCGCCGGGCAGCACCTGCAGCACCACGAACACGACCAACGACGCCGCGAGCAGCGTTGAGAGCAGGACCAGCGCGCGGCGCAGGAAATAGCCGGTCACGCGCGGGCGGTCACGAAAGTGGGGTCACGGGCGTGGGCGCACCCTCACCCCGGCCCTCTCCCGCGAGCGGGAGAGGGAGAGGGAGATCGCGCGTCGCCCGCCATTTCCCTGCGGGAAAGGAAGATCATGCGTCGCCCCCTCTCCCGCTTGCAGGAGAGGGCCGGGGTGAGGGGCTTCGCGATCAATCCGCCCAGCTCACGCCCGCGACGACGTTCGCCGGCAGCGGGTCGTTGTCCCACAATCCGCGCAGCTTCGCGTTCGCCACGCCGACCTTCGCCAGCGCGAACAGGAACACGTTCGGCTCATCGTCGGCGAGCTTCTTCTGCAACTGTCCGATCAGGTCGAGCTGCGTCTTCGGGTCGATCGCCTCGACGAACTTCTGGTAGAGCGCCTTGTACTGGGGCGAGTGGTAGTTGAAGTAGTATTTGTCGCGCGCGTAGATATCGAGGTCGCGCGCCTCGGTGTGCGAGATGATGGTGGCGTCGAAGTCGCTGCGCATGAACACCTGGTCGAGCCACTGCGCCCACTCGATCGGCACCAGCTTCGCCTTGATGCCCACCTGGTCCAGCATCGCGGCGATCACCTCGCCGCCGCGCCGCGCATAGGATGGCGGCGGCAGCATGATGGTGATTTCCGTGCCCGGCTTGATCCCGGCTTCGGCCAGCAGCGCCTTCGCCTTCGCCGGATCGTACGGATAGACGCCAGTGAGGTCGACATACCCCGGATCCGTCGGCACGTAGTGCGAGCCGATCGGCTTGCCGTAGCCCGACTGCGCGGCGTCGATCAGCGCCTTGCGGTCGATGGCGTAGGCGAGCGCGCGGCGCACGCGGATGTCGTCGAACGGCTTGCGGGCGTTGTTCAGCGCCAGGATGGTCTTGCCTTCGGTGGTGCCGATATGCACGGCGAAGCGCGGATCGCTCTTGAACTGGTCGATCGCCTCCGGGGCCGGGAACAGCGGGAAGGCGTCGATGTCGCCGGCCAGCACCGCGGCGGTCGCGGCTGCCGGGTCGGCGATGAACTTGAACGTCACCGCCTTCAACTTCGGTTGCGCGCCCCAGTAGTCGGGGTTGCGCACCATCTCCACGCGGTCGCCCTTGATCCACTGCTTGAAGCGGAACGGACCGGTGCCGACCGGGTTGGTTTTGTTGGTCGCGGCCGACTTGGGCGAGATCATCACGGCATCGCCCCACGCCATGTCGAACAGGAACAGCGAGGTCGGGCGCTTGAGCTTCACCACCGCGGTCAGCGGGTCGGGGCACGTGGTGCTCTCGATGGGTTCGAATAGCTGCTTCTGCGCGTTGACGCTGTCCGGCGCGACGGCGCGCTCGTAGGAGAACTTCACGATCGAACAGTCGAACGGCGTGCCGTCGTGGAACTTCACGCCGCCGATCAGCCGGAACTTGTAGGTCAGGCCGTCGGGCGAGATCGACCAGCTCTCCGCGAGCGCCGGCCGCACCTCGCCGCGATGGTCGATGCGGGTCAGCCCCTCGTAGATGTTCCCATACGTCACCTCGCGGATCGCCGAGGCGGCGCCGGCGGTGGGGTCGAGGTGCGGCGGCTCCAGCACCATGCCCACGGTCAGCGTGTCCTTGGCCTGGGCGGCGCCGGCCAGCAGCGTGGCGCCAAGTGCGACGGCGAGCAGCATCCTGGTCATGCGACCAACTCCCCCTGAGCGGCGGCAACACACCAGCCCGCCCGGCGCCGGTCAAGCCGGCGCGGCGAGGTCAGGTGGTGACCGTCGCGTGGATGTCGCCGCTGCGCGAAAGCACCCGCGCCGAGACCGCCTCGCCCTCGCCCTGCAGCAGCACGTCCAGCCGCGCGTCGCCCACGGCGAGCCCGTGCAGCATGATCCGGTCGGTAAAGGCCGGCATCACCGGGCGGTCGAAGCTGACGATGCGGCGGGCGGGGTCGAAGCCGATGCCGAGGCTCGCCTGCAACAGCCCGAGCGGGGCCGCCGCCGACCAGGCCTGCGGCACGCACGCCACCGGGTAGAAGGTCGGTCCCTGCGAGCGCCGACGGGGAAAGCCGCAGAACAGCTCCGGCAGGCGGCGCAGGTCGATGTAGGTGGCGGCGTCGAACAGCC
>JAFKFJ010000354.1 GCA_017307335.1 Alphaproteobacteria bacterium | reverse complement strand
CTCATCTCCGGCAGCGTCATGGTCGCACCCGGCAGGCCCTCGACGGTCAGCGTGAACGTTGCCGGCCGCGGCGTCTTGTTGTCGATCTTCACGGTATAGCCGTTGCGGATGCTGCCGCCCTGAAGGCGTACGAACAGCGGCGCGCGATCGTGCAGCACGTGGATGGCGGTGTGCGAGCGCAGCGCGAGCCCGGCGACCATCGCACCGCACGCGACCAGCAGGGCCGCAGCGTAGATCAGCGTGCGCGGCCGGAGGAGCCGCAGCGGCGGCGCTTCGCCCCGCTTGCGCGCCGACTGGCGAGCCAGCGTATCCCAGGTGATCAGCCACGGCGTGCCGCCGGTGCGCTGCATGACGTCGTTGCAGGCGTCGATGCACAGGCCGCAGCCGATGCATTCGAGCTGGATGCCGTCGCGAATGTCGATCCCCGTGGGGCACACGTTCACGCAGGCGCGACAGTCGATGCAGTCGCCGAGGCCGGCGGTTGTCGCGTCCCGCTTGCCGTGCCCCCGCGGCTCACCGCGCCAGCCTTCGTAGGTGATGACGAAGGTCTGCTCGTCGAGCATCGCCGACTGGAAGCGTGGCCACGGGCACATGTAGGTGCAGACCTGCTCGCGCGCCCAGCCGGCGAGCACGTAGGTCGTGGCGGTGAACAGGAAGGTGAAGACATAGATCTCGCGGGAGGCGGTGCCGGTCCAGAACTCGCGCACCGCCGTCGGCGCATCGACGTAGTACATGATCCACGCGCCGCCGGTCCAGAACGCGATACCGAGCCACGCCGCGTGCTTCGCGGCCTTGCGCCACAGCGTGTCGAGCGTGGCCGGCTGCGCGTCGCGCCGCATCCGTTCGTTGCGGTCGCCCTCGATCCGGCGCTCGACCAGCATGAACAGGTCGGTCCACACCGTCTGCGGACAGGTGAAGCCGCACCAGACACGGCCAAACAGGCTGGTGACGAGGAACAGGGCCACCGCGCCGATGATGAGCGCGCCGGCCAGGAAATAGATGTCCTGCGGCCACAGCACGAGGTCGAAGAAGTAGAAGCGTTCGTTGTAGATGTCGAGCAGGATCGCCTGATCCGGCGCACCGGGCCCGCGATGCCAGCGCAGCCAGGGCAGGATATAGTAGACGCCGAGACAGGCGATCAGCACCGCCCACTTCGCCCGCCGCAGCGTGCCGTGCACCGCGCGCGGATAGACGCGCACGCGCGATGCGTACAACGTCTCCGACGGGTCGGGCTGCGGCAGCGGCTTGCGCGACGTGGCGCCCACGCGCCCCTCCTATTCCCCGCCGCCGAGCGAATGCACGTAGAGCGCGACGCTCTTCAGCGTGGCCGGGTCGAGGCGCGCGCCCCAGTTCGGCATCATGCCGTTGTGCGCATGCGTGATCTGCGCCACCACGGCCGCGCGGTCGGCGCCGTAGAGATGCGTGTGCGAGGCAAGCGGCGGTGCTCCCACCTCGTGGTTGCCCTGCCCCTCCTCGCCATGGCAGACGGCGCAGTTCTGCATGAAGATCGCGCGCCCGGATGCCGGATCTGCGCCGGCGACCGGCGCGCCGTAGAGCGTCATCACGTAGTTGGCGACCTGCTGGATCTCCACCGGCTTGAGCGTGCCGGTGCCAGCAAAGTCCGGCATCTGGCTGTTGCGCGTGTCGGGATCAGTGCTGCGAATGCCGTGGGTGACGGTCTGCAGGATGTCGGTGAGCTTGCCGCCCCACAGCCAAACGTCGTCGCCCAGCGCCGGATAGCCGCGCCGACCCTCGCCGTTGGGGCCATGGCACGGCTGGCAGTTGTTGGCGAACGTGGCCCGCCCCGCGGTCAGCGCGACTGCCATGAGCTGCGGGTCCTTCCGGATGTCGTCGAACGGCAGCGTCGCGATCTGCTGCATCGCGGCCGCATGCGTCGCCTCCATGCGCCGCCATCCCGCCATCGCGTCATGGCGCGTGGAGTAGCCGAGCAGGCCGTGGAAATAGCCCGGGCCGTATGGAACCGACGGGTAGAACACCATGAACCCGAGCGCCCAGACCACCGTCGCGGCGAACACATAAAGCCACCACTTCGGCAGCGGGTTGTTCAGCTCCCGCACGCCGTCCCACTCGTGGCCCGTGGTCTCCTTGCCGGTGACGGCGTCCTTCTCCAGCTTGGTCGGCATCAGCGTTCGTCCTCGAACGGGATCAGGGCATGCCGCTCGATCCGCCGCTTGTGCCCCGGCCAGTAGGCGGCCATGAAGATCAGCACGAACACCGGCAGCACGAGCAGGATGGAGTGCTGCTGCAGCCAGAGGATTACTGTCGCGAACCGCATCGCGCGCGCCTATTGCCGCAACTGCTCTTCGCTCGTGTCGGCGAAGTTGACCATGGTGCCGAGGACCTGCAAGTAGGCGACCAGCGCATCCATCTCCGTGACCCGCCCAGGCGCGCCGGCGACCGAGACGGCTTTCGGGTAGCGCTTCAGCAGTCCTGCGGTGTCCGCCTGCGCATCGGCCTGCGCCTCCAGGTCGGCACGGGCGTTGGTGATGTCGGCATCGGTGTAGGGTACGCCCACGGCGCGGTTCGCGCGCAGATGCGCGGCGATGTCGTCGTAGACGAGCGCGTTCTGCTGCAGGAACGCATAGTGTGGCATCAGGCTTTCCGGCACCATCGCCTGCGGGTTTTCCAGGTGCGCGTAGTGCCAGTCATTGGAATACTTCCCGCCGACGCGCGCCAGGTCGGGACCGATGCGCTTCGAACCCCACTGGAATGGATGGTCGTACATGCTCTCCGCCGCGAGGCTGTAGTGGCCATAACGCTCCACCTCGTCGCGCAGCGCCCGCACCTGCTGACTGTGGCAGAGATAGCACCCCTCGCGCACGTAGATGTCGCGGCCCATCAGTTCCAGCGGGCTGTACGGGCGCACGCCCTTCACCGGCTCGACCGTCGTCTCGATCGTGAACAGCGGCACGATCTCCACGATCCCGCCCACCGCGACCGTCGCCAGCGTCAGCACCAGCAGCAGGATCGCGTGGCGTTCGATGAAATCCTGGCGAAGAAACATCCGCTCAGCCCCCCGCCGCGACAGCGACCATGCCCGCGGACAGCCGCTCCGGCGCCGGGGCGGTGCGCGGGCTGCGCACCGTCATGATCAGGTTGTAGGCCATGAGCAGTGCGCCGGTCAGGAATAGCAGCCCGCCGAGCATGCGGATGACGAAGAAAGGATGCACCGCGACCACGCTCTCGACGAAGGAGTATTGCAGGAACCCGTTGGCGTCATAGGCGCGCCACATGAGCCCCTCCATGATCCCGGCAACCCACATCGAGACGATGTAGAGGACGATCCCGAGCGTGGAGATCCAGTAGTGCCAGGCGCAGAGCCTAACCGAGTAGAGTCCGTTGCGCCGCCACAGCACCGGCACGAGATAGTAGATCGCGCCGAAGCTGATGAACGCGACCCAGCCGAGTGCGCCGGAATGCACGTGCCCGATGGTCCAGTCGGTGTAGTGCGACAGCGCGTTGACGGTGCGGATGGACATCACCGGCCCCTCGAACGTCGACATGCCGTAGAAGCCGACGGCGGTGACCGAGAAGCGCAGGCCGGGATCGGTGCGCAGCTTGTCCCACGCGCCGGAGAGCGTCATCAGACCGTTGATCATGCCGCCCCAGGAGGGCATCCACAGCATGATCGAGAACACCATCCCCAGCGTCTGCGCCCAGTCCGGCAGCGCGGTCCAGTGCAGGTGATGCGGTCCCGCCCAGATGTAGAGAAAGATCAGCGACCAGAAATGCACCACCGACAGGCGGTAGGAGTAGATCGGCCGGTTCGCGGCTTTCGGGATGAAGTAGTACATCATCCCCAGAAATCCGGCGGTCAGGAAGAAGCCGACGGCGTTGTGGCCGTACCACCACTGGATCAGCGCATCCTGCGCACCTGAGAACAGCGAATAGCTCTTCGCCCCGTACGCCGAGACCGGCACGCCGAGGTTGTTGCCGATGTGCAGCACGGCGATGGTCAGGATGAACGCGAGATAGAACCAGTTGGCGACGTAGATGTGCGGCTCCCGCCGCTTCAGCAACGTGCCGACGAACACGACCGCGTAGAGCACCCAGACCAGCGCCAGCCAGAGGTCGATATGCCACTCCGGCTCGGCGTACTCGCGGCTCTTGCTGAAGCCCATGACGTAGCTGAGCGCCGCCATGACGATGAAGAACTGATAGCCCCAGAAGATGAAGTCGGCGAGCGCGTCGCCGCCGAACAGCCGCGCCTTGCAGGTGCGCTGGACGACGTACATCGACGTGCCGAGCAGCGCCGAGCCGCCGAAGGCGAAGATCGCGGCCGAGGTGTGTACCGGCCGCAGCCGGCCGAAGTTCAGCCACGGCAACCCGAAATTCAGCGCGGGCCACGCCAGTTCCGAGGCGATGTAGACGCCCACTGCAAATGCGACGACCGCCCAGAACACCGCGGCGATCGTGAACTTGCGAACCACCGCCTCGTTGTACGGTTCCACCGCCGTCTGCAGCGCCGCGCCTGCCGCATCATTCATGGCGCCGTCCCCTCGGCGCGCAGCGCCCGACGTGCGGCCTCCGCGCGGTCATAGTGGCGGCGGATCTGGCCGATGACGAAGGCGCCCGCGAATCCGGCCAGCGCAAGACCGAAGACGTACATCTCGTCGTCGTGAGCGTGCGCGGCCGCGGTGAGCCCGAGGAGCCCGAGCATCACCACCATCACGCCAATCACGACGTCGCTTGTCTCGATCCTCACATCCGCCTCCGGCCGGCTCGCTCTGGAACGAGCGTGGCGCGTCGCGCGGTGCGGCTCCTTGATCCAGATCAAGGTCCTTCTGCGAGCGTTATCGCAAGGAGTGAGGCATGACTGGATGGCTGCACGGCATCGCGGCGCTCTGCGCATCCGCCCCGCCCGCCCTGCTGCAGGCGGGCATGCTGCCCGGGCTGCTGCTGCTCGGCGCTGCCGGGAGCGTCGTGCATTGCGTGCCGATGTGCGGCGCGTTCGTGCTCGGCCAGGCCGCCGACCGCCTCGCCGGCATGCCAGCCGGGCAGTTCTGCGAGCGCCGGCGGATCGCAAGCGGCATGCTGCTGCCCTATCATATCGGACGGCTCACGACCTATGCGTCGCTCGGCGCCGTGGCCGGGCTTGCCGGCGGGGCACTGACGCACCTGCCGTGGCCGACGGCGTTGAACGCCGCACCGCTGCTGCTCGCCGCGTCGCTGTTTCTCGCGCAGGCGCTGCGCCGCGCGCTGCCGGCGCGGCGTCCGGCCGCAACCCGCCATCCGCCGGGCCGCTGGGCGCGGGCCGTTGCCACTCTGGCCGCGAAGGCGCGGCGTTCCCGCCCCGACGGCGGCTTCATGATCGGCGCCGCGTTGGGCTTCCTGCCATGCGGCTTTCTCTACGGGGCGCTCGCCCTCGCGGCGGCAAGCGGCTCGGCGGCCACCGGTGCGCTGGCGCTGCTGGCCTTCGGGGCGGGCACCGTGCCCGCGCTCGCCCTGCTCGGCATCGCCGGCGGCGCGGCGGCCCGGGCCTCCCACCCGCTGCTGGCGGTCGCGACTCCGATCATGCTCGGTGCCAACGCGGCGGTGCTTGGCGTGCTCGGCGTGGGCATGCTGTTGCGCTGAGCAATCCGGCAACGAACCTCGCCGCCGCCCCCGAGGGCGCACGCTCATGCCCCGAGCGCGGGATCCCCGCCAGCGGAACCGCGGCTTCGCAAAGCCGCAGTCGCCACGGCCCATCTTCGACGATCTGGTGAACTCGCGGCAATTTCCTCTGCACACTTCGGCCAAGTTCGTGCGTTAATTGCGATGAGTTGCCATTGCTTGGTGTCGCGACGAAACTTGCATTGCTCGGCTAGTCGTGCCCTGAATTGCATGGTATGCAACTTCACGAATCGGTCGTCGGTTGAATTGCCGTGCCTGCCACCCGGTCAGACGGCGTGGAGAATTGCATGGTCCCGACGCCGGCCACCGCGGGCATGGGCCTTCGGGCCGGGCCCGCCGGTCAAAACCTTGAGCCACACAGCGAAGAGTCCATGTCGCTCCCTCCTGATTCGCCGAAACTGTCACCGGCTACCTTGCTGAACGAAGAAGCGCGCATGCGCCAGGCACTCGGCCTGCGCGACGGCGGGTCCACGCCGCGCCCGCCGCAGCGGCGCGAGCCCGAGCATGGCGGCCGCCGCTTCGTGAAGGACGGTGACGTTCCCGTCGTCGTGCTCACGCGCGATCGGGGCGCCGACGCCTCCGCACCGGTGAGCCGGGTGGCGGCGGCCGAAGCGGCGCTGCGCACCGAGCGCACCGCGCGGGAACGCGCCGAGCGGGCGTTGCACGAAAGCGCCACCGCCCTGCAAGCATTGCAGACCCGCCTCGCGCACGCCGAGCTCGCGCATCGCGAAGCCCTCGCTGCCGAACGGGCGGCGCGTGAGACGGCCGAACAGGCGCTCGCCGAGGCGAGGGCGCTGCTGGAGGCCCGCCCCGCCCCGGCTCCGGCAGAAGAACGACGCCCGGCCACGCCGCCCACGCGGGTGCCGCCCAAGCCGCGCCGCCCGGCCGCCGCGAACCCGGAGCGGGAGCCGGAGCCGGTGAAATGGTGGCTACCCTCCTACCGGGCCAAGCTGCGCCGGAGCTGACGATCGGCGCGCCGCCCCGGCCGGTTCCGGCCGGGGCGGCGCTGTGCCACACTTCCCGGGTCATCCGACAACTTCGTACAACCCCGGGAGGAGTCTTCGATGCGCGTTCAATTCGCCAGCCTCGCCGCCGCTGCCGCCCTGGGCTTCGTCCACGCCGCGACGGCGCAGCAGACGCCGGCCAGCCCGCTCGACGCGGTGCCGGAGAAGATGCCGTGGAGCACGCCCTATGGCGCGCCGATCACCCTTGCGCGCGCGCAGGCGGCGGTGCAGGCGGCAATGGCAGAGGCCACGAAGCATGGCTGGATGCTCAATATCGCCGTCGTCGATTCAGGTGCCAACCTGGTCACGTTTCAGCGCATGGACGGTGCGCAGCTCGGCTCCATCGCCATCGCCCAGCACAAGGCACGCGCGGCGGTGAAATTCCGCCGCCCCACCCGCGTCTTCGAGGACGCGGTGCAGAAATCGGATGCCCGATACATCGTCACACTCGATGACGTGATCGCCTCGCGCGGCGGCATTCCGCTGATCGAGGACGGGAAGATCGTCGGCGCCATCGGCTGTTCCGGCGGCACCGGCGCACAGGACGAGGTCGCCTGCACCGCCGGCGCGGGCACGATCAACAAATAGCCCCGGCAGGCGGCTCCAGCGCCCTTGCCGTTATTGTTGCCCGGCGCCGGTCGCGTGGCTACGCGCGGCGAGGCCCGATCGCTGATGCATGCGCGGCGTACGGCGCGCAAACGACTTGCGCGAATATTCGTGAGCCGTCTAACCACGCGGTCACAATCTGCTGTTCGCAGCGCAGCATTGCCTCGCATGAATGTCAAAACGCTCCTACCTTAAAATCATGTAAGAACCTAGCGGCCACGTGATTATTACCAGCCTTGATTCGTTGGTTTCCGTGCGCCGACTAAACCTATTGGTTTATTGCCCCGCTCCTGGCCGGGCTTGTGCTTGTTGACCGGACTGTAGCGGGCTTGCTCGTGGGGCGCAGCGCGTGGACGCGTTCGATTACGCTGATCATTTCCTGTACAGCCTCGCCCTCACGCGGGAGCCCGACCGGCCGTTGCAGGTTGAGCTGCATCCCGGCCTGCATTGCGACCGCTACCGCTGCCCGCATTGCTTCGGGCTCGGCCAGCCGCCTGTCGCGGGGCCGCCGGTCAGCGCCGCCGAGCTTTCCCGCGCGCTGGGCGAGGTCGCGCGGCATGATCCGCTGGTCGTGGTCTCCGGCGTCACCACCGAGCCGCTGACCCACCCGCAGGCCCCGGCGATCCTGCGCGCGGTGCGCGAGCGGGGGCTGCGCCTGGGCCTGTACACGAAAGGACTTCGGTTCGACCGTGACTGTGCGGAGGCGCTGCTGCCGGGCCGCCGCGAATGCTACGTGACCTTCTCGCTGGATGCATTCAACCGCGAGGACTATCGCAGCCTTCACGACATCCGCATCGGGCGTGGCGACCGCGGTCCCTACGGCAACGGTGCCGACTATTTCGAACGCGTGCTCGCCAATATTCGCGCCGTCTATGAAGAGAAGCAGCGCCGCCGCTCGACGCTGGAGATCCGCATCGCCGTGCTGCTGTTCCGCGAGAACAGCGACCCGGACGAGGTCGTGCGCTCGGTCGAGGCGCTGGCCGAGATGGCGGACCTCGTGCGCTTCGCGGTGCCGCAGGATCGCAACGACGGCTTCCGGGTGGCCAATCTGCCGCCGCGCCCGAACACGCTGCTGCAAACCCTGCATGCGCGCTTCGCCGGGCACTCGAAGGTGCGCGTGCTGACCCAGACCTTCGCGCCCGCGCGCGACCAGTCGTTCAGCCGCTGCTACACGCAGCGCTTCCAGGTCACGATCGACAAGTCCGGCAACCTTTTCCCCTGCCCGCAGGTCGCGGTGGGACAATATGCGCATCTGAGCTTCGGCAACCTGCGCGACGGCTCGCTCACGCAGTTGCTGCGCTCCGCGCGGCGGCGGGCCATGTTCGACCAGGATGTCGACGGCGATCTGCGCTGCCGCATCTGCGACCGCAAGGACGAGGCGATCAACGTCGCGCTCGGCCGGCTGGAGAGGGCCCCGTTCAGCGGGTCGCGCGTCGCCATGCGGCGGGCGCCGCGCATGCCCGCCGCGGCGGACATGCGGCCGGCGAACCCAGGTGCGGGACGGCTCACCGCCGAATGAAGGCCCGCCTCCGCTGGGGAATTCTCGGCAGCGGTCGCGTCGCGCGCCAGTTCGCGACCGCGCTGCCCCGTTCCGCGCGCGGTCGGCTCGTCGCGGTGGCGAGCCGCGGTGCGCCGGCCGCGCCGCCCGCACCCGAATTTGCGGGCGCCAACCTCATCCACGGCTACGACGCGCTGCTCGCCGATCCCGAGGTGGACGCGGTCTATGTCGCCACGCTGCACCCCGATCACGCGCGCTGGATCGCGCGCGCCGCCGCGGCGGGGAAGCACGTGCTCTGCGAGAAGCCCCTCGCGATGACGGCGGCCGAGGCTGAGGG
>JAFKFJ010000353.1 GCA_017307335.1 Alphaproteobacteria bacterium | reverse complement strand
AGCCTCGCTGATGGCGCGGCTCGACCGGTTGCCTGCGGCCCGACTGGTCGCCCCGATCGCCGCGGCGATCGGACGCGAATTCCCGCACGCGCTGCTCGCCGCGGTCGCCGGCCTTGCCGCGCCCCGGCTCCTGCAGGGGCTCGATGAACTGGTCACCGCCGGAATCGCCTATCGACGAGGCACGCCGCCCGACGCCGTCTACACGTTCAAGCACGCGCTGGTGCAGGACCTCGCCTACGGAACACTCGTGAAGGCACGGCGCCGCGAGGTGCACCGCCACATCGGCGAGACGCTGCGCGACCGGCTGCCAGATCGCGCGGCAGCGGAGCCCGAAGTGGTCGCGCACCACTTTGCCGCGGCCGGCCTGCTCGACGCGGCGGTCGAGTGGTGGAGCAAGGCGGGCGAATTGGCGCTGCGGCGCTCGGCGTTTTCCGAGGCGATCGCCCATCTCGAAAGGGCGCTTGCCCTGCTCGCCGGTCGCGACCCAGAACCGGCGCAACGCCAGGCACGGCTGCACCTGCAGATCACCTACGGCAACGCGCTGCGCATGGCGCGCGGCTTCGGCGCGCCGGAGGCCACCGCCGCCTTCGCGTGCGCGCTCGACAATGCCGCCACGGTCGTGGAGATGCCCGAACGGTGCGCCGCCTATTACGGCCTCTGGACCGGCAGCTATGGCCGCGCCGAGCTGGCCCCGATGGAGCGGCTGGCCGCCGCCTTCCTGCGCGACACCGCAAGCAGGCCGGGTTCAGGCGAGGCAGCGACGGCGCACCGGGTGTATGCGATGACATGCTGGTTCCGCGGCGAATTCCTCGAGGCGCGGACATATCTGGAGCGTTCGCTCGCGATATGCGATTCCACCCGTGATCGCGACCTTGCCTTCCGTTTCGGCGTCGACGTCGACGTCGCGGCAATGGCAGATCTCGCCCTCGTACTCTGGCCTCTCGGCGCGGTGGACCGGGCACGCAGTCTTGCCGAGCGGGCTGTCGCGCAGGCGCGCCGCGAGGGACACATGCCCAGCATCGCCTATGCCCATGCCTACGCCGCGAACATCGCGATGATGGGCCGCGACCGGCGCCAGGCCGCGCCGCACGCGGAGGCGCTGATCGCGCTGGCGGGCGAACTCGAGATGCCGCTTTGGCTCGCGCTCGGCAGGTTTCTGCGCGCATGGACCACATGGCATACCGGCCACCCCAGCGACGGCATCGCACGGATGCACGCGAGCGTGGCGGCAATGGATACGCACCGCCGGCGGATCTTCCGTCCGCTGATTTCGACCCTGTTGGCGGAGGCAGAGGCCGAGGCAGGGCAACCCCGACGCGGCCTCGCCATTGCCGATGCGGCAATTGCAAGCATCGAGGAAACCGGGCAGCGCTGGTTTCTTGCCGAGGCGCTGCGCGCGCGCGGCATTCTGCTGCGCGCATGCGGCCACCTGCCCGCAGCGACGGAAGAAGCGCTCGCGCGCGCAATTCGCGTCGCCCGGCAGCAATCGGCAAGCCTGTTCGAACTGCGCGCCGCAACCATCCTTGCCCGGCTCCGGGGAAGCACGGGCGTCAGGTGGGGGACGCCCTCCCTGCCGATGCCGATGCACGCAGCCTTGCGCGAAGGTGTCGACGGGCCCTACGCCGACGGCATCGGGTCGCTGCTGGAGCCAACCTCCGCAGGCTGAAGGGAACACCGGCAGGACCGGCCGCTTCGCAGGCAGGCGCGCAAGGAGCACGCCGAAGCGCGGCTGGTCGCAACGATCGAGCGCGAGTGCGAAGGCATGGCCGTCCAGCGGGTCTGCGGCTCGGTCGACGCGCATCGGGGTGGCGAGATGCCGTCACCGTTGGCTTGTGACGGCTGGGGTCTCGACCACGCGAAGCTGACCAACCGTTAGTTCGTCGATCCTGAGCCGGCGGACATGTCCCGATCCCAGCGCCAGACGGCCAATCGCGATCTTTCCAATCGCGAGGGCGCCCAGCGCCAGTGCGCCAAGCCCCAGCGCGCCGAGGGCGAGCGCTCCGACCGCGAGCGCAGGGGTTCGGGTGGGCGCACGGTCAACCGCGATGGGTTCGGAGGGCATGGTGGACAAGCTGCACCGGCTCCGCAGCGGTGTCACGCGCTTGCCGCTGCGCGCCCGTCGAAATCCCCCGCCCCGGATCCCACCCCCTGGGCTTGCCCCCAGTGGGCAAACAGGTACCTCCCGCGCTGCGCTGCGTCAGACTCGTGGCGGTCGCTCCGCTCCGCGCGGGGCCCTTCCGTTCGCTACCGGGACGAGCCCTAAACTGAACCAAGAGGGATCCCTGTTGGATGCCGATCCGGGGTCCCGTTTGCATGCCGTTTGACAGGCGATTCGATTTTCACGGCGATGCGCCGCTCCAGTTCGGGCGTGAGAGGGACATTCATCGCCGGCATCTCCATCACGCCAAGTTGCGGCAAGGTTGGCTATTTCCTGCCAGCTTGTCCGGACGTGATCCGGAGCCCGCGACCGCGTCGTTCCGGCCCGTGGGCCCAAGGCGGTTGGGAGGTGCCCAGGGTCGCCGCCCGCTATCCAGCCTCTCCCGCCACGACCGCCGCGTCAGTTCCGCCGAGTTTGGCGGCATCCGCGTGGATGTCATCGCGGTAGGTCTCCGGCCCGCTCCAGACCGCGAACGCGGTGATCGCGCATAGAAGGATGATGTAGACCGCGACCGGCCAGAACCCGCCGCCGACGGCCGCCACCATGGCGGTGGCCAGGAACGGGGCGGGGCCGCCGGAGACGATCGAGCCAAGCTCGCGCGCGAAGGCGAAGCCCGAGTAGCGCCGCTTGGGCCCGAACAGCTCGGCGAAATACGCTGCCTGCGGCCCGAACAGGGCCCCGATCACCACGCCGTTGGTCAGCCCCAGGCCGAGCGCCAGCATCCACCAGGTCCGGGTCCCGATGATCCAGAAGAAGGGGAAAGCCAGCAGCATGCCGGCCAGTGCGCCGAACAGATAAACCGGCCGCCGCCCGATCCGGTCCGAGAGCGCCGAGAAGCCCAGGACGCAGATGATCTGGATCATGAACGAGAGCATCAGCGCATCCAGTGCCAGCTGCCGCGGCATGCCCAGTGTCCTGGTCACGTAAGCGAGCCCGAAGACGGGAAACAGGTAGCCCAGCCCGTTCTCCGCCATCCGGGCGCCGAGCAGGACGAAGAAGTTGCGCGGATGGCGCCGCAGCACCTCGAGCGCCGGGACGCGGTCGGGCTGGTGCTGGGCGACGGCCGCGCGGAACACCGGCGTCTCCATCACCCGCAGCCGCACGAACAGGCCGAACAGCACCAGCACGAGGCTGAACAGAAACGGCAGCCGCCAGCCCCACGCCATGAAGGCATCGTGCGGCAGCAGCGAAACCGCGGCGAAGGCGCCGGCCGCCAGCAGATTGCCCACGCCGACCCCGACCGGCGCGAAGCCGGCCCAAAAGCCGCGCGAACCCGGCGGCGCATGTTCCACCAGCAGGATCACCGCGCCGCCATACTCGGCACCTGCCCCGAACCCCTGCACCAGCCGCAGGATGACGAGCAGAAACGGGGCCCAGCTTCCGATCGCTGCGTAGGTCGGAAGCACGCCGATCAGCGCCGTGCCGATGCCGACCAGCATCAGTGTGGCCACCAGTACCGGCTTGCGGCCGTAGCGATCACCGAAATGGCCGAAGAACAGTCCGCCGAACGGGCGGGCCACGAAGCCGACGCCGAATGTGGCGAATGCCAGCAGCGTTGCCGCCAGCGCGTCCGCCTGCGGGAAAAACAGCGGGCCCAGGACCAGCGCCGCCGCTGTGCCGTAGATGAAGAAGTCGTACCACTCGAGCGCGGACCCGACGGCCGCGGCGACGATCACGCCGAATGGAGCCCGTCGTCCCGCAGCGGCTGGCGCCGTGTTCATCGCCGTCTCCCCTTCGCCGCACCCGCGCGCCGCCCGATCCCTGGTCCGGGTGTGAAGAAGCGGCGGGCAGGCCGCGCAAGTCAGTCCTCGTACCGGCGCAGCCGATAGAGACCAAACGAGATCACGAAGCTGCCGACGAAGATTCCGATCACGAGGTAGCCCACCGTCGCGAAATTGCCGTTCAGGCTGCCGATCGCGTCCCAGAATCCGCCCGCGAGATTGAGCTGACTTCCGATCAGGCCGAGCGCCTCAATGCCACCCACCGCCAGCGCCACGGCGACCGAGACCGCGGTGACCGTCATGTTGTAGTAGAGCTTGCGGACAGGTTTTACGAACGCCCAGCCATAGGCACCCGCCATCAGCACACTGTCGGTCGTATCGATGAGCGTCATGCCCGCGGCGAACAGCGCGGGAAAGACGAGGATCGACCAGATCGGCAGACCCTTCGACGCTTCCGCCGCCGAGATGCCGATCAGGCCGATCTCGGTCGCGGTGTCGAACCCCAGGCCGAAGAGAAAGCCGAGCGGATACATGTGCCAGCTCTGCGAGATCATGCGGAACAGCGGGCGAAAGATGCGCGCGAGGAAGCCGCTTTTCGCGAGCACCAGGTCCAGCTCCTCCTCGGCGTAAGTGCCGCCCGCACGCACGCGGCGGAAGGTACGGGCGACCGCGAAGAAGATCGCCAGGTTCATCGCCGCGATCGCCAGCAGGAAAGTTGACGATACCACCGTGCCGATCACGCCGCCGATCGCGTGCATCGCCTGCAGCCGGTCGTTGAATGTCGCCGCTGCCAGCGCGACCCCGACCGAGGCCAGGACGACGATCGTGGAATGTCCAAGCGAGAAGAACAGCCCGACACTGAGCGGGCGCTGCCCCTGCTGCATCAGCTTGCGGGTCACGTTGTCGATCGCGGCAATGTGGTCGGCATCCACCGCGTGACGCAATCCCAGACTATAGGCGAGCAGAGCCGTGCCGAGGAGCACCGGGAAGCGCGAGAAGCTCGCCAGGGCCCACGCCCATGCCAGGAAGTTGAACAGTGCAAGCAGCCCGTAGAGCGCGATGAGGCGATGCCGCAGGTCGCCCGCGTGAGCGGGAATGACGTGGGTCGGCTTGGCCATCTTCCCTCCCGCCTGCGCCGGCGTTCGTGTTGGTTCAGGACGACGCCATTGTGGCGAACTGCCCCGCCGCCCGCGCAGCGAGCCACACGCCCATGGTGATGATCAGCACCGTGGTCGCCAGTTGCAGCCGCATCGCCCACACGCTGTCCAGCCAGCCAAGCACGCGCCGGCCGACATGCGCGGCGACAACGCCGACCGCGACCAGCGCTGCGGCAAAGCCGAGGCTGAACACCAGCACGGTCAGCATGCCAAGCATGACGCGACCGCTCGACAGCGCGGCCAGCAGGATCGCCAGCGCCGCAGGATCGGGCAGGAGTCCGCCGGCGATGCTGAGCGTCAGCAGCACGCCGAGCCGCGGCCGCGCCTCGGTGACCAGGTCAATGCGATGCGCGTGCCGCGTACCCCACCCGTGGCTGTGCCATGCGACTGCATCGGGCGCGACGTGCTCATGCGGATGCTCGTGCGCGTGGTCATGTCCGGCATGATGATGATCATGATCATGGTGGTGATCATGATGATGCGTGTGCGGATGCCCTGAATGCGCGTGCGCCAGGGCCACCGGCCGCGCCGTCGCGAAAGCCGGGCCGACCAGCGCGCGCTGCGTCCACAGCATCCACAGCCCGAGCCCGATCACGAGCACGCCCATGGCCAGCGACAGCACCGCCTCGGTCCGCGCCGGAACCAGCCAGGTGGAGCCCAACGCGGCCAGTATGCCCACGAGCACGATGCCGCTGACATGCGAGAGGGTGACGAACACGCCCAGGATCACGGCGTCGATCGGGCGGCCACGCGCGCCCACGATATAGGCGGCGGCAATGGTCTTGCCGTGGCCGGGAGTGGCGGCATGTACCGCGCCCGCCCAAAAGCTGGAGGCTAAATACAGCAGACCTTGCTGCATTTCCTGGTTCGCTCCCTCGATCGCCCCGCGTTCATGCAGGATTTCATTGACCGCACATGAACAGATTATTACATTCTTTTTCGACGAGGGGAAGCGTTCGGGTCTGTCAGTGGGAATGTCACGCAGCAGTTTGCTTGTGCTGTCTGCGGTGGTGGCTGGGCTTATCGCCATCGCGGGTGCCGCGCTGTGGCAGGAAATTGCGCCGGGTCGCGTTGCGGCGCCGGCGCTTGCGACCATCGGCACCGTGCCCGCCGCGCCGCCGCCGCTCTCCGCGGATGAGGAGACGTATGCGGAGGCGCTGTGGCCGCTGCACCAGGAAATCGTCGAGGCTTCCGCAGGACGGCTGACATCCGCCGGCCTCGCCTACGCGATCGACGATCACGATGCCCGGCGTCTCGCGGCCAAGGTCGCGCCGATCCGCGACACGTTCCATGCGACACGCGAGAAGGTCGCGGCGATTCCGGCGCCCGCTTCGCTGCAGGCGATGCGCGATCGCTATCTCGAACTGCTCGGGCTTTACGAAGAATCGGCAACCGAAATGCTGGAAGTGGCGCGCGACGGCGACGACGGTCACCTGATCGACGCCCAGCGCAAGAGCGAACGTGCCGCCGAATATCTCGTCAAGGTCGGCGACGTTCTGTGGCCGGGCGAGCACAAGCCGAACTGACGCCACGAAATTCGCAGGCCGCAACATCGGGCTGGCTGCATTGTGGGAGGAATTGGGAATGAGACATCCGCTTCACGCTCTTCTGTTCACCGCGACGCTTGCCGCGGGCGGCCTGGCGCTCTCGGGCGCCGGCAATGGCGCGCAGGCGCAGGACAAGCCGGTCTGCTCGGCATGGCTGGTCGAGAGCAGCCGGTTCATGAACGTGCCGACAGGCTCGTTCATGCCGGACCGCGCGTATGTGCCGGACAGCACGAGCCCGATGCACAACATCGTCACCGTCGACCTGCCCGTGAATGTCGGGGTGATCAAGTGCGGCGACGAGCTGATGCTCTTCGATTCCGGCTGGAAGCAGACGGAATATCATAAAATGACGGGGACCCAGCACTTCACGCCGCTTACGGAAGAGTTGAAGGTGCTCGGGTTCGACCCCGCCGACGTCAAGAAGATCGTCGTGGGCCACGCACACTGGGACCACGCCGGCCAGCTTCTCGACTTCCCGAACGCGACGCTCTACATCCAGCGCGAGGAATTGCGCGGCATCGAGTGGGCGCTGAACTATCCGAACCCGCATATCAGCGCAGTGAACAACTCGCCCGGCGGATGCTTCCGCTCGCCCGCGTGCGGCTATGAGCCGCTCACGATCGAGCAGGTCTACGGCAAGGTGCTGCACGGCAAGGCCGTGATCGTCGACGGCGAGATGGAAATCATGCCGGGCGTGGTGATCCACCCGGCCTTCCGCGCGCATACCGCCGGCTCCCAGCTCCTGGAAGTGCCGACCGCGATGGGCAAGCTCGTGTTCGGCTCCGACGCCTATTCGTCGTGGGAGGGAATCCGCGACTGGATGCCCGCCAACATCCAGCAGACCGACACCGTGCAGCAGTTCCTGGCCTACGAGAAATGCTACAAGATCACTGGCGGATATCAGAACTGCGTCGCGGCGCACGAGCCGCTTTCGTACACCGACAAGTACCCGCTGACCAAGAACTCGTGGGTCGGTCCGAACGGGTCGCGCATGGCCGAGATCTCGCTGGCACCGGGCGAGAAGTCGCGCCATCCGTGACACGCCATTCGTGAGGGGGAAGCCGGATTGTCCTTGGCGGGCGGGGCGGGCATCTCCCCTCGCCCGCCGCCGGCGTCCCCTTGCGGCATCGCTGCTGATCTTCGCCATCGTGCTCGCGGCCCCGCCGGGCGAGGTGTCGGCGCATAGCCCGAGCGCCTATGGCGGGGTCTTCCGCTCGCGCAGCCTGGGCGCAGCCTGGGTCAACGCCGATATCGGCCTGTTTCTGAGCGCGGCGCTCGCCATCGCCGTCGATCCTCGCAATGCCAACCATCTGCTGATGGGTACGGATACCGGCCTGCTCGTCTCCACGAATGGCGGGCGAAGCTGGACGCAGGAGGCGGCGGGCCGGATCGACGGCGCCGTGTTCGCGGTGGCCTTCGCCCCTGACGGCGGCACCGTCCTTTGCGCGGCCCCCGGCGGCGTCTACCGCTGGACGGACGGCCAGTGGCACGCGTCGCAGGCGCCGGGTGCCGCCACGCCGGCGCGCGGCATCGCCTTCGGGACCACGCGCGGAAGGGTCTACCTGCTCGGCCGCGACCGCGTGTTTCGCAGTGACGATGCGGGGGCCACGTTCGATCCCATACAGGCGGAAGCCGGCGATGCGCCCGCCTTCGCCGCGCTGACCGTGGTGCGCGCCGCGCCGGAGACGCTGTTCGCGGTGGGCGGCGGCATGCTGCTTGCCAGCACCGATGGCGGGCGGCACTGGGGCGCGCGGCGGGTCGCCGGCACACATGGGCCGTTCGATACGGTGACCGCGGACCCCGCCGTCCCCGGGCGGCTGTGGGTCGCCGCGGCCGACCGGCTGCATGTCAGCGACGATGCGGGCGCCAGTTGGCGGCAGGTCGGCGCCAGCCTGCCCGAACCCCACACGACGGTGCGCGGCATCGCCGCCGATGCGAGGCTCGCGACGCTCGTCGTCACCACGCATCGTGGCACCTATCGGAGTATCGACGCAGGGGCGCACTGGGGTCTCCAGGAAGGCAACCTGCCCGTCCATCTGGAGGCGGGGCCGCTGGCCCGCGACCCCGCCGATCCGCACACGCTCTACGCGGTCTATTCGCTGATCCCCTATCCGGAAGTCTGGCGCAGCGCCGTGGAGGGCAGCAACCTGCTGGCGCGCGCCGACCGGATAAGCCTGCTCGGCGGGCTCGCCTTCCTGCTGCTGCTCCTGCTCGGCGGTGGCCTGCTGGTCACGTGGCTCGTGCGGCGGCGGGAAGCGGTCGACGGCGGGCCCGCTTCATGAGTTCGGTGTTGCAGCGCGCGCGGCCCCGGCTGCGCCCGCGCTGGGCGGTGGGGCTGCTCGCCGCCGCCATGGCCCTGGGGGCTGCAGCCTTCCTCGTGCTGCGAACGGGGGGGCCGGCGGCGCATTTCGTGGAGTACCCGGTCGGCGCGACCGCGACGATGCCCATCGCCATCGCCGCCGGCCCGGACGGCAGCGTCTGGTTCACCATCGACCTGGCCGACGCCGTCGG
>JAFKFJ010000352.1 GCA_017307335.1 Alphaproteobacteria bacterium | reverse complement strand
CACGATCTCGCGCTGTTGCAGAGTTGCCAGCGCGATGCGGAGCGGGCACGCCGCTCCGGCCGGGCGCGCGCCCGGCTTGACGAGCCGGCCCGCGGGCCGCCTTAGTGGCGGCAACGCGCGCGGGGAGGCAATGGATTTCACGCTGACCGAGGAGCAGGCGGCATTCCAGGTGGCGGCGCGCGGGTTCGCACGCGGCTGCCTCGCCCCCGAAGCCGGGCAGTGGGACGAAACCCGCACCTTCCCGGCCGAGGCGCTGCGCGCGGCGGCGGCACTCGGCTTCGCGGCGATCTATGTGGACGAGGCGCTGGGCGGCAGCGGGCTCACCCGGCTGGACGCGGCGCTGATCTTCGAGGAACTCGCCGCCGCCGACCCGTCCACGGCGGCGTTCCTCTCGATCCACAACATGGTCGCCTGGATGGTCGGCCGCTTCGGCAACGCGGAGCAGCACGCGCGCGTGCTGCCCCGGCTGCTTACCTGCGAGGATTTCTGCAGCTACTGCCTCACGGAACCCGGCGCGGGCAGCGATGCCGCGGCGCTGCGCACGCGCGCCGAGGCGGTGGGCAACAGCACCTACCGGCTGCACGGCACGAAGGCGTTCATCTCCGGCGGCGGCGTCTCCGACCTTTACGCGGTGATGGTCCGCACCGGCGGCGAAGGCCCGCGCGGAATCTCCTGCGTGCTGGTGGAGAAGGATAGCGCCGGGCTGTCGTTCGGGCGGCCGGAGCGCAAGCTCGGCTGGAACAGCCAGCCCACCAGCACGGTGAACTTCGACGGTTGCGAGGTGCCGGTCGCCAACCGGCTCGGTGCGGAGGGAACCGGATTCTTGATCGCGATGGCGGCGCTCGACGGCGGGCGCATCAACATCGCCGCCTGCTCGCTCGGCGGCGCGCGCGCCTGTCTCGAACTGGCGCTCAACTACGTCAAGCAGCGCCGCGCCTTCGGCCGCACGCTGGCGGAGTTCCAGGCGTTGCAGTTCCGGCTTGCCGATATGGCGACGGAGCTGGAGGCGGCGCGGCTGATGGTGCACCGCGCGGCCGTCGCGCTGGACACGCAGGCGCCGGACGCGACGCTGCGCTGTGCCATGGCGAAACGCTACGCGACCGACGTGTGCTTCCGGATCTGCGACGAGGCGCTGCAACTGCACGGCGGCTACGGCTACATCAAGGACTACCAGGTAGAGCGATACCTGCGCGACCTGCGCGTGCACCGCATCCTTGAAGGCACCAACGAGATCATGCGCGTGATCATCGCGCGGCGGCTGCTGGAGGAGGCGTGATGCGCGTGGCATTTCTCGGGCTCGGCAACATGGGCCGGCCGATGGCGCTCAACCTGCGCAAGGCGGGGCACGACGTGCGCGGCTTCGATCCGGCACCTGAAGCGGCCCAGGGGTTCGCGCAGGCGGGCGGGACCACGGCGCCCGACGCGGTCGCGGCGGTTGCCGGCGCGCAGGCGGTGGTGACGATGCTGCCGGCGGGCAAGCATGTCCGCGCCGCCTATCTCGACGCCGGCGGAATTCTCGCGCACGCGCCGGGCGCGCTGCTGATCGATTCCTCAACGATCGACGTCGGCACCGCGCGCGAGGTTGCCGCGGCCGCCGCAGCGGCCGGGTTCGACATGGTCGATGCGCCGGTCTCCGGCGGCGTCGGCGGCGCGGAGGCGGCGACGCTGACATTCATGGCCGGCGGCACCGGCGCGGCCTTCGCGCGGGCGGAGCCGCTGCTGCGCGCGATGGGGCGCAATATCGTGCACGCGGGCGAGGCCGGCGCGGGGCAGGCGGCGAAGCTGTGCAACAACATGCTGCTGGGCATCGGCATGATCGGCGCCGCGGAGGCGCTGGTGCTCGCCGACCGGCTCGGGCTGGAGCGGCAGAAGCTGTTCGACATCGTGAAGAGCTCCTCGGGCGCCAACTGGTCGCTGACCAACTACTGCCCGGCGCCTGGCCCGGTGCCCACCGCGCCCTCAAACCGCGACTATGTCCCCGGCTTCGCGGTGAACCTGATGCTGAAGGATCTGACGCTGGCGCAGGAGGCGGCCGCCGGCAGCGGCGCGGCGACGCCGCTCGGCGCGCATGCCGCGCGGCTCTACGCGGCGCTGGCCGAGAGCGGGGAGGGGCCGCGCGACTTCTCCGTGATCTACCGCTGGCTCGCCGCGGCAGCGCGGGATGCGGTGCACTGATGACCGCGGCGTTCAAGGCGGCGCGCGATTTCCTGCTCGCACAGCGCGGCGACTACGCCACGGCCCATGCGCAGTTTCGCTGGCCGGTGCTGGAAAAATTCAACTGGGCGCTGGACTGGTTCGACGCCGAGCTGGCGCGCGGGACGACGCGGGACGCGACCGCGCTGCTGATCACCGGCGCCAACGCGGCGCGACTGTCGTTCGGCGAGCTCGCCGCACGCTCGAACCGGGTCGCCAACGGGCTGCGCGCGCTCGGCGTCGGACGCGGCGACCGCATCCTGCTCATGCTGGGCAATGTCGCGGCGCTGTGGGAGACGATGCTGGCGGCGATGAAGCTCGGCGCCGTGGTGGTGCCGGCAACGACGCTGCTTACCGCCGCTGACATCGCCGAGCGCGTCACCCGCGCCCGGGTGCGCGCCGTGGTCATCGGCGCGGCCGATGCCGAGAAGGTGGCGACGCTCACCGTGCCCCGCATCGTCGTGGGCGGCGCGCCGGGCGCGATTGGTTACGACGAAATATTAAAGAATTCGGACACATTTAGCCCGGACGGCGACACCGCGGGCAGCGATCCGATGCTGCTCTATTTCACCTCCGGCACCACGGCGAAGCCGAAGCTCGTCCTGCACAGCCATGTCTCGTATCCGGTCGGGCATCTCTCGACCATGTACTGGCTCGGGTTGCAGCCCGGCGACCTGCACCTGAACGTCTCCTCACCGGGCTGGGCGAAGCATGCGTGGAGCTGTTTCTTCGCGCCGTGGAACGCCGGCGCCGCGGTGTTCATCCACAATCAGCCGCGCTTCAACGCGCGCGGGCTGCTCGATGCGATCGCCGAGCATTGCGTGACCACGCTGTGCGCGCCGCCGACCGTGTGGCGCATGCTGATCCAGGAAAACCTCGCCGCCTGGCGCATGTCGCTGCGCGAGGTCACGGGCGCCGGCGAGCCGCTCAACCCGGAAGTGATCGAGCGCGTCCGATCGGCCTGGGGTCTCACGATTCGCGACGGCTACGGTCAGACCGAGACCACGGCGCAGATCGGCAACCCGCCGGGGCAGATGCTGAAGCCGGGCTCCATGGGCCGGCCGCTGCCGGGCTATCGCGTGCGGCTGCTGGATGCGGAGGACCGTGACGCCGAGGAGGGCGCGCTGTGCCTCGCCCTCGATCCGCCGCCGGTCGGGCTGATGCGCGGCTATATCGGCGAGGATGGCGAGATCGTCGAGATCGCGGGTGCCACCTATCGCACCGGCGATGTCGCGAGCCGCGATGCCGATGGCTATCTGACCTATGTCGGCCGCGCCGACGACGTGTTCAAGGCATCCGACTATCGGATCAGCCCGTTCGAGTTGGAGAGCGCGCTGATCGAGCATCCGGCGGTGGCGGAGGCGGCGGTGGTGCCGGCGCCCGACCCGCTGCGCCTCGCGGTGCCGAAGGCGTTCGTGACACTGGTCGCCGACGCGGCGCCGACGCGCGAGACGGCGGCCGACATCTTCCGCCACCTGCGCACCCGCCTTGCCCCGTATCAGCGCGTGCGGCGGCTGGAATTCGCCGAGCTGCCGAAGACGATCTCGGGCAAGATCCGCCGTGTCGAACTGCGCCGGCTGGAGGAGTCGCGCGACACGCGCCCGCCGGGCGAGTTCCGCGAGGAAGACTTCGTGGAGGCCGGATGACCGCCAACACCGACTACGGCATGGATTTCGAGCTCGGCGAGGAGATCGACGCGCTGCGCGACATGGTGCGGCGATTCACCGACAACGAGATCGCGCCGCGCGCCGCGGCGATCGACCGGGACAACGCGTTTCCCGCCGATCTGTGGAAGAAGCTCGGCGATGTCGGCGTGCTCGGCCTGACCGTCGAGGAGGAGTTCGGCGGCGCCGGCATGGGCTATCTCGCGCATTGCGTGGCGATGGAGGAGATCAGCCGCGGCTCCGCCTCCGTCGGACTTTCCTACGGCGCGCACTCGAACCTCTGCGTCAACCAGATCCGCCGCAACGGCACGCCGGCGCAGAAGCGACGCTTCCTGCCGAAGCTGATCGGCGGCGAGCACGTCGGCGCGCTCGCGATGAGCGAGCCGGAGGCCGGCTCCGACGTCGTCGCCATGCGGCTGCGCGCCGAGCGGCAGGGCAAGGCGTTCGTGCTCACCGGCTCCAAATTCTGGATCACCAACGGCCCCGACGCCGATGTCGTCGTCGTCTACGCCAAGACGACGCCGGATGCCGGGCCGCGCGGCATCACCGCCTTCCTGGTCGAGAAGGGGATGCCAGGGTTCACCTGCGCGCCCAAGCTCGACAAGCTCGGCATGCGCGGGTCCAACACCGGGGAGCTTCTGTTCGACCACTGCGCGGTGCCGGAGGAGAACGTGCTCGGCGCCGTCGATGGCGGCGTCGCCGTGCTGATGAGCGGGCTCGACTATGAGCGCGCGGTACTCTCCGCCGGCCCGCTCGGCATCATGCAGGCGTGCCTCGACGTCGTCGTGCCGTACCTCCACCAGCGCCGCCAGTTCGGCCGGCCGATCGGCGAGTTCCAGCTCATGCAGGGCAAGCTCGCCGACATGTACACCACGCTGAACGCCGCGCGCGCCTATGTGTACGCGGTCGCGAAGGCGTGCGATCGCGGCCGTGCCACGCGCAAGGATGCCGCCGGCGCGATCCTGTACGCCGCCGAGCGTGCGACCTGGATGGCGCTGGAGGCCATTCAGTGCCTTGGGGGGAACGGATACATCAACGACTACCCGACCGGGCGCCTGCTGCGCGACGCGAAGCTCTACGAGATCGGCGCCGGAACCAGCGAGATCCGCCGCATGCTGATCGGGCGCGAGCTGTTCAACGAAACCGCCTGAGTTTTGCTGCGGCGCAGCGTGACGAAAGAAAATTGCGCAGGCATTGCCGCCGCCGCCGAGGGCCGCGCGCGCGGCACCCGGCCGGGCGACGCGAACATGCGATTTTCTGACCGCTCTTCCAGGGCTTCCGCGACCTGCCTATTCTGAGACCTTGGCACTCCGTCGGCGGCGCGCATGAAGCATTCTTCGGTCTCGCTCGAGGACAAGTACCGGGTCGACGTCCCGCACGTCTACCTCACCGGGACCCAGGCGCTGGTGCGCCTGCCGCTGTTGCAGCGCACATGCGATGTGGCGGCAGGACGGAACACCGCCGGCTTCGTCTCGGGCTATCGCGGCTCGCCGCTCGGCAACGTCGATATCCAGATGTGGCACGCGCGCGAACAGCTCGCCGCGCATCACATCCACTTCCAGCCCGGGGTGAACGAGGACCTCGCCGCCACGGCGGTCTGGGGTTCGCAGCAAGTGCCGCTGACGCCCGGCGCGAAGTACGACGGCGTGTTCGCGCTCTGGTACGGCAAGGGGCCGGGCGTCGACCGCAGCGGCGACGTGTTCAAGCACGGCAACCTCGCCGGCACCACGCGCGACGGCGGCGTGCTGCTGGTCGCCGGTGACGATCACAACTGCAAGTCCTCGACGGTCCCGCACCAGAGCGAGCCGGCGTTCGCCACGGCGATGATCCCCGTGCTGGTGCCCGCCGACGTGCGCGAGATCCTGGAACTCGGCCTGCACGGCTGGGCGATGTCGCGCTATTCCGGCCGCTATGTCGGCTTCAAGACGGTCGCCGACGTGGTGGACACCTCGGCCTCGATCACGTTCGATTTCGCCGACTTCGTGAGCCGCCTGCCGGACGGCCCGCTGCCGGACGTTCATATCCGCCCGGCCGACCTGCCGCTGGCGATGGAGGCGCGGGTTCACACGCTCGGCGTGCCGGCGGCGCAGGCCTATGCGCGCGCCAACCGGCTCGACCGCATCCTGCTCGACCCGGCCGATCCGGCGCTCGGCATCATCACCTTCGGCAAGAGCTATCACGACACGCGCCAGGCGCTGGCCGATCTCGGCGGCATGCCGGTGCGGCTGCTGAAGCTCGCCATGGTCTGGCCGGTGGACCGCGAGATCATCCGCCGCTTCGCCGCCGGCCTGCGCGAGATCCTCGTGATCGAGGACAAGTCCGATTTCGTGGAGCGGCAGGTTCGCGACGCGCTCTACGACGTGGCGGACCGGCCGCGCGTGCTTGGCCGCTACGACGAAAGCGGCGGCGTGCTGCTGCGCGCGGGCGGCGCGCTGTCGGCCGACGAGATCGCGCTGGCACTCGCCCGCCGCCTGCCGCAGACCGAGGCGATCCGCGCCCGGCGCACGTTCCTGGAGGCCGAGGCGGAGCGGATCGCGCAGACCGAGGTGGCCGCCCAGCGCCGCCCGTATTTCTGCTCCGGCTGCCCGCACAACACCTCGACCAAGGTGATCGACGGCAGTCGCGCGCTGGCCGGCATCGGCTGCCACTTCATGGCGCGCTGGATGGACCGCTCCACCGAGTTCTACACGCAGATGGGCGGGGAGGGCGCGTCCTGGATCGGGCAGGCGCCGTTCACCGAGGAGAAGCACGTCTTCGCCAATATCGGCGACGGCACCTACTACCATTCGGGCATCATGGCGATCCGCGCTGCGGTCGCCGCCGGCGTGAACATTACGTACAAGGTGCTGTTCAACGACGCGGTGGCGATGACGGGCGGGCAGCCGGTGGACGGGCCGCTGACCGTTCCCCAGGTCTCGCGCCAGCTTGCCGCCGAGGGTGTGACGCGCATCGCGGTCGTCACCGACGAGCCGGAGAAGCATGCCGGCGTCGCCGACTTCGCACCGGGCGTCCGCGTGCATCACCGGCGCGAATTGCCGGAGGTGGAGCGGGCGTTCCGCGAACTCCCCGGCACGACCGCCATCATCTACGACCAGACCTGTGCCACCGAGAAGCGGCGGCGGCGCAAGCGCGGCACGTTCCCCGATCCGGCGCGCCGCGCCTTCATCAACGAGGCGGTGTGCGAGGGCTGCGGCGACTGCTCGCGCGCGTCCAACTGCCTCTCCGTCGTGCCGCACGAGACCGAGTTCGGCACCAAGCGGCAGATCGACCAGTCGACCTGCAACAAGGATTTCTCCTGCGTCGAGGGATTCTGCCCGAGCTTCGTGACCGTCCACGGCGCCAAGCCGCGGCGGCGCGCCCGCGTCTCGCCGGACGATGCGGGGCTGCCGGAGCCCGCGCTGCCGGCGCTGGACAAGTCGTGGAGCCTCCTCATCACCGGCGTCGGCGGCACCGGCGTCGTGACCATCGGCGCGCTGATCGGCACGGCGGCGCATGCCGACGGGCTGCAGGTGAGCGTGCTCGACATGGCCGGCCTCGCGCAGAAGGGCGGCAGCGTCTGGAGCCATGTGCGCATCGCCGCCTCGGCCGACGCGCTGCAGGGCCTGCATGTCGGCGCAGGGCAGGCGGACGTGCTGCTCGCCTGCGACATGGTGGTGGCGGCAGGGCACGACACGCTCGCGGTGCTGCGCCGCGGGCAGACGCGCGTGGTGCTCAACACGCATGAAAGCTCGACCGCCGACTTCGTGCTGGATCGCGATTTCCACCTCCCCGGCGCGCGACTTCGGCGCAGCATCATCGAGGCGGCGGGCGCGTCCCAGGTCGATCCGCTGGATGCGACCGCGATCGCCGCGGCGCTGCTCGGCGATGCGGTGGCCGCGAACGTGTTCATGCTCGGCTTCGCCTGGCAGAAGGGTCTGATCCCACTGCAGCGCGAGAGCCTGCTGGCGGCGATCGAACTCAACGGCACGGCGGTCGAGGCGAACAAGGTCGCCTTCGCCTGGGGGCGCGTTGCAGCCGCCGACCTGCCGCGTGTGCTGGCGGCGGCCGGCATCGCGGAGGCGCCGCGCGCGCCGCGCACGCTGGACGACCTCATCGCCGCGCGCGTCGCCCATCTCACCGGCTACCAGAGCGGCCGCTACGCGCGGCGCTACGCGCGGCTGGTCGAACGGGTGCGGGAGACCGAGGGCCGCATGTTCTCCGGCTCGACCGCGCTCACCGAGGCGGTGGCGCGCAACTACGCGAAGCTGATGTCCTACAAGGACGAGTATGAGGTCGCGCGCCTGTACCGCGCCCCTGCGTTCCGCGCGGCACTCGCGGCGCAGTTCGAGGATGTCGGCAAGGTCGAGATCCATCTCGCACCGCCGCTGCTGGCCTCGCGCGATCCGCGCACCGGGCATCTGCGCAAACGGGCGTACGGCCCGTGGGTGCTCTCCGCGTTCCGCCTGATGGCGCCGCTGAAGTTCCTGCGCGGCACGGCACTCGACCCGTTCGGCCGCACCGAGGAGCGGCGGGCGGAGCGGGCGCTGATCGGCGAGTACGAGGCGATGGTCGACGAGATTCTCCAGCGCCTGTCGCCGCAGACGCTGGCGACGGCGGTCGCGCTCGCGGAGCTGCCGGACCGCATCCGCGGCTTCGGCCACGTGAAGGAGAAGGCGATGCGCGAGACCGCGGTGGAGCGCACGCGCCTGCTGGAGCGCCTGCGCGAGCCCCCCGCGCCGAAGCCGATGCCGATCGCGGCGGAGTAGCACCGGCCACCGGAGCGCCATTGCGCTCGGGCGATCCGGATGCGATGCAGCGCGCATGCAGGCACGCGTTCATCGCATTCCCGCCGACGGTCCTGACGACGCCGGCGGGCTTCTCCGTCTCGCCGCCGCCGGCGCATTGCGGCCGGACCGCGTGGTGGCGATCCTCGGCAAGACCGAGGGCAACGGCTGCGTCAACGATTTCACCCGGGGCTTCGCCAGTGCCACGCTGAAGGCGGCGCTCGCACGGCTCACCGGCCGCGACCCGGCGGCGGTCGAGCGCGACGTCCTGTTCGTCATGTCGGGCGGCACCGAGGGCGGGCTGTCGCCGCACTTCCTCGTCTTCGAGGTGCTGGACGACGCGCCGCCGCCACGCCCGGGTGCGAAGGCGCTGGCGCTGGGCATCGCGCGCACCCGCGCCTTCGCGCCGCAGGAAATCGGGCGCATGGCGCAGGTGGAGGCGACGGCCGCGGCGGTGCGCGCCGCCATGGCGGCCGCCG
>JAFKFJ010000351.1 GCA_017307335.1 Alphaproteobacteria bacterium | reverse complement strand
GCGACGCCGATCAACTACCCGACTGTGCCGAAGGGGCAGGAGCGGCTGCGCCTCACACCCACGCCGCTGCACACGGAGGCGATGATGGAGGCGCTCGTCACAGCCCTCCGGGCAGTGCTGCCGGCCGGGCTCGCCGTTGCCGCCTGAGCGGCCGCTGCTGCGGCTGCTGCCGGGACACGGAAGGCGCCTGAAGGCAGGCCACCCCTGGGCTTACAGCAACGAGATCGCGCTGCGGCCGGAGCACCGCGCGCTGCCGCCGGGCCTGCCGGTGCGGCTGGAAGGCGATGACGGCTGGCGCTTCGGCACGTTCGGGTTCAACCCGCACAGCCTCATCGCCGGCCGCATGCTCGATCGCGACCCCGAAGCGGTGATCAATGCCGCGTTCGTGCGCTCCCGGATCAAGGCGGCCGCCGCGCTGCGCGCGCGGGTGTGCGACACGCCCTATCACCGGCTCGTCCACGCCGAGGCGGACCGATTGCCGGGCCTGGTCGTCGACCGCTTTCGGGACGTGTTCGTGGTCCAGGCGAACGCGGCGGTGGCGGACTGGCTGACGGACGAGATCGTTGCCGCCCTGCTGGCGACCGGGCAGCCGCGCGCGATCGTGGCGCGCAACGACACGCCTTCGCGCGCACACGAGGGCCTGGCGGCCGAGATCCGCCTCCTCCATGGGACGGACCCGGCGTGCGCGGTCGAGGAGGGAGGCGTCGTCTTTCCGGTCGACCCGCTCGGCGGGCAGAAGACCGGATTCTTCTTCGACCAGCGTTCCAACCGCGACCGGGTTGCAGCACTGGCGGCCGGGGCCCGGGTGCTGGATGCGTTCTGTCATACCGGCGCCTTTGCGCTGCGATGCCTCGCCGCGGGCGCCGCGTCGGCGTTGCTGCTGGACAGCTCGGCCGCCGCGCTCGACCAGGCGCGCCATGCGGCCGAACGCAGCGGGCTGCTGGCGCGCGCAAGCCTGCGGCGGGGCGACGCGTTCGAGACCATGACCGAACTCGCCCAGGCCGGTGAGCGGTTCGACCTCGTGGTCTGCGACCCGCCGGCCTTCGCGAAATCGCGCAAGGACGCCGCGGCCGGACTGCGCGGCTATGCCCGCATGGCGCGCATCGCCGCGGCGCTCGTCTCGCCGGGCGGCCTCCTGTTCGTCGCCTCATGCAGTCACCACGCCGCCCCGGAGGCGTTCGCCGCGGCGATCGCCGAGGGGTTGCACCGGGCGCGGCGCGAGGGGCGGATCGTGTTCGCCTCGGGTGCCGGTCCCGACCATCCCGTGCATCCCCACCTTCCGGAATCGGCATACCTGAAGGCTCAGATGATACAGCTGCTCTAAGCTATTCTCACGACATCGAGATTTCCGGCGACTCCTTTCGCTCGCTAGTCTTCCCGTGCGAGCCAACAGGGGGTGGTAATGCTTGGCCGCGTAGCCATCGGCCTTGCCCTGGCGGTCATGGCTGTGGGGACGGTGCAGGCAGACGAGGTCAGCCTGCGACTGACGACCCACGGTGCCGTGACGACAACGGCGACGGTGGAGCATGCCGCCGATACTGCGCATTTCTGTTCCGCGGCACCCGATCCGTGGCGCACTCCGGACGAGCGCGACCCAAGGGGCCCACCGTACCCGTTTTATCGCCTGATCTATGGGCAGGACTCGCCCGAGGCCGAGCCCGAGATGCCCGGACCCTCCATCGGCCTCACCCTCGCCAACTATCTCCCCTCGGTGCGCGAGCACAGCGACCCCAGCAACGACAGCATCGAACTGACGATCGAGGGGCGGCACTTCGTCGGTCATGTCGGCCTCGGCGATCCCTCCTATCGCTTCGCGGTCACGTTCCGCGAGGATCGCCGCGGCGGCGGCTTCGTGGCCCATCATCTCCATGAGAACGGCACCGGCACCGCGCTGCTGGATATCGAGGGGAGCTGGGAGTGTCGCGCGGTCGCCGCCGACCTGCCGGAGAGCGCGGTCGCCGAGCACCGACTGTTCCCGGGCGCGGTCCCGGCGCATGCGGACGGCGTGGTCCTGCGTCTGTCGCGTTCCGACATTCCGTGCGTCGATCGCCGCTGCGCCGCCTGGCGCGTGACCGATGAGGTGACCGGGGACGCCTTCCTTGCCCGCGTCGATTTCCGCCGTGTGCGCCTGGCCCGCAGCCTGCGCCGGCATGCCGAGCAGCGGCTCGTCGATCTCCTGGTCAGCGCCGAGGTGCGCGCGGGGCGGCCGCCACGGGTCGTGGTGATTGGCCTCTCCGGCGTGCTGCCGCGCACGGCCCCGGTGCCCGCGGACGCGCCGACCAAGGCCGCCGCCCGCTAGCAGGGGCTTTCCTTCGCGGCAATTGCATGACTTAATCCGGCACCGCGGAGGAAACGAACGGCGGGGAGGGCATGGTCCTTGCCAAGCTGCCGGCGGTTCGGTCGCCATCGCGTGCGGGTTGGAAACGCTCAAGGAGCATCCGAATGAAGAAACTCCTCACCCCGATTCTGGCGGGTGCGGTCGCCGCTGCCCTCTTTGCCGGGGCGGCACATGCCGAGAAGAAGACGTTGGTTCTGGTCACCAACGCAGCGGCCGATTTCTGGACTGTCGCCCGGCGCGGCATCGAAAAGGCGCAGGCCGAGCATCCCGACTACAAGATGGAAATGGTGGTGACCGGCCAGGCGACCGCGGCCGAGCAGCGGCGCGAGCTCGACGACCTGATCGCGCGCGGCGTTGCCGGCATCTCGGTCTCGGTCGATGACGCCGCGCACGCCACGGAGGAGCTCAACAAGGTCGCCGCCAAGGCCGTGCTGTTCACGACTGACAGCGACGCGCCGCAGAGCAAGCGGGTCGCCTATATCGGCACCGACAACGTGGCCGCCGGCAAGCAGGCGGGCGAGCAGATCAAGAAGGCGCTGCCGAACGGTGGCAAGATCATGCTGTTCGTGGGCACCCTGGACGCCGACAACGCGCGTGAGCGCGTGCAGGGCATCCGCGAGGCACTGGCCGGCACGAAGATCGAGATCATCGACGTGCGCACCGACCAGGTCGACTTCACCAAGGCGAAGGCGAACGTCGAGGACACGCTCGCGAAATACCCCGATATCGCGCTGCTTGCCGGCCTGTGGAGCTACAACACGCCGGAGATCTATGACGCGGTGAAGAATGCCGGCAAGTGCGGCAAGGTCAAGATCGTGGGCTTCGACGAGGATGCGCGCACCCTGCGAGGAATTTCCGAAGGCTGCGTCGAGTCCACCGTCGTGCAGCAGCCGTTCGAGTTCGGCTACCTCTCGATGGTCAACCTGATCAAGGCGATCAACGGCGACATGTCGTTCAAGCCGGCGGACGGCCTCATCATCGTGCCGACCAAGGTGATCGACAAGAGCAATGTCAAGGAGTTCGCCGAGTACATGAGGAAGCTTCTGCGCAAGTAGCACGCCCCAGCCAGCCCGGCGCCACCCGGCGCCGGGCGCTCGGTCCCAAGAAGGAGCGCGCGCTTGGCCGAACCCCTCCTGGAACTTGCCGCGATCACGAAAGTCTATCCCGGCGTGATCGCCCTCGACCGCGTGAACCTTCGTGTCATGCCGGGGGAAGTGCTCGGCCTTATTGGCGAGAACGGCGCCGGCAAATCGACGCTGATGAAGATCCTTGGCGGCGTCGCCGAGCCGACCGGCGGAAGCATCCGCATCGACGGGCGCAGCTTCACGGAACTGACGGTGAAGGAGGCGACGCGCGCGGGAATCGCGTTCGTCCATCAGGAACTGAACCTGTTCGAGAATCTCAGTGTCGCCGCGAATGTCTTCATCGGGCGCGAGAAGCGAACCGGCGGGCCGCTCCGCCTCGTCGACGACGCCGCGCTGCGGGCGCATGTGGCACCGCTGCTCGCGCGGCTCGGGGCCGATTTCGGGCCGGACACGCTGGTCGAGACGCTCTCGATCGCGCAGCGGCAGATGGTCGAGATTGCCAAGGCGCTGTCGATCGACGCCCGCGTCATCATCATGGACGAGCCGACGTCCAGCCTCACGCTGTCCGAGACCGAACGGCTGCTGCAGATCGTCGCTGACCTGAAGGCGCAGAACGTCGCGGTGATCTATATCACGCACCGGCTGGGCGAGATCATGACGTGCGCTGACCGGCTGGTCGCGCTGCGCGACGGGCGCAACGTGGGCGAGCTTGGCCGCGAGGAGATGAGCCACGCCGCGATGATCCGGCTCATGATCGGCCGCGACCTGAAATCGCTCTACATCCCGCCGAAGGTCGAGCCCACGGCAGGCGGCTGCGATCTGGTGGACATCGTAACGCCGGCGTTCCCCGACCGCAGTCTTTCGCTTTCGGTGCGCCACGGGGAGATCCTTGGTCTCGCGGGCCTCGTTGGCGCCGGCCGCACGTCGATGGCCCGCGCCGTGTTCGGGATCGACCGGCTGCTCGGCGGCGAGATCCGGCTTGACGGGCAACGGCTGCGCGTGCGCAGCCCGCGCGACGCGATCCGCCAGGGCGTCTATCTCGTGCCCGAGGATCGCAAGCGCGCCGGCCTGGTGCTGGAGATGTCGATCTGCGGGAACATCACTCTCGCCAACCTGCTGAACCACGCACGCGCGCTGCTGATCAACCGCGCATCCGAGATCCAGGCCGCGCAGGCGCAGGCCGTCAGTCTGGCGATCAAGGCACCCTCGGTCGCGACCGAGGCGATCACGCTGTCGGGGGGCAATCAGCAGAAGGTCGTTCTCGCCAAATGGCTCTCGATGCAACCGCGCATCGTGATCTTCGACGAGCCCACGCGCGGGATCGACGTCGGCGCGAAGCACGAGATCTACGCGCTGATGCGCGGCCTTGCCGACCGCGGCGTGGCCATCGTCATGATTTCCTCCGACATGGAGGAAGTCATCGGCGTCTCCGACCGCATTGCCGTCATGCACGAAGGGCGCGTCAGCGGCGTGCTCGAGCGCGCGGATTTCAGCGAATATAACGTCCTTCGGCTGGCGATCGGCCAGTCCCTCGAGCATGCGGAGAATGCGGCATGAGAAAGGAACTCGGGCTGCTCCTGCTGCTCCTGGTGGTGTCCGCCATCACGGCGATCATCAACCCGCTGTTCCTGTCGGGCGTCAATCTGCTCGACATGGCGAACCTGATAGGCCTGTTCGGCGTGTTCTCGATCGGCGAGGGGCTGGTGATCATCACCGGCGGCATTGATCTCTCGATCGGCTCGATGTTCGCGCTGCTCGGCGTGATATTCATCGACCTGCTGACCGAGTACGAATGGGCCTGGCCGCTCGCGCTGGCCGCGGTCATCTTCGGCGGCCTGATTCTCGGCGCACTGCAAAGCGTGCTCATCACGCGGCTGAAGATGCAGCCGTTCATCGTTACGCTGTGCGGGCTGCTGATCTATCGCGGCGCCGCGCGCTACTACACCACGGATTCCACCCGCGGCTTCGGCTACGGCGACGAAGCCGACACCCTGCGCACCCTCGCCGCCGGGCATACCTATGGGGTGCCGAACACCTTCATCTTCCTGATCCTGCTGGCCATCGTCATGGGAGTGGTTCTGCACCGCTCGGTCTATGGGCGGTGGCTGCTCGCGGCCGGCAAGAACGAGGAAGCGGCGCGCTTCTCCGGCATCCACACCAGTCTCGTGATCGGTGGCGCCTATGTCATCAGCGGTGCGCTCGCGGGCGTTTCCACGGTGCTCCTCGTGTTCTATACGAACTCGGTCTCGCCAAGTTCGTTCGGCAGTTTCTACGAACTCTATGCCATCGCTGCCGCGGTGCTCGGCGGCTGCAGCCTGCGTGGCGGGGAGGGGTCGATTCTCGGTATCGTGTTGGGGACCGCGCTGCTGCAGGTGCTTCAGAACCTCGTCAACATTCTTGGCATCCCGAGCTCGCTCAATTTCGCCGTGATGGGCACGGTGATCCTGCTCGGCGTGCTGACCGACCAGCAGTTGCAGGCGCGGCGCAAGCGGGCGGTTGCGGCCGCGAGTGCGGCGCGGGTGGTGGCGCCGGTGCTGACGCGCCAGGACCAGCCGACGTGACCGCGCCCGTCGCGTCGCGCGCCGGGCGTGCGGCCGGCCGCGGCGCGGCAAAGCTCGTGGGCGCCGCCGGGCGCAATCTGCACGAGCGCATCGCCAACACGCTCGGCGAGCAGATCGTCGGCGGGGGTCACCCGCCCGGACAGGCGCTTCCCACCGAGATCGAGCTTTGCGCGAGCCTCTCGGTCTCCCGCTCCGCGCTGCGCGAGGCGT
Source organism: Alphaproteobacteria bacterium (assembly GCA_017307335.1). GTDB lineage: Bacteria > Pseudomonadota > Alphaproteobacteria > Acetobacterales > Acetobacteraceae > JAFKFJ01. Next base: position 3,000 of record JAFKFJ010000351.1, on the reverse strand, counting down.
TCAAGCTGCTCGCCGCAAAACGGCTCATCGTCAGCCGCCAGAAGGTCGGCACGCTGGTGCGCCCCCGCACCGAGTGGAACATGCTGGATCCGGAAGTCCTGGCCTGGCATCTGCGGGCCGCGCCGAGCGATGCGTTTGTCACCGGCCTGTTCGAGGTGCGCAAGATCGTGGAGCCCTCGGCGGCCGCGCTCGCGGCGGAACGCCGCACGCCGGAGGCGCTGGCGCGCATCGAAGCGGCGCTCGCCGACATGTTCCGCTTCCAGGACGGTACCGGCGATCTGACCGAGGCCGACCTGCGCTTTCACCAGTGCATTCTCGACGCGACCGGCAATCACTTTCTGGCGTCGTTCGGCGCGGTGATCGAAAGCGCGCTGGGGGCCTCGTTTCAGTTGAGCTGGCATTCCGGCCACCACACGCCGGAATACTCGCTGCGCCAGCACCAAGGCGTGGCGGAGGCGATCCGTGACCGAAGGGGGTCGGATGCCTACGCCGTGATGACGCAGTTGTTGCGTTCGGCGAGCGAGGACGTGCGCGAAGCGCTGCTGCGCCGCCAGCGTGCAGGCGCGGCGGTCGAGGGGGCGGCGTAGTCCGTGCGCTGGCCTGCGGCGTGCGACGTTTGGGCGAACACGCTGGCTCCGCGAGGCGATTCCCCCTAGGCTCCGCCTGCGCTGGCGGAGACCGCGCCGGCATGTTGCGCAGGGGAGAGGTTCATGTGCAGCCCGCATCTCATCGATGAATCGATGAAGCAAAAGATTGCCGCATACAACGCTAACTTCCGCAAGGTCACCGCAAGTCCGTTCGGACCGCACGACGAAATCGGCATGCTCAATCTGATCGACGCCACGTCACGCGACGCGATCATGCGGCGCGCCGACGCCTCGCGCGTCTTCGATCTGTCGGTCGACAACTTCGTCGGCATGCCGGGCTGGACCGCAGCCGGCGACCCTACCTACCAGATCTGGATGACCCACACGCCGCCCGGCGAGCAGGTGTGGAACTCCATGAACCAGGATGCCGCAACGAATGCGCTGATCGCCTATTCCGGCGATGCCATCTCGATGTACACGCATTGCGGCACCCACATCGACGCGCTCAACCATTTCGGCTTCAATGGTCGAATCTGGAACAATTTTGAGGTGACGAAGCATCTCGGCAGTCGCACCTGGGATGTCTGCGGCGCCGAGAAGCATCCGCCCATCATCGCGCGCGGCATCATGCTCGACCTCGCGGCGTTGCACCGCATCGACGTCCTGCCGCCGAGCCACGGCGTGGGCGCGAAGGAGCTGGATGATTGCCTCCGCAAGCAGGGGACCGAGCTGCGACCCGGCGACGTCGTGCTGCTCCGCACCGGCCAGATGAAGTACTGGCTTGATACGCCGCGGTTCTGCGCCAACTCGCCCGGGCTGAACCGGGAAGGCGCCGAATACCTGTGCAAGGGCGGCGCGATCATGATCGGGTCGGACACGCTGACGCTCGAGCAGGTGCCCTCGACCGAGCCCGGCAACTATCTTCCCGTGCACTGCTACATGTTCGCCGAGGCCGGTGTGCCGATCATGGAGATGGCCCAGCTCGACGAGCTTGCGGCCGACAAGATCTATGAGTTCGCCTTCATCGGCGCCTGCATCAAGCTGCGGGGCGCGACCGGCTCACCGATGCGCCCGGTGGCGATGCCGCTGCGCGACTGACACCGATGCGCGTGGGGTCCGCCTCGCGAAACGCGTCGTGATCCATCACGGTGCAACGTAGGCGGGCCTCCCAGGCGTGCACGCCGGCGATCGGTGCGGCACGCCCGCAGCGTCTGCTCGTTCGCAGCGCCGACGGCACGCGGGCCGTCAGCCGTATGCGGTGCCGGGAAGCGCGCCGCGGGTGATGAACGCGTCCACCACGTTCTTGGTCAGGCGCGACACCGGGTTGTCGAAATTGTTGTGCGGCAGCGCGCTGCCCCACGCGATGGAGCCGGTCGCGAACACCGCGCCGTTGGCGGGCGTGGTGAAATAGACGACGTCTGCGCGGACCCACGCGTGCTGCGTGCCGCCGAGGCCGGGCGTCATGAAGTAGATCTCTTCCTGCACCAGCGGATAGTTGTCGGAGAACGGCTCGGACGAGGCGAGAATGCGCGCGTGCGGCGGCGTGCCGTGCGCCAGGTCGTAGCGATCGATCTCAAGTCCGGCCGCGCCGCCGGCACCGAGGCCGAATTCCCCGAACACCTCGCCCTCGACCCCGTCGAAGATCCAGGCGACGGAGCGATGGTAGCTGTCTGGCATGCGCCGGTAGGGGACGGAGAGATCCATGCCCTCTGAAGTGAAGCCGACGCCCACCATCTTCTGAGGCGGGCGGCCGCGGTGGCGCCACAGGCCGCTCCGTTCGCCGGTGCTGGCAAGGTAGTGCTCGCCGGGCCGCGCCTGCCATGCGCGCGAGCCCGCTTCCAGCTTGCGCACTTCCATGACGAACGGCTCCTCGTCGCGGAAGCCGACGCACCAGTAATAGCCGTTGCCGCCCATATAGAGCAGGCGACCACCCTGCGCGAGGTAGTCCTCGGTCGCGTCCATCATTCGCTCGGAGTAGTATTCGTTGTGCGTGCCAGTGAGCACCACGCTATACGGCTGTAGCGCGGCCAAGCCTTCGCGATGAAGGTCCTCATCAGTGATGACCTCATAGTCGTATTTCATCGCTTCCAGCCAGCCGACGATGGAGAGATCGGCCGGAAACTGCCACGTCGCGCCGAGGCCTGGCGCCCGGTATTTCGGGCGCATATTGATGATCGGACGATGATAGGAGCTGAAGCAGACGCCCGAGCCGTCGTTGTGGGTGTCGTAAGTGGAGAGCCCGAACTCAACGTCATTCTTGTACACCTCGATATCGACCTCCTGCATGATCGGTGTCGAGGCGGTGATCGACTGCAGCCGTGCGCCATCGAAGGCGCTCTGCACGTTGGCGTAGGCAAGGTAGCTCGCCGTCGGGATCAGCAGGCAGACCGGCGCTTTCGGCGTGCGCGCGCGC
>JAFKFJ010000044.1 GCA_017307335.1 Alphaproteobacteria bacterium | reverse complement strand
GCGCTGGCGCGGCGGCTCGGCGCGGGGCAGCGGCGCGTGTTCAACCTCACCGGCACCGTGCTGCACACCAATCTCGGCCGCGCGCCGCTGCCGCCGGAGGCCGCCGCGGCCGCCGCCGAGGCGCTGTGCCATCCAACCAACCTCGAATACGACCTTGCGACCGGGCGGCGCGGCGAGCGGGACGCGCATGTGCGCCCGCTGCTGTGCGAGATCACCGGCGCGCAGGATGCGACGGTGGTGAACAACAACGCCGCCGGCGTGCTGCTGGCCCTCAACACGCTGGCCGCGGGGTGCCAGGTGCTGGTGTCGCGCGGCGAGCTGATCGAGATCGGCGGCAGCTTCCGCCTGCCCGACATCATCGCGCGCGCCGGTGTGCGGCTGATCGAGGTCGGCACCACGAACCGCACGCATGCGCGCGACTTTGCCGACGCCATCGGCCCGCAGACGGCGGCGATCGTGCGCGTGCATCCCTCGAACTATGCGATCAGCGGGTTCGTCGCCCAGGTTCCGGCGGATGACCTCGCGACGATCGCGCGCGGGGCGAACCTGCCGCTGATCGAGGACCTGGGCAGCGGCAGCCTGGTGGATCTGCGCCGCTTCGGCCTGCCGCATGAGCCGACGCCGCAGGAAAGTCCCGCCGATCTGGTCTGCTTCTCCGGCGACAAGCTGCTGGGCGGTCCGCAGGCGGGGCTGGTCGTCGGCCGCGCCGACCTGGTCGCCCAACTGAACGCGAATCCGCTGAAGCGCGCGCTGCGGCTCGACAAGGCGCGGCTCGCGGCGCTGGAGGCGGTGCTGCGGCTCCATCTCGATCCGGCCCGGCTGGCGGAGCGGTTGCCGACCTTGCGCCTGCTCACCCGCACGGAGGCGGCGATCGCGGCGACGGCGGCGCGCATGCTGCCCGCGCTGGAAAGCTTCGCTGGCCGCAGCGGCGAAGTTCTGAGGTGCCGCAGCCAGATCGGCTCCGGCGCGCTGCCGGTCGACCTGCTGCCCTCGGCGGCGGTGACGTTTACCGGCGAGGGCCTGGATGCGCTGGCGGCGCGGCTGCGCAGCCTGCAGTACCCGGTGCTAGGGCGGATCGCGCAGGGGCGGCTGTGGCTCGATTGCCGGTGCCTGGAGGAGGGCGAGGAGGAGGCGTTCGCCGGCAATCTCGGCTGACGGCGTGCGTGGACGCTACTGCGCCAGATACCCGCCATCCACCGGCAGCACCGCGCCGGTGATGAACGAGGCCTCGTCGGAGGCGAGGAAGAGAATCGCGTTGGCGACCTCCACGGGCTGGCCGATGCGGCCGAGCGGATGGCGCTGCACGACGGCGTCGATGCCCGCCTTGTCCATGCGCGCCACTGCCGGTGTGGCGATCGTGCCCGGCGCCACCGCGTTGACGCGCACGCCCTTGGCGGCGAGGTCGATCGCCAGGTGCTTGGTGAGGCCGGAGGCGATGAACTTCGACGGCCCGTAGACCGCCTGCCCCGGCTGCCCGGCGAAGGCGGAGATCGAGGACAGGCACACGATCGCGCCCTTGCCGCGCGGCACCATGACCGCGGCGGCGTATTTGCAGCACAAGAACATGCCGCGCCCGTTGGTCGCCATGGTGCGCTCCCACGTGTCGAGCGTGGCGTCGGCGAGGTCGGTTTCCGGGATCACGCCCGCGTTGGCGACGAGGATGTCGAGGCCGGCGTGCGCCTGCACGGCGGTGTTCATGAGCAGGCGCACATCCGACTCCTGCGACAC
>JAFKFJ010000043.1:1788-3049 GCA_017307335.1 Alphaproteobacteria bacterium | reverse complement strand
TGTCGGCGCGCACGGCGGCGCGGCGCCTCTCGGCGCTGCGGCAGTTCCACCGCTTCCTGCTGCGCGAGGGCGTGCGCGCGGATGATCCGACGGAGCTCGTCGATGCGCCGCGCCTGCCCCGCCTGCTGCCGAAATATCTTTCGGAAGCCGAGGTCGACGCTCTGCTGGCCGCCGCGGCGGGCGAGGCGTCGATGCACGCGGCGCTGGAGATTCTCTACGCGACCGGCCTGCGGGTTTCGGAACTGCTGGCGCTGCCGCGCGCCGCGCTGGCCGGCGATGCGGCACTGCTGCTGATCCGCGGCAAGGGCGGGCGCGAGCGCGTGGTGCCGCTGTCGGAGGCGGCGCGCGCCGCCGCGGCGCCGCTGCTCGCGGGCGGCAGCCGCTGGCTGTTCCCCGGCCGCAAGTTGGACGGCAAGCCGGGGCGCGCGCTGACCCGGCAGGGATTCTTCGCGGCGCTGAAGAAGGTGGCGCTGGAGGCCGGGATCGACCCGGCGCGCGTCTCGCCGCACGTGCTGCGCCATTCCTTCGCCAGCCACATGCTGGCGCGCGGCGCGGATCTGCGCAGCCTGCAGCTCCTGCTCGGCCACGCCGACATCGCGACCACGCAGATCTACACGCATGTGCTCGCCGAACGCCTGCAGCGGCTGGTGGAAGCGGCGCATCCGCTGGCGCGCAGAGCGGCCGCCGGGGCCGGGGCTGACCGGCCGCCGGGCGGATGCTAAAGCCGCCGGCCATGCAAAACTTCCTCGACTTCGAAAAGCCGATCGCCGAGCTGGAAGGCAAGATCGAAGAACTCCGCCGCATGTCGGAGGCGGATGGTCTCAACATCGCCGAAGAAGTGGCGAAACTGACCGAAAAGTCCGACCGGCAGTTGCGCGCGATCTATGCGAAACTGACGCCGTGGCAGAAGACCCAGGTCGCACGACATCCCGACCGGCCGAAGACAAGCGACTACATCAGCACGCTGATCAGCGAATTCACCCCGCTCGCCGGTGACCGTGCGTTCGGCGACGACGCCGCCGTCCTCGGCGGCCTCGGGCGCTTCCGCGGCCGCGCGGTCGTGGTGCTGGGGACCGAGAAGGGGTCGGACACCGAAAGCCGGGTGCGGCACAATTTCGGCATGGCACGGCCGGAGGGCTACCGGAAGGCACGCCGGCTCGTCGAACTGGCCGGGCGGTTCGGCCTGCCGGTGCTCACCTTCGTCGACACCTCCGGCGCCTTTCCCGGCATCGACGCCGAGGCGCGCGGGCAGGCGGAGGCC
>JAFKFJ010000043.1:0-1737 GCA_017307335.1 Alphaproteobacteria bacterium | reverse complement strand
GGAGGCCATCGCGCGCTCGATCGCGGCCTGCCTCGCGGCGCCGGTGCCGCTGATCGCGACCATCATCGGCGAGGGCGGTTCGGGCGGGGCGATCGCGCTTGCCGCAGGCGATGCGGTGCTGATGCTGGAGCATGCGATCTATTCCGTGATCTCGCCGGAGGGCGGCGCGGCGATCCTGTGGAAGGACGCGGGCCAGGCCGCGGCGGCGGCCGAGGCGCTGCGGCTGACCGCGGAGGATCTCAAGCGCCTGCGGCTGATCGACGCGATCGTGGCGGAGCCGCTGGGCGGCGCGCACCGCGACCAGGCGGCCGCCATTGCCGCAGTGGGCGATGCGGTGGCCGGCGCGCTGGCGCCGCTCCTGGCGCTGGATGGCGCCACGCTGCGGGCGCGGCGGCGGGAGAAGTTTCTGGACATGGGCCGCGAGGCGCCCGCGTAGCACCGGGGGCGGGCGGGCGGCGCGCGCAGCCCGGTCAGCGCGCGCTGCCGTGCCCGCTGGCGTTGCCGTGCCCGCTGCTGCCGCCGCCGCCGCCGCTCCCGCTGCTGCCGGCCGAGCCCATGCCGGCACCGCCGCTCATGCCCGTCGTGCCCGTGCTGCTGCTCGCGCCGGAACTGCCATTGCCGCTGCTGCCGGCGCTCCCCGCGGTGCCGGCGCTGCCCGTGCCACTGCTGCCGGCGGACCCGTTGGCGCTGCTGCCGGCGCTGCCCGCGCTGCCGTTGCCGCCCGTTCCGGCACTCCCGGAGCTGCCTGCGCTCCCCGAACTGCCTGCGCTTCCGGCGCTGCCCGCGCTGCCTGCGCTTCCGGCGCTGCCCGCGCCGGCGGCGCCGCCCGCACCGGCCGCCCCGGCACTCCCCCCGGCCCCGGCCCCGCTCGCGCCTGCGCTTCCCGCACCTCCTGCACCGCCCGCGCCCGCCGCACCGGCGCTCCCCGCGCCCGCGGCGCCGCCTGCACCTGCGCTGCCGCCGCTGCTCCCGCTTCCCGCACCGCCGCTGCCTGCGGCGCCACCGCCGGCGCCGGCGCCGCCCGCACCTCCACCGCCGGTGCCGCCGCCACCCGCGGCGCCCCCGCCGCCTCCACCCGCGCCGCCGCTACCCGCGCCGCCTCCGGCCGCGCCGCCTCCACCGGCTGCGCCACCGCCCCCGGCCGCGCCACTGCCCCCGGCCGCGCCGGCATCGCCGGGCGCGGCCGGCGCGGACGCAGCACTGCTCGCAGCCGTGCCGCTCGCACTCGCCGCGCCCACCCCGGCCACCGACCCGCTCACCGGTGACATGCCGCGTGCCGCGGGGTGGGAGGGATGGCCGGCGGCCGGGCCGCCGCCGTGCGAGGCGCCGGCGTGCCAGCCCACCGCCACCAGCCCGCTCGTCGTGCCCGCGAATTCCACCACCGCCGGCGTGTCGGCCGGCGGCGGCGGCCCGAAGCTCGGGGCGATGGAGGCGTGCACATCCTCTCCGAGTTCAAGCCCGCGCGGGCTCGCCGTGACGTAGCCCTCCACCACCAGCCGCGCGGTCGGCAGGCCGGCGGGCAGGGTGGGATCGCGCATCGCGTGCCTCACCAGCAGCACGCCCGCGCCGCTCAGCGTGCCGGCCAGCACGACCCGGCTGCCGCGGGGTGGCGCGCCGGCCGCCCTGGCGAAGCGCAGCCGCAGCGCGCCGATCCGCCAGCCGTCCGCCGTGCGCTGCAGCAAGCCCGAGACCGCGACCGGACCGGGCGGGGCAGGGTCGATGCGGGTGGCGCGGATC
>JAFKFJ010000042.1 GCA_017307335.1 Alphaproteobacteria bacterium | reverse complement strand
GGCCCCCGCGCGACCGCGTCCCGCAGCTCGGCCGCGAGGTCGGGTTCGGCGCCGAGCGCGATCTCCAGCGGCGCATACTCGGCCGTGAACAGCAGGCGCGCGCCGCTGCGCACGGCCTCCGCGACCGCGCGGTCCAGCCGCTCGGCCCAGGCAGCGACCGAGCCGCCGCGCGCCACCTGCCATGCCAGGGCGCCGATGCGGACTGCGCTCACGGCAGAGAAACGTCGCGCAGTGGTTTGATCCAGAACGAAAGCGCATTTTCTACACGCTCCGCGCTGTCCACCTGCTTCCACCGCATCGTGCAGACCAGATCGGGATACGGCACGAAGCCGCGGCGGCGCCAGAAGGCGTCGAGCGGCACCGCGTCGGCCGGGCGCAGCAGATGCACGGCCGGGCGGCGGACGGCACAGAAGCACGCGTAGTCGGCGTGCGAACTGCGCCGCGCATGCGCCTCGCGTTCAAGGAAGAAGGTGACGCCCACGCCCTGTCCGCGCCAGCGCGGCAGCAGCACGGACTCGCCGAAATAGAAGAAGCGGCCGGGATCCCAGCCACGCGTCGCGAACGGCGCGGTCACGGCGGCGTCGGCCTCGGCAAGCGGCAGGCAGGTGGAACAGCCGACCGGCGTCTCATCCGCAAAGGCGACCGCGAGCCCGGCCCCGGGGCTCGCCGCAAGGGTCGCCAGATAGTCCTGCTCGTTCGCCGCCGACCCGTCATAGAGGTACGGCCATTCGCGGAACACCGCGATGCGCAGCGCGGCGAGCGCGGACAGATGCGGCTCCATCGCACGGCCGGTGAAGAATTCTACGTCCAGCCCCATCCCGCTCACCCTTCCCAGCGCGGCACGAGCCGCCGCCGGGGCGACGGGCCGGGACGGCAGAGATAGGAGCGCGCGGCGGCGCCGGCTACTGCGCCGGCATGCGCGGCTCGGCGGCGGCCCGGGCTGCCCGCGCCTGATGCGGCCCCGCCCGCCGCCGGTCCATCAGGTGGGCCAGCGTGACCACGCCGACCAGATGCTTCTGGCGGTCGATCACGGCGAGGCGCCGCAGCCGCTGTTCCGTCATCATGCGCGCCACGTCGTCGAGCGGCGCGTCCTCGAACACCGAGCGCAGCTCCGACGTCATCACCTCGCGGACCGGCGTGCGTGCCGGATCGCGGCCTTCGGCGACCAGCCGCAGCGCAACGTCACGGTCGGTGAGCATGCCGATCAGATGGTCGCCGTCGCCGACCGGCAGCGCGCCTGCGTCCTCATCGCGCATGCGCTGGGCGGCATGCTGAACCGTGTCGTCCGGACGCTCCATGCGGGTCGCCGGGTCCATCACCTCGGCAACCCTGCCCGGCACCTCGGCCACGCCGCCGCGCCAGTGGCCTTGCGCAAAGGCCTGCCACGGCCGCAGCGTTTCGTCGGCCGCGTCGCGCGCCGCCCGGAGCAGCGCGAACCCGCTGCTCAGCATCGCCTCGCACCACTCCGTCGCGAGGCGCTGTGGCACCGCGAGCGTCGCCTGGTGCGCGGTCGTGCCCAGCATCTGCTCCAGCAGCCGCTGATGCGCGCGCATCATCTCCTCGGCGAGCGTGGCGCCGTCCTGGCGCAAGGCCGCGAGGTTCTCGGGGGCGAAGCCACCCAGCGCGAACCAGGCGCGCAGCGTCTGCGACATCTGATCCGCCATCTGGTTCGCCGTCTGCTGCAACGTCTCGTCGATCCGCGTCCCGGCCGCATCGGCGCCGTCGGCGGGCGCGCGCCCGCGT
>JAFKFJ010000350.1 GCA_017307335.1 Alphaproteobacteria bacterium | reverse complement strand
GCGCGGCGTGCCGCCGGCGCACGCCGCCGCCGCGCGCCGGTTCGCCCGCGAACCAGGCGCGGTTGCCGGTGTCGAGAAAGCTTTCGGCCGGCAGGTTCTCCGCCAGCACCACGTCGTGTGCCGGCAGTTCGACGTGCCAGTAGGTGACGCGGTCGACCCGCCGCTGCGCAATCGTCGCACCGTTGATCAATTGGCGGATCGGGATCAGCAGCCCGTCGATCCAGACCGCGTGATCGGGCGACAGCAGCAGATCGCGGCAGGGGATCTGCGGCGCGAACGCGTGGGCGGCGACGCGCACCGGCCACACGTCGTGCGGCCGCGGATGCCGGCGGCAGTCGACCCGGCGATGGCCGAGCCAGATCGCGGGTGCGGAGCGCCCGGATGCGGTGCGGAGCAGGTCGCCCCGCCGGAGGCGCTCGATCGCGACCGGGCCGCGGGCGGTCGCGATGCGCGTGCCGGCCGCAAAACAGGCCGCGGCGAGCGCCTGCTCAACGGCACCATCCGCCTGCACCAGCCCGGCACCCTGGAGGTCGGCCGGCAGCCCGAGATCGGCCGCGGAGGCTTGCAGCATCGCGCTGACCTGTGCCGGCGTCGCCGCCGGATCGGCCTGCAGGATCAGCGCCGCGACCGCCGCGGCCGCCGGCGCGGCGGCGGAGGTTCCCTCGAACGGCGCGAAGCCCGGCACCGCCGTGGCCGCCCCGTCGGGGGCGAGGAAATCGACCTGCCCGGCATCCGCGGCGCCGACATCGGAAAAATACTCGGCATAGCTCGCCGCATCGCCGAACGCGGGCGTGGCGGCGAAATTCACCGCGCCCACGGTGTTGACCTGGGGCAGCATCGCATGCCCGATCACCGTGCCGGCATCGGCGCCCGGATCGTCGATCGTGCCGTTCGGGCCGGAGCCGCCGGCGGGGTCGGTGCCGAACATCACGTATTTGAAGTTCAATGGTCCGGGGTCATCGACCAGCGCGGTGATCGCGAGCCGGTACTGCCCGGTGACGAGCGGCGTTTCGGTCAACTCCGTCTCCGGCAGCGCGGCGCCGTTGGCGTCGCGGACCTGCGAGGAGACGGCGGCGAGATTGCCGTTCGCGTCATAGAGCCGCGCCTGCAGCAGATCCGGCACGCTCTGCCCGCTCCCCGGCCACGCCGCATTCCATTGCAGCATCAGGTCGGTCTGCACGCTGCCCGTGAGCGTCAGCGTCTGGTACGGTGCGCCGCTGGAAAAGATCTCGGCCGGCGCGATCGTGCCGTCCGACAGGGTCGCGACCTGCGGCGTGAAGGCGGCGGCGAAAGCATTGTTCGCGAAGTTGCCGGCGGCGGTGAAATAGCTCACGCCTGCTGCGACCGCGTTCGCAATGGCGAGATCCGCCGGCCCCGCGGTCGCGAGGAACGGCTCGTCGTCATAGACGAGGTCGTCGACGATGATGTTGCACCCGGCATTCTCCAGCGCAGTCACGCTGGCGGCGAAGCTGTCGAGGTCGGCGCCGCCGGCGGCGAAGGCGATCGCGGCCCCCGGCGCGATGGCGTGCACGATCTCCGCCATCGCCCGCCCTTCGTCGCTGCCGCTGCCGTCCTGCAGCACCTGCACCGCCGACCTGCCGCTCGCCGCGTCGAGCGGCAGGTAGCCGGCGAGCGCATCCGCGTTCGCGGGGTCGGCGGCGCCGATGCCAGGGGTCGCGTCGAAACTGTCCGAGATGATCCCGATCTTCGCGCCCGTGCCGGTGATCGGCGTGCCGTCGGGCATCGTCATCGCGCTCCGCACGACATCCGCGTGCATGGCCCGGTCCGGACCGCCGATCGTGTAGCGCGTGCGCTCCGCGGTGCCAGGGACTTCGATCAGGCTGCCGCCGGCGCCGTCGGGGCTGACGCTGAGCGCGCCGCTCGCCGGCCCGCTTACATCGAGTGTCGCGACCACGGCGCCGCCCTCGGTGACGGTCAGCAAGCCACCCGCACTGAGCGTTGCTGAATCAGCGGTGAGGTCGGTGAGGTCGATCAGGTCGCCCTGCTGAAAGTTGCTGATGGTGCCGTAGAACGCCGCCGGATCCCCGAGCAGCAGCCGCCCGCCGACATCGGTGAACCGCACCGCGATCGCCGTGGGTGCGGCGCCGGGCTGCAGGTAGAGCGAGCTGTAGAGCCCGATATCGACCACGCCGGGGCCGCCGAGCGTCGCCCCGGCCTCGATCTCCAAGGCGCCGCTGCTTTGCGCGATCGTTCCTGCGTTGAAGAACGTGCTGCCGGCCTCGACGGTGATGGTGGCGTGATTGCTGATCGTGCCTTCCGCGACCAGCGTGTCGCCGGCGCTGACATCGACGCTGGCGTCGCCGAGCAGCACGAAGTCGCCGGCAACAGCCGCCGATGGCTGCGCGTCGAGCGTGAATGTCCCGCCCGGCGCGGCGGCTTCGATCGTGCCGTAGAAGCCCACCGCGCCGGTTGCCACGAAGCGGGCGAAGGCATCGGTGCCGGAGCTTTCGATCACGAAGCGCTGGTCGAACCGGGCGCCGCCGGTCTCGATCGTCGCCCCGGCGAACGCTGAACGGCCGCCGAGCGCCACGTGCCACGGTGCGAACAGCCCCGGCCCCGGCATCGCGACCGTGCCGGCCGCAATCGTGACCGAGTCGTCGGTTGCCGGCACGCTGGCGTCGAGCCAGAGCGCGGCATCCGTCCACAGACCGCTGCCGCCGATCCAGCTATCCCGCGCCATCCGCCCGCCCCGCGCTCTTCGCGCCAAGGTAGAAAATCAGGCGGAACGACGCAACTGGAGGGCGCGGAGGAGGCGCAATTGCAACCTTCGCCCGGCGCCGCCCCGCCGCAACGGTTCAGACTTGCACTCAATCAGCGGAAGAATTGAACGGCGGCGAATTCAACGAGCCTATAGAATACGCGCGCGAATCGCAGGGTTTTGAGGACGTTCTCCGGCCGACCGGTCACGCCGCGCTATCGCTGCGTCGCGACTGCACTGTATGTCGGCTCGGTCGCATCCGCCGCGTGCTGTGCCTGCAAACTGCACGCGCGAGTGTTGCCGCTGGCGTCGCACGGAAGCCCGGCGGTCGCGCGCAAACAGGGTAAGGAAGGGGCGCCGATGTCGCGCAAACTTGCAGCGGAGTTCTTTGGCACGCTTTGGCTGGTTCTCGGCGGTTGCGGTGCCGCCGTGCTGGCGGCGAAGTTTCCAGGAGTGGGGATCGGTCTTCTCGGCGTGGCCTTCGCGTTCGGCCTCACGGTGCCGACCATGGCCTACGCGATCGGACATATCTCAGGCTGCCACCTCAATCCCGCGGTCACCGTGGGGCTTGCGGCGGCCGGACGGTTCCGCGGCGTGGAAGTGCCCGGCTATATCGTCGCGCAAGTCCTGGGTGCGATCGCCGGCGCCGCGGTGCTGTACGTGATCGCGTCCGGCTCGCCCGACTTCACGCTCGGCGGCGGCTTCGCCGCCAACGGCTATGGCGAGCACTCGCCCGGCGGATACAAGCTTTCTGCCAGCATTCTCTGCGAGTTCGTGATGACGTTCTTCTTTCTGCTGATCATCCTCGGCGCGACCTCGGCGCGCGCACCGGCGGCAATGGCGCCATTGGCAATCGGGCTCGGCCTGACGCTGATCCATCTCATCAGCATCCCGGTCACGAATACGAGCGTGAATCCGGCGCGCAGCACCGGCCCGGCAATCTTCGTGGGCGATTGGGCGTTGTCGCAGCTCTGGATGTTCTGGGTGGTGCCCATCCTCGGCGGTGCCGCGGCGGGGCTGCTCCACCGCTGGCTGGGCGCCGACGACAGCGCCGTGGACCGCATGGAGGCCGCGGTCGAAGCGGCGCTGAACCCCAGCGAACCGCTCGCCCCGGCCACCGCGCGTGAGCCGCGCTGACATCTGAAAGGAACCAGCGATGCGCATCCTGCTCGCCGCTTTCGCCCTTGCTGCTGCTGTCGCGATGCCCGCCATCGCGCAGCAGAAGCCGACAGCCGCGCAGGCGGCGCAGCAGGAGCGCATGAAGACCTGCAACGCCGACGCCTCGCACCGCAAGCTGAAGGGCGCCGCGCGGCAGGACTACATGAGTGCCTGTCTCGCCGGAAAGGCCGATCCCAACACGATGATGAAGGTCTGCAACGAGCAGGCGTCGCAGGACAAGCTCACGAGTGACGCACGCAAGACTTTCATGAGCTCCTGTCTGAAGAAGTCCGGCTGAATCCAACCATGCCGCCGCGCCGGCGCATGCTCCGGGCCGCGCTTGCCGGCGTGGTCTCGGCGGCGTTGCTGTTCGCCGCGCCGGACTGCGGCTTTGCGCAGTCGAGCGGCGGCTATAGCCGCCCCACGGGCGGCGGCGGTGGGTATGGCGGTGGCGGCGCGGGCGACCGTGCGTTCTCGCGCGGCGCGTCGTCGCAGGCGCTGCGGCAATACCGCTCCATGCAGCAGCCCAGCGCGCGCCGCCCCTCGGTGGCGGCGCCGGATGCCTGGTCGGGCGCCGACCGGCGGCGTGCGCCCGCCTATGGTGGCGCGCCGTTCGGCGGCGGCGGATTCGAATCGATGGCGCTGTGGGCACTTCTCGGCGCGCTCTCGGCCTCGGACCGTGCGAACTATGCCCGCGACCATCGCGACGATCCTGCCTATCAGCAATGGCGCCAGCAGGCGGAGCAGCAGGCGGCGCGCGACCCGGCGCTTGCGGCTGAACTGCAGAAGATGGATCCGCGCGCGACGCCGGCCGCGTCGCCTTCGGGCGGCGGCATCGGCTGGCTGATCCTGTTTCTTGCCGTGGGCGCCTTCATCCTGCTGTGGCTGCGGCGCCGCAGGGCGGGCGCGCGCGCGGCCGCGGCGGCGCCGCCCGGCATCTCCGGCAGCAGCGTCGAACGCTGGCGCGTCGGCATGACCATCCCGCTCGATCCCGCGCCGTTCCTGCTCGCGGCCGGCACGACGAAGGTGCGGCCGCCGCCGGAGGGCGGCATGACCAGCATCGAGGCGATCGGGCTGCTCAGCGACGCCTCCGCGCGCCTGCACCGGCTCTACCTTCCCGGCCGCGACGCGTTCTTCCAGATCCATCTCGGCGCCGACGGCAGGACCGACGAGTGCCGCTATTTCTCGCGCCTCGATGAAGTGACGCCGGCCGATGCGGCGGAGTGGCAGCTCTGGCTCGACCCGGCGCAGGGCATGATCGGCTGGCCGGCATTTCAGACCAAGGACGGCAAGACCTATCCGCGCGCCTGGGCGCCCGGCAGCACGCGCATTCCGCCGCGGCAGATGCAGGAGACGGTGCAGACGCTGCAGGGCACGTCGGAGCGGCAGTTGCAGATCATGCTCTACGCCGGCCCCACCGGCGCGCCGCTGCCGGCGCCGGCGCACGAGTACGTCCTGGTCGCGGCGGTCGAGGCGGCGGACCAGGCATGGGTCGAAATCCATGTCGGCATCGACGTCAATCCCGCCTCGCTCAACCTCGCGGCGGTTCCGCTGGAACCCGAACGGAGTGCCGGATGATCGCGCTCGACCCTGCGGCGCTCGGCGTCGGCCTGCCGACGCTGCTGCTGCAATTCGCCGTGACCCTCGTGCTGCTGATCATCGGCATTGCCATCTACATGGCGGTGACGCCGTTTCGCGAGCGCGAGCTGATCGCGCAGGGCAATCCCGCCGCCGCAACCGCGCTCAGCGGGGCGGTGGTGGCGCTTGCGATTCCGCTCGCGGCGCTGCTCGCCACCACCGCGATTCTGATCGATCTCATCGTCTGGGGGCTGGTTGCGATCGTGCTGCAGCTCGTCACCGTCGTCATCGTCTCGCATCTGCTGCGCGGCATGCGCGGCATGATCGAGGCGGGGCACGTCGCCGCGGCGCTGCCGATCGTGGCGGCGCAACTGGCCATCGCGCTGCTCAACGCGGCAGCGATGGTCCCGGTCTGAACCGCTACTCGGGAGAGAAGGTCATGCTCAGGTTCTTTGGCAATTTCATCGGCGTGAAGGCCGACAGCGCCGTGCAGTCCGGCCTGGAGATGCTCGTCCGCTGGGACCCGAAATCCGCGAGCGAGGCCGAGCTGCGCTCGATGGAGCAGCATCTGGACGATCTCGGCCGCCAGGTGGCGCAGGCGCGGCAGAGCTACGACAAGGAGATGCGCGAGGCGCAGGCGATCCAGGATCTTTCCCGCCAGCGCATGGCTGCTGCCGAGCAGCTACAAAAGCAGATGGCCGCGGAGAGCGACCCCGCACGCAAATCCCAGCTCGAGAAGAGTCTCGGCACCCTGGTCGGAATGATGGAGCAGATGGCGCCGGAGATCGAGCGCGAGAAGAACGACGCCGTGGACGCGAAGGATTTTCTGGAGATGCTGGAAAAGACCTACGCCGAGGCCGGCGGCAAGCTGAAGGAGGGACGCGCGCAGCTTGAGCGGGCACAGCGCGACATGGCGCGTGCCGGGCAGCAGCGCCAGACGGCGGAACAGCAGGCCGAGGCGGCGCGCCGCGCCGCCGGGCTCACGAGTGCCACCAGCAGCCTGACGGTCGCGCTGAAGTCGATGCAGGACGCGGCGACGCGCGACCTCGCCTCGGCCGACGCGGCGGCGATGAAGGCGAAGATGCTGAAGCCGACGCGGCCCGAGCAGGACGACCCGAACATCGTCCAGGCGCTGCAAGTGGCGTCCGGCAAGCCGGCGCCGCCGCAGAGCCTGACCGACCGGCTCGCGGCGCTGCGCGCGCAGTTGCCGGCACCGGGCTGAAGCCCTCACCCGTCTCGCTTCGCTCGCCACCCTCTCCCGCAAGCGGGAGAGGGAATTGGGGCAGGCAAACTTCCCCCCTCTCCCGCTTGCGGGAGAGGGCCGGGGTGAGGGTGCGCTGCCGCTCCCTAGGCCGCAGCCTCCGCCTCGCGCCGCTCGGAGCGCTTGCGCGCGTGCGGGTCGAGGTGGCGCTTGCGCAAGCGCACGGCGCCCGGTGTCACCTCAACCAGCTCGTCATCCTCGATGTAGGCGATGGCCTGCTCCAGCGTCATGCGCCGCGGCGGCGTCAGCAGCATCGCGTCGTCCTTGCCGGCGGCGCGGATGTTGGTGAGCTTCTTCTCCTTGATCGGGTTCACGTCGAGGTCGGTGCCCCGTGCGTGCTCGCCGATGATCATGCCGACATAGACCTTCTCGCCCGGGCCGATGAACAGCGCCCCGCGCTCCTGAAGGTAGAACAGGGCGTAGTGCACGGCCTCGCCGTCGGCGTTCGAGATCAGCGAGCCGCTGCGCCGTCCTTCGAGCGGCCCGCGCCACGCGCCGTAGCCGGCGAACAGCCGGTTCATCACCCCGGTGCCGCGCGTGTCGGTCAGGAACTCGCCATGGTAGCCGATCAGGCCGCGGCTCGGGATCAGGAAGCTCAGCCGCACCTTGGCGCCGCCGGAGGGGCGCATCTCGCGCAGCTCGCCGCGCCGGCGGCTGAGCTTGTCGACGACGACGCCGGCATAGGGCTCGTCCACGTCGACCAGCACTTCCTCCAGCGGCTCCTCGCGCTCGCCGGTCTCGGCATCGCGCCGGGTGATCACGCGCGGGCGGCCGATGGTCAGCTCGAACCCCTCGCGCCGCATGGTCTCGATCAGCACGCCGAGCTGCAGTTCGCCGCGCCCGGCGACCTCGAAGGCTTCCGTCTCGGTGCTGTCGGTCACGCGGATCGCGATGTTGCCCTCGGCCTCGCGCAGCAGCCGCTCGCGGATCTGCCGCGACGTCACCTTGCGCCCCTCGCGCCCGGCCAGCGGGCCGTCATTGATGCGGAAGGTCATTGCCAGCGTCGGCGGATCGACGGGAATGGCCGGGAGCGGGGCGGAAAGCTCCGGCCCGCCGATCGTATCCGGCACCGTCGCCTCCGCGAGCCCGGCGACCGCGATGATGTCCCCGGCCTCGGCGGTGTCCACCGCGATGCGCTCCAGGCCGCGAAAGGCCAGCAGCTTGCTCAGCCGCCCGGCCTCGATCGCGGTGCCGTCGGCCCGCAGCACGCGCACCGACATGTTGAGCCGCGCCGTGCCCTGCTCGATCCGCCCGGTGAGCACCCGGCCGAGATAGGGGTCGTATTCCATGATCGAGGCGACCATGGCGAAGGGCGCCGCCGCATCCACCGCGGGCGGCGGCACGTGGCGCAGTACCAGGTCGAACAGCGCCGACAAATCCTTGCGCGGGCCGTCCGGCGTCTCGTCCGCCCAGCCCTGGCGGCCGGAGGCGTAGAGCATGGGAAAATCGAGCTGCGCGTCGGTCGCGCCCAGTGCGGCGAACAGGTCGAACACCTCCTCGTGCACCTCGTCGGGCCGCGCGTCGGCGCGATCGACCTTGTTCAGCACCACGATCGGCCGCAGGCCGCGCGCCAGTGCCTTCGACACCACGAACTTGGTCTGCGGCAGCACGCCCTCGGCGGCATCGACCAGCACCAGTGCCCCGTCGACCATGCCCAGGATGCGCTCGACCTCGCCGCCGAAATCCGCGTGGCCCGGCGTGTCGACGATGTTGATGCGGCTGTCGCGCCATGCGACGCTCGTGCACTTGGCGAGGATCGTGATCCCGCGCTCGCGCTCCAGCTCGTTGCGGTCGAGCGCCCGCTCGGCCACGGCCTGGTGCTCGCGGAACGAGCCCGACTGGCGCAGGAGCTGGTCGACCAGCGTGGTCTTGCCGTGGTCGACATGGGCGATGATGGCGATGTTGCGAAGGTCCATGGGCTCGCGGCTGGGGGGCTTGTTGCGCCGCACACTTAGGCGATCCGGCCGCCGGATGCGAGGGGCAGTCAGCTCTGCCCGTGCGCGACCATCGCCAGCCCCAGCAGCAGCAGGCAAAGCAGGAACCACTGGCGGAAGGCGGTCGCGCTGATCCGGGACCGGACGGCCTGTCCCACGCCCATGCCCGCGAGCGCCGGCAGGACGGCGAGAGCCGATGTCCCCACCGCCCCGGCCGGCAGCGCGCCGTGCAGCACCAACCCGGCGCCCAGGGCGAGGGTCGAGGCGGTGAACGACAGTCCCAGCGCCTGGACCAGCGCCTCGCGATCGAGTCCCAGCGCCTGCAGGTAGGGCGCCGCGGGCACCACCAGCACCCCGGTCGCGCCGGCGACCACGCCGGTCACGAAGCCCGCGAGCGGCGCCAGCCAGCGTTCCGCCCGCGCGGGCACACGCCATGGACGCGCGAACAGCGCGGAGGCGGCGTAGAGGATCAGTGCGAGGCCGAGTGTCACCGTGGCCGTCCGCGTGCCGCCCGCGGCGAGGCGCGCCGATGCGGCGAGCGTGCCGGCCACTGTTGCGGCCAGCATCGGCCAGAGCCGCCCGATGAGCGTTTGGCGGTGCGGACCTGCCAGGGATTGCCACAGGTTGGTGATGAACGAAGGCACGAGCAGCAGCGAGGCGGCCGTCAGTGGCGAGAAGAGGGCACCGAGCACGCCCACAGCCACGGTCGGCAGCCCCATGCCG
>JAFKFJ010000349.1 GCA_017307335.1 Alphaproteobacteria bacterium | reverse complement strand
GAGCTGGTTCCGGCGGCTGCTCGATGCTGGCGAATTCGACCTCGCCTTCACCCTCGATGCCGCGCGCTACACGCAGATCGCGCGCAATTCCGACAACAGCGTCCAGTACGAGTACGATGGCGATGCGGGTGACACGATCCGCTTCGGCGACGGCACCTTCGGGATCGACCCGGATGGCGGCACGCGCTTCAGCGCGGTCTATCGCGTCGGCGCGGGCGCAGCCGGCAACGTGGCGGCCGATGCCATCAGCCGGCTTGACGCGGCCACCATCGCAACCGGACGCTATCTCTCGGTCAGCAACCCCTTGCCGGCGTCGGGGGGACAGGATGCGCAGACGCTGCAGTCGGTGCAGCGGCTTGCGCCGAGCGCGTTCCGTGCGCAGCAGTTCCGTGCCGTCATCGCGGCCGACTACAAGCAGGCGGCCGAAACGCTGCCGTGGGTGCAGCGCGCGGGCACCGTGTTCCGCTGGACCGGAAGCTGGCTCACCGCCTTCACCACGCCCGATCCGCTCGGCAGCGCGGAGGTCACGGTGGCGCAGCGCACCCAGCTCATCGCGCTGCTGAACCGCTATCGCATGGCCGGCTACGAGTCGTACGTGCCGGACCCTGAATATGTCTCGCTCGATCTCGCGATCGACGTGTGTGCGGCGGACGATGCGTTCGCGGCGGACGTGAAGGAGGCGATCGTCGCCGCGCTCGCGCCGCCCGGCTTCTTCGCGCCGGACAATTTCAGCTTCGGCCAGCCCCTTGAGCGCAGCCGGCTGGAGGCGGCGATCCAGGCCGTGCCCGGCGCCGCTGGCGTGCTGTGCATTCGCGTGCGCGTGCGCGGACGCTCCGCCGGTCTGGCGGAGATGGGCGACACGGTCGCCGTGGGCACCAACCAGATCGTGCGCTGCGACAATGACCCGAGCCGGCCGGAGAACGGCGCGCTCGCGGTGACGGTGGGAGGTGGGCGATGAGCTGCTGCGGCGGCACCGCGCCGATTTGCCCGTGCGGCACGCTGCTGCATCCGCAGGTGATCTACAACGCGCCCGGATTGCGCACGATCGAATACCGGGTCGGTGAATATCCGGGATTCCGCGCGGCACTGCTGCAGGCATTGCCGGGCGAGACGGAACTCACCCAGACGATCGACGGGCAGGTGATCCAGGTGTGGCGGCCGGGCGCCGAGGGCGATCTTGCCGTTCAGCTGATCGAGTGGTGGGCCTACCTCGCCGACGTTCTCACCTTCTACAACGAACGCATCGCGACGCAGGCGTATCTCCGCACGGCGGATCTGCCGGAAAGCGTCGGCCGCCTGATCCAGGTGCTCGGCTATCGCCCGCGGCCCGCGCTGGGCGCGCGCGGCACGCTGGCGGCCGTGCTGAGCGGCAGCAAGCCCGCGGTTCTGCCCAAGGGATTGCAGATCCAGAGCAAGCCGGGGCCCGGCAAGCAGCCGCAGGTGTTCGAACTCGACGCCGACACCACGGCGACGCGCCCGGACGTTGTCAGCGCACGGACGATACCGGCGAACGCGCCGCTGCTGCCCGCGGGCGGGGCGAAGGCGGTCTGGCTCGCCGGCAAGGTAAGCGGGATCAAGGCCGGCGACAAATTGCTTCTCGCTCCGGCCGGCGTTCTGCAGGGGCAGCCGCCAAGCGACTTCGCCTGGGTGAGCGTCACGGCCATTGCACCGGGGTCGGATCCCGCGGGGAGCGCGGTGACCATCGTCTCCTTCAGCGTCATAGCCGGCAGCATTGCCGCCGGCGCGCAGGCCGCGAACTATGTCCTTCTGCGCAGTGCGCAGAATGCGCCGCCTTGGACCTACCCGGCGGCAACGGCACAGGCGATCACCCAGAGCACGGTCGAGCTTGCCTCGCTCGCGCGCGGCATGGCGCCGGGGCAATTGCTGTTGCTGGACGTGACCGGAACGCCGAGCGATTCGAGCGTCGTCACCACGCCGGTGATCGTGCAGTCCTACGTCGAGGTGGTGTGGTACGCGAATGGCAACGGGCCGACGCCGCCCGCCGAAAGTCCGCCCGGCTCGTCGCCGCCGATCACGATCCCGCATGCCGAGATCGGGTTCACGCCGCAACTCGCTTCGGCCAACTGGAACGCGAATCGCAAGCTGGTCACGGCGCGCTGGGACTTTTCCAGCGTGGGTCAGCTCGTGCCGGTGCTGGCGGCAGCCGATCTCGCCTATGCGGGCGGGGCGACCGCGCTCGCGTCGGTCTCCGGCGCATTCCCGGTCGGCGAGACCAACGTAGTGGTGGAGGATGCGGGCGGCAACGGCGCGTCAGGTGTGGCGAACAGCCCCGACGGCCAGACCGCCACGCTCGCCAATCTCTCGGCGCTGCCTGCGGGCGGCCTCACGCCGCCGCTCGACGTTCTGTTCGATCTGCTGGCGGTGTCACGCGGGAAGACCGTCGCGAGCGAGACGCTGGGCAGCGGCAACGCCGCCGTCGCCGGCCAGGATTTCACGCTCAAGAAATCGCCGGTCACCTATCAGCAGGATTCCGCGTCCGTCTCGGGCGACAATTTCTCCAGCACCGTGCGCGTCTGGGTCAACCAGGTGCAGTGGCAGGAGGTGCGCAGCTTCTTCGGCCAGGACAGGAACGCGCAGATCTTCCTGCTGCGGGAGGATGAGCAGGGCAAGACGCATGTCGTCTTCGGCGATGGCGTGAACGGTGCCCGGCTGCCCACCGGCACCAACAATGTCGTCGCCAGCTATCGCTACGGCGCCGGTGCCGACGCGCCGGCACCGGACACGCTGACCGTCCTGCTCAGCCCGCAGCCCGGCCTGAAGTCGGTCCGCAACCCGCTCACCCCGACCGGCGGCGCCGATGCCGACTCCCCCGCGCGCATCCGCACGCTGGCGCCGCGATCGGTCATGACGTTCGGCCGCGCGGTCTCGCTTGCCGACTATGAGGCGATCGCCGCCGGCGCCCCGGGGGTTGTGCAGGCGAAGGCCGCCTACGCATTTGACTCCGCGGCGCAGCGGCCCATCGTCACGCTGTTCGTCGCCGGCGACGCCGGTGCGGTGAGTGCCGTGAGGGCGGCGCTGGCGGGCGCGGCGGACCCAAACCGGCCGGTGCGCGTCGATGCCGCCACGCCGCTCGTGGTCACGCTCAGCCTGACCTATGTGCGCAACCCGACGCACGACGACGCGACGGTGCGCGCCGGACTGCACGCGGCCTTGCTGGACCCGGACAGCGGATTGTTCGGCGTCAACGCCGTCGGCATCGGCCAGGTTTTCTACGACAGCCAGATCTCCGCCGCCTGCTGTGCGGTGCCGGGCGTCCTCGCCGTGCACGGGCTTGCGTTTCGGACCGGTCCGCAGTTCGTGCTGTTCCGACCGGCGCTGCTCCGGCTCTCGAGCATCCGGCTGCGGCCGACATCGGCGCAGCCGAGCTGCGGCGAACATCGGCACGACCCCGGCGTGGGCAAGTTCTTCTCCATGCCGGATGACGGAAACCACCTGCTGCTGACGGGGGCGTCATGAGCGGCATTGCCGACAACTATGACGTCTACTACGCCGACAAGCTGTGGACCCTGCTGCCGGCCGTCTATCGCGTGCAGGACACGGACGAGTTCGGTGCGGCCGGCCCGCTGCGCGAGCTGGTCAACCGCATCGGCGCACAGGCAGCGATCCTGCGGCGGAGCATCGACCGCATGTGGGACGACCAGTCGATCGAGACGTGCGACGACTGGGTGATTCCGTACATCGCCGACCTGCTCGACACGCAACTTGTCGCGGGGCTGGATTCGCGCGGCCAGCGGCTCGATGTCGCGAAGACGATCTACTATCGGCGCCGCAAGGGCACCGTCGCGATTCTCGAGGAGATCGCCGCCGACATCACCGGCTGGGATGCGAAGGTCGTCGAGTTCTTCCGCCGTCTCGGCCGGACCCGGCACGGGCTCGATCCGCCGATCGGGCTGGCATTCTCGGCGGGCGACGACGTCGCGGTCCTGCAGGTGGCCGAGGGGCTCGTGGGCGCCCGCACGCGCTCGCCGATCGGCGGTTTCGCGGATCTGCGCAACGCCTATGGCGCACGGCAGGCGCACACCGCGTTCGACGAGTATTTCCATTTCGCCGACATGCGCGCGGGCCAGGGCGGGTTCGGCTGGCACAACATCCCGCATCTCGGCGTCTTCCTCTGGCGGCTTGAGAGCTTTCCGGTGGGTCCGGTGACGCCGGTGCCCGTGCTGGGCTGCCCGGGCTGGTTCACGTTCGATCCCACCGGCCGTGACGCGCCGTTGTTTGCCGCCGCGCGGGCGTCCAACCAGTTCGGCGATGCCTGGGTTTCGCCGATCGAGGGGCAGTTGCCCGGCCCGATCAGCCAGGCGCTGCTCGACGCAGATCTCGCGGCGGGTGCGAACGGGCTGGCGCTGTATCCGAACGTGATCTCGGTGGCGTCGGAGTTCTTCTCGCCGCCGGATCAGATGGTGCTGCCGGCAAGCGCGCTGTCGCTGCGGCCTGCGCGCGGGCGTTTTGCGACGGTGGCGCCGCTGCCGCCCGGCAACGGCCTTCTGGTGGCCTCCTACCACTACGGATTCCCGTCCGAGATCGGCGCCGGCCCCTATGATCGGCGGATCGGCACCGTCGCGGTCGCGACGCCGGCGCCGGCCATGTCACGCGCCGGCGGCGGCGCCCCGCTTTCGCTCCCACCCTCCGGCACCCTGACGATCGGCGACTCGCTGACTTACGCCGGTGCGAGCGACACGACGGTGCAGGGCGCGCTGACGATCCGCGCGGACAATCGCGAACGGCCGCTGATCCGCTTCGCGCCCGACGCCGCGCCGCTCGTCCTGACCGGCACGGCGGGGAGTTGCCTGACGCTGGATGGCCTGTTCGTGAGCGGCCAGGACGTCGTGTTGCGCGGCACCTTCGCCAGCGTCACGCTGCGGTGCTGCACCCTGGACCCGGGCAGCGCGGCACCAACCGCGGCGGTTGCCGATGCGCTGGCGTCGCCGCCGGGGGCGGTCTTTGCCATCGCGGCAGATGGGCAGCCGCTGTCGCCGACGCGGCTGTGGATCGAGGCGACCGTCAGCGAACTGACGGCCGATCGCTGCGTGCTCGGCCCGCTGCGCACGCGCGCCGGCGGAACCGTCGGCACGCTCACTGTCAGCAACAGCGTCGTCCAGGGAATCCGCACGTCCAGCCTCGGTCCGCTGGCGGTTGCCGACGTCAAGGATGCCGCGCGCCTGGAGCGGCGATTGCAGGCCGGTCTCGATCCGGTCGCGGCCTACCTGCGCGCGCTCTCGCCGGCGCTTGCGGCCCTCCTGGACGGCACGGGATCGCCACCGGCGCCGCTCGATCTCGACACGCTGGTGACGTTGCTCAACGAACTCGTCGTCGGGCCACCGCTCTACGATGCGACCACGTTCGTGCATGTCGCGCTGTCCGCGGCGACGCGGCAACTGCTGGCCGAGGCCGATCCGCATGCGCCGGCTCCCGAGTTGAACCGCCTGCTCCTCGAGGATGCGTTGCCGCTGGAGCTGGCGGATGCGGCGCTCGCGTTCGGCGACGGCATCGCCAATTTCTCGCGCTGCACCGTGCTGGGGCGCACGATCGTCCATCGGCTTGAGGCGAGCGAATGCATCCTGCAGGAACTGGCGGAGGTGGACGACATCCAGGACGGCTGCGTGCGCTTCACCGCGTGGGCGGACGGCAGCGCGCTGCCCCGGCAGTATGAGAGCGTGCGCATTCCGCAGATGGCGCCGCTGTTCACGAGCACCGATTTCGGGCAGCCGGGCTACGCACAGCTTCTGCCGATGGCCGATGCGCAGATCCTCCCGCCGCTTGTGCCGAGCACCGCGCCGGTGAACACCATTTCCGCCGGCGCCGAGGACGGATCGGAGATGGGCGCCTATGCGCGCGACAAGAACCCGATCAAGCAACGCGCGCTGCTGCTGAAATTCCAAGAATACATGCCCGCCGGCCTGGTGCCGGTGGTCATTGACGTAACCTGACGCATTCGAGCGAGGATCGCGCCATGCCGAGCGACCGGAGCAGACGTACCGATACCCTCCGCGACGGCTATAGCGGTATCGTCGCGCAGCAGGGGCGCGTCATTCTCGATCGCGACTTCAATGCGCTCCAGGGGCTGACCGCGGAGCGCATCGTGCGCGACGCGTTGGATTTCGTGGGGCCCTGCGGCACGCCGGACGACGGGTTCCGCATCAGCCTCCTGCAGGCATCACCCCCCGGGCCGCCGCTGTGGAGCCCGCCAGCGTCGCTCGGAACGGCGTCGCGCGACGACCGCGACTTTCTGATCGCGCCCGGCACCATGTATGTCGGCGGCCAGCGCGCGGAGCTGTTCGGGCGGCAGGCGGGGCACGCGATCACCTACAGCTATTTCGACCAGCCGGACTGGCTCAACCCGCCCGATCCGCTGGACCTCGTGGTGCGGCGCCTGGACATCGTCAACCGGCCACGTCTCGTTCGGGAACTCGTCTATCTCGAGCTCGCCGAGCAGGAGGTCAGCGCGGTCGAGGATCCCGAGCTGCTGGATGTGGCGCTCGGCGGCCCCGATACGACGCAGCGCATCAAGCTCATGCGCCGGGTGAAGCGCGAGTTCGTCACAGGCCCCGACTGCGTGACCGCTTGGGGCGAGGCGACCGCCCTGTGGCAGCAGCGCGACGGGCTGCACCTCGATCCCGCCACTATGCGCCTGCTGCCGGCGGCGCGGCTGCAGGTCGGCTTCACGCAGGATGTCGCCGCGTCCAATCCATGCGACCCGGTCGCGACCGGCGGCTATCTCGGCGCCGACAACCAGCTCATCCGCGTGCAGATCAGCGACGCCGGCACGCCGCAGGGCGGGACTGCGAGCCTGCTGTGGGGCTACGACAACGCAAGCTTTCTCTACCGCGTGACCGGTACGAGCGGCGGTGGCACGCAGCTCACGCTCGCGCAGGACCCGCCGGATGCGTTCCACATTCCGCAGACCGGTCAGCTCGTCGAGATCCTGCGCACCGCGGCCGTGCTGGGGCAGGAGCCGGATGCGAGCGACCCCACCGGGCGTGGCGCGATCCTGCGCGTCGTTGCCGAGACCCGCGGCGAATTGCGCCGGCTCACGCAGCCCTATGGCCCGGTCGTCAGCGGTGACCCGACAAGCTACCTCGTTCTCGACTCGCCGTTGCCCGATGCATACGTGAAAGACGCCGCGCCGCTGTTCGTGCGCGTCTGGCAGGCGGAGCTGAATTTTCAGGCGAGCGGCGACACGGTCGAGCTGACCGACCCAGCCAGCGGCACGACCACCGGCGTGCAGGTCACGATCTCGCTGCCCCCCGGCGAAGTGCTGACCGTCGGGGCATTCTGGCAGCTCGCCCTGCGCCCGGCGACGCCGCAGGGCGTCTATCCCGAGCGGCTGCTGGCAGCGCCCCAGCCGCCGGACGGACCAAATGTCTGGGCATGCCCGCTTGCCGTCATCGACTGGACGAATCAGGACGGCGTGCAGGTAACCGACTGTCGGCAGTCGTTCGACTCCCTCGTGGAGCTTTCGCGCCGCCGCCCCGGCTGCTGCACGATCAGCGTGGGACCGGCCGACGTCGCGGCGGCCGGCGGGTTGCAGGCGGTGCTGGATCGGGCGGCGGGGCTCGGGCTCGGGGCGACGGTCTGCCTGGCGAGCGGGGTTTACAGTCTCGCCCAGCCGCTGCGGTTGGACATCGCGCATGCCGGCCTCACGCTCGAAGCGTGCGGTGTCGGCGCGGTGCTGCAGGCGGACCCGAATGCCGATCCGGGTGCATTCGGCGACGGGCTGATCGTGCTTGGCCGCGCCTCGCTGGTGACGCTGCGCGGGCTCGATCTTGCGCCGGTGCAGGCGCCGCTGCCGTCCGCGGCGGCCGCTGGTCTGTTGGCGCTGCTCTCCGGCTTCACCTCCGCCGAAGTGGCGAAGACGGTGGTCAGCGCAATGCGTTCGATGATCGGCATCCGCATCGTCGGCAGCGGCAGCGTCACGGTCGAAGACTGCTTGATCGCACTGCGCCGCTTGGACGAACAGACAAATGACGACGTCTTCGGCGCCGGTGTGTTCCTGCAAGGCAATTGCGCCGGCTTCACCCTGCGTCGCTGCTCGCTCAGCTCCAGTCTGGCACCGACATTCCAGCCGGTCCAGCTCCCGACGCTCGGCGTCGCGGCCGGGACGATCGCGACCATTGCCGCACCAGTGGCCGCATCACCGGCAGCGCCGGCGAGCGCGCCTGCAGCGGCATCGACAGCCACGCCGGTGGCGCTGGCCGACACGAGTGCGGCGCTGCTGGCCCGTGCGCGCGTCGGCATTCAGACCGTGATCAGCCGGGCGGAGGCGGCGC
The DNA here is from genome assembly GCA_017307335.1 of Alphaproteobacteria bacterium. Taxonomy (GTDB): domain Bacteria; phylum Pseudomonadota; class Alphaproteobacteria; order Acetobacterales; family Acetobacteraceae; genus JAFKFJ01. The sequence continues at coordinate 1,120 of JAFKFJ010000349.1, read as the reverse complement.
AGGAGCGGCTCATCATGACCGTCGGCCTGCTCGCCGACAGCCTGCTCGGACCGGCCGGTGCGAACTCGGCGCCACTCACCTGCGCGCTCGGCGACGTCACTATCCGCGAGAACCGTTTTGCGGGCTTCACCTTCGCGGGATACTGCCTTGCCGACGCGAACACGGCCCGCGTGCAGGACAATACGATCACGCGATGCGTCGCCGGCCTCTGGTTCGAACTGCCGGAATGGCAGCAGCCCAACAGCGACGACCGCGTCGCGACGGCGCTCTTCGCGCCGCGCTGGAACGCGCTGCAGGCGTTCGGCGAGCGCCTTGCGCTCGACGCGCTCGCGCTGACCTATCCGCTGCCGGCAGGCGTGACCGCCACCAATCCGTTCGTCAGCGGCGGCACCGCGTTCTTTGTCCTGAACAACCAGGTCGAGGCGCTGGGGACCCCGACCGGTACGGCTGCCTTCCTGCTGCTCGCCAACCGCGCCGTGTCAACGACCACCGACACCAGCGTGTCCCTGCTGATGACGGGGAACCGCCTGCGCAGCCGCGCCGGCCCCACGATCCCGACCGCCTTCGTGCTGCTGCCGGACGCGGAGAACTGCGCGATGGCCGGCAACCTCGTCATCAACGAGCGTACCACGCCCAACAACCCGGACAGCGGCGGCCCGAGCCTTTGGCTGGTGCCGAACACGGCGACGAAGGGCGTGCAGATGCTCAGCGTCGCCGGCAACGTGCTGATCGGGCAGTCGACGATCGCCCAGCTCACCCGCGTGAACGTGTCGCCGGCGCAAAGCTGGGCGCTCTACAATGCCAACCCGAACTGAGCGCGGTATGCGCGCATGAGCAACGCGCTGGCGATCGCGACCGTCACCGAGACGCTGCTGCAACTCCTGCAACAGCGGCTGGATGTCTCGCAGGTGCCCGGCGCGCTCGTCACCGCGCTGCCACCGGACTCCGCGAGCGGCCTGCCCAATCCCGGCGTCAACATCTTTCTCTACCAGGTCTCGCCCAACCTGGCGCTGCGCAACGCCGATCTGCCGACGCGCGCGGCTGACGGAACGCTGCTGCGCCGCCCGCGGACCGCGCTCGATCTCCACTACCTCCTCACCTTCTACGGCGATGAGACGCA
>JAFKFJ010000348.1 GCA_017307335.1 Alphaproteobacteria bacterium | reverse complement strand
TCGCCGACCCGGCCTGGACCGGGTTCGCGAGCGAGATCTACCTGCTGCTAGCGGTGATCTATTTCCTGTACTGCTTCGCCATGTCGCGCTACAGCCACGGGCTGGAAGCGCATCTTGCCCGCGCACGCACGCGCTGAAAGGAGCGGCTGATGTCGGAGACGAACGAGGCGCCGGCCATCCTGCTCGACCGCGTGAACAAGTGGTACGGGCAGATCCACGTGCTGCGCGACGTCTCGCTGACCGTCGCGCAGCGCGAGCGCGTGGTGGTGCTGGGGCCGTCGGGCTCGGGCAAGTCCACGATGATCCGCTGCATCAACCGGCTGGAGGAGCACCAGCAGGGGCGGATCGTGGTGGACGGGACGGAGCTGACCGGCGACCTGCGCGCGCTCGACACGGTGCGGCGCGAGGTCGGCATGGTGTTCCAGTCCTTCAACCTGTTCCCGCACCTGACCATCCTGGAGAACTGCGTGCTGGCGCCGATCCATGTGCGCAAGATGCCGCGCGCGGAGGCCGAGGAGCTGGCGATGGGCCTGCTCAAGCGCGTGCGCATTCCCGAGCAGGCGAAGAAGTATCCCGGTCAGCTTTCGGGCGGCCAGCAGCAGCGCGTGGCGATCGCGCGCGCGCTGTGCATGCGCCCGAAGATCATGCTGTTCGACGAGCCCACCTCCGCGCTCGATCCGGAGATGATCAAGGAGGTGCTCGACGTGATGGTGGAACTCGCCGAGAGCGGCATGACCATGGTGTGCGTGACGCACGAGATGGGGTTCGCGCGCCGCGTCGCCGACCGCGTCGTGTTCATGGATCGCGGCGAGGTGGTGGAGAGCGGGCCGCCCGCGACGATCTTCGAGAAGCCCGAGACCGAGCGGCTGAAGACGTTCCTGAGCCAGATCCTGCGCGGCCACTGACGCAGGGCGTCAGGCACCGTCGTCCCAGCGCAGCAGTTCGCGCAGATCGGCGTGCAGCCGGGCGTCGCGGATGCGCGGCAGCATGGCGCGCAGCGCCGCGAGCGGATCGCCGGCGGCGGCCGGGGCGTCGCCGCTGCCCGGCGCATCCAGGGCTGCGAGATGCCGGCGCAGCATGGCCAGCCGGCGCGCGGCCTCGGGGTTGTCCGCCACCCGCAGGCGCTGCACGCCGAGCAGCGCCCGCAGCAGGCCCGCCAGCTCCGCCCGGCGCGCGTAGCCCATGTATGCGTCGTCCGCCTCGTGCATCGCGCAGGCGGGCGAGCTGAACTCGGCGGCCGGTTCGTCGCGCGGGTCCGCCGGCATGCTCAGCCGTCCGCGAGCGCCGGCGCCGGCCGGACGCGGGCGGGGCGCAGGTCGCCGCGCCGGGCGCTGATGCCGAGGGCCAGGCTGTCGGCGATCCGGTTCGCCCGTTCCAGCAGGTGCGCGGCGGCCGGCGGCGGGCAGATGTCGCGCGCAGTTTCGGCGAAGAGCACGAGCCAGCGTTCGAAATGCGGCATGTCGATCGGCAGCGGCAGGTGTGCCGCCATCGGCTGGCCGTGATAGCGCCCGCTCATCAGCGCGACCGACGACCAGAACGCGCAGAGCTTGGCGATATGCGCCTCCCAGTCGTGCACGCGGCTCTCGAAGATCGGGCCGATCAGCGGGTCGCGGCGCGCGCGGCCGTAGAAGGTGCGCACCAGCCGCTCGATCATCGCCTCATCGAGCCCGGTGCGGGCGACGATCGCCTCGATCGCCAGATCGCGGTTGGAACCGGTGTCTTGCATGCTCGCCATGACCGGACCTGCGGGGCTTCCCGTTCGTCTTGAACATACATATTGTATGTATGTTATGGAGTCAACCGCCGGCATGCCGGGATCGCGGGGATCGGGAGGGTCGGGTGCACCTGACGCTGTGGACGGAGTATGCGCTGCGAACCCTGATCTATGTCGGCGCCGGCGGCGCGCGGCGCGCGACGATCGGGGAGGTCGCGGCGTGCTTCGACGTGTCGAAGACCCACCTGATGAAGGTCGTGAACCGGCTCGCGCAGCAGGGCTATCTGGAGACCACGCGCGGCAAGGGCGGCGGCCTGCGGCTGGCGCGCGCGCCGGCGGAGATCCGGGTGGGCGCGGTGGTGCGTGCGACAGAGGACGATCTGGCGGTCATGGGCTGCCTCGGCGCCACCGGGTTCTGCCGGATCGAGGGGTGCTGCGTGCTGCGCCAGGCGCTGCGGCAGGCGACGGAGGCGTTCCTGGCGACGCTCGATGCCTACACGCTGGCCGACCTGCTGGCGCCGGGCGCCACGCTCGCGCGGCGCCTCGGCCTCGCGCCCGCCGCTACAGCGCCGCCCGGAACAGGATGAACAGCCCGCCCGAGAGCAGGATCGCCGCCGGCAGCGTCAGCACCCAGGCGAGCGCCAGGCTGCGCACCGTGCTCCACTGGAGCCCCGACCCGTTCGCCGCCATCGTTCCCGCCACGCCGGACGAAAGCACGTGCGTGGTGGAGACGGGGAGGCCGTAGACATCGGCCGCCAGGATGGTGCCGGCCGCGACCAGCTCGGCGGCGGCGCCCTGGCCGTAGGTGAGGTGCGACTTGCCGATCCGCTCGCCCACCGTGACGACGATGCGCTTCCAGCCCACCATCGTGCCGAGCCCCAGCGCGATTGCGACCGAGACCTTCACCCACCAGGGGATGAACCGGGTGCTGGCGTCGAGCGCGCGCTTGAACTGCGTGACCGCGGCCTGCTGCGCGGCGGAGAAGCCGGATTTCGGCATCAGCCGCACCGCCTCGCTGGCCAGGTACATCTCGTTGCGGACGTTCTGCACCGCGGCGGCGGGCACGCGGCTGATCGCGCCGTCCTTCTGCACCTGGGCCGCGATGTCCTGCGCGAGGGCGGCGACGGCGGCGTAGGCGGTGGGATCGTCGAAGCTGCGGGTGCGCACCACGTCCGTCACCCGCGCCCGCGCTTCGCCCGGCGCGATCGTGGCCCCGCCGGCGCGGGCCGCGAATACGGCGGCGCCAGCCTGCATCGTGTGCACGAAAGCCGGCGTCTGGCTCTCCGGCATGGCCCGGTTGAGCGCATAGGCGGTGGGCACGACGCCGATCAGGATGAGCATGATGAGGCCCATGCCCTTCTGGCCGTCGTTCGACCCGTGCGCGAACGAGACGCCGGTGCAGGTCAGCACCAGCAGCCCGCGGATCCAGGCCGGCGGCGGCCTTGTGGTGTTCGGCGCCTCATAGAGCTTGCGCTGCCGCAGCACCGCCTTCATGGCCAGCAGCAGCAGCGCGGAGGCGCCGAAGCCCACCAGCGGGCTGAACAGCAGCGCGCGGAACACGCCCATCGCCTGCCCCCAGTCGACGCCCGAGGTGCCGCTGCCGGCGGGGTTCAGGAGTTGGTTCGCCAGCCCGACGCCGATCACCGAACCGATCAGCGTGTGCGAGGACGAGGCCGGAAGGCCGAGCCACCAGGTGCCGAGATTCCAGATGATCGCCGCGATCAGCAGCGCGAAGATCATCGCGAAGCCGGCATTGCTGCCCACCTGGAGAATGAGTTCCACGGGCAGCAGGCTGATGATCGTGAACGCCACCGCCCCCGAGGAGGTGAGCACGCCGATCAGGTTCCACGCCCCCGACCAGATCACCGCGACGTTCGCCGGCAGGCTGTGCGTGTAGATCACCGTCGCGACCGCGTTCGCCGTGTCGTGGAAGCCGTTGACGAACTCGAAGCCGAGCGCGATCAGCAGCGCCACGCCGAGCAGCACGAAGGCGGGAATGGCGAGCGGCGCGCTGCCGGCGTCGGTCATGTCCGACATCAGCCCGTGCAGTGTCAGCAGCACGCCGGCCGCCAGCAGCCCCACGAAGATGATCGCGGTCGCGAGGTTGGGGCGGGCGTCGAGGTTAGGGCGATGCAGGGCCGCGCCGGGCAGTTCCGGCGACAGCGTGACGTCAGACATGGCGGGGCCTCGGGAGGAAGCGTGCGGGCGCCCGAAGCTAAGTGAACCCACGGCCCGAGAAGATGACCGTTCGGTTAAGAACGCCCGCCGTATGCGCCGCGACAACCTTGCCGGCGCGCGGCGGGGTGTGCTTGCTGGCCCGATGAAGGTCATCGGCCTGACCGGCGGCATCGCCATGGGCAAGTCCACCGCGGCGGGCGTGTTTCGCCGCGCCCGCCTGCCGGTGTTCGACGCCGATGCCGCCGTGCACCGCCTGCAGGCGCCGGGCGGTGCCGCGCTGCCGGCGATCGCGCGCGCCTTCCCGGGCACCGTCGTCGGCCGCGACGGCGTCGCCGTGCTCGACCGGCCCGCCCTGCGCGCCGCGGTGCTGGCGGACCGGGCGGCGCTGCGGCGGCTGGAGGGGATTCTCCACCCGATGGTGCGCCGGGCGCAGCGCGCCTTCCTCGCCCGCGCCCGCCGCGCCGGGGCACGCGCCGCGGTGCTCGATGTTCCGCTGCTGCTGGAAACGGGGGGTGAGCGGCGGGTGGATTGCGTCGTCGTCGTCTCCGCCCCCGCCGCCGTGCAGCGCGCGCGGCTGCGCCGGCGGCGGATGACCGCGGCCGAGGCGGCGGCGGTGATCGCGCGGCAGATGCCCGATGCCGAGAAGCGGCGGCGCGCCGACCTCGTTGTCCGCACCGGGCTGTCGCGGCATCATGCGTGGCGCACGCTGCGCCGCTTCATCCGCACGCTGGGCCGATGACCCGTTCCGTCCTGTTCGATACCGAGACCACCGGCCTCGATCCCGCCAGCGGGCACCGGGTGATCGAGGTCGCGGCGCTGGAGCTGATGAACGACCTGCCGACCGGGCAGACGTTCCATCGCCTGATCCATCCCGACCGCGACATACCGGAGGATGCGGCGCGCGTGCACGGGATCACGCTCGACCGGCTGATCGGCAGGCCGCGCTTCGCTGCGATCGTGGACGAGCTGCTCGACTTCTTCGGCGACGGCGCGCTGGTGGCGCACAACGCCGCGTTCGATTTCGCGTTCCTCAACGCCGAGTTCGCGCTGCTCGGCCGTCCGGCGCTCGCCGCGGCGCGCATGGTGGACACGCTCGCCCTCGCCCGCGCGCGCTTTCCCGGCCTGCCGAACAGCCTCGATGCGCTGTGCCGGCGCTTCGCGATCGACCTTTCCGAGCGCACCACGCACAACGCGCTGCTCGACTGCCGGCTGCTGGCACAGGTGTTCGTGGAGCTGACCGGCGGGCGGCAGCGCGGGCTGTCGCTCGCGGCGACGCTGCCGGCCATGCCCGCCGTGGCCTACGCCGCCCGCACCCGCACGCCGCGCCCGGTGGTGCCCACCGAGGCCGAGTGCGCCGCGCACGCCGCCTTCGTGGCGCGCCTGAAGGACCCGGTCTGGCTGCAGGCCTGAGCGCAGAGGAGACGCCCATGACCGCGATGAACCGCCAGGTGCGCCTGCGGTCCCGCCCGACCGGCATTCCGCAGGCGGACCATTTCGACCTCGCGGAAGCCCCGCTCGGTCCGCTCGCCGAGGGGCGCTTCCGCGTCTGCAACGCCTACCTGTCGGTCGATCCGGCGATGCGCGGCTGGGTCTCGGCGGTGGGCAATTACTCCAAGCCGGTCGGCATCGGCGAGGTCATGCGCGCCTTCGCGGTCGGCCGCGTGGTCGAGAGCCGGCACCCGGACTACGCGGTGGGCGAGCGCCTCGTGGGGATGTTCGGCTGGCAGGAATTTGCCGACGCCGACGGCAAGGACGTGATCCGCCGGGTGCGCGAGGACGATCAGCCGCTCTCGACCCAGCTCGGCGTGCTCGGCATGAACGGCGTCACCGCCCTGCTCGGCCTGACGCTGGTGGGTGCGCCGCAGCCCGGCGAAACGGTGGTCGTCTCCACCGCCGCCGGCTCGGTGGGCGCCACGGTCGGGCAGGTCGCGAAGATCCTGGGGTGCCGGACCGTGGGCATCGCCGGCGGGGCGGCGAAGGTCCAGCTTTGCCGGGAGGAGTTCGGCTACGGCGCGGCGATCGACTACAAGGCCGCGCCGGACCTCTCGGCCGCCGTCGCCGCCGCCTGCCCCGCGGGCGTCGACGTCTATTTCGACAACACCGCCGGGCCGGTGAGCGACGCGGTGCTGCCGCATCTGGCGCAGGGCGCGCGGGTCGTCGTCTGCGGCACCGCCGCGGTCGCGCACTGGGACCCGCCGCCGACGGGCCCGCGGGTGGAGCGCCACCTGCTGGTCAAGCGCGCCCGCATGCAGGGCTTCCTCTATTTCGACCACGTCGCCCAGGCGGACGCGGCCATCGAGCGCCTGGCCGGCTGGGTGCGGGAGGGCCGGCTGCGCTACCGCGAGGAAATCCTGGACGGGCTGGAACAGGCGCCGGACGCGATCGCCGGCCTCTATCGCGGTGAGAACCTGGGCAAGCGCCTGATTCGCGTCGGGCCTGCCGAAGCCTAGATCAGCGCCTGGTTGCCGCCGCTCGCCGCGGCCTGGGCGCGGCGGCTCTGCCACAGCGCCACGAAGTCGATCGGCTGCAGCATGACCGGCGGGAACCCGCCGTCGCGCGTGACGTCGGCAAGAATGCCGCGCGCGAACGGAAACAGCAGGCGCGGGCATTCGACGAGCAGCACCGGCTCCACCGCGTTCTCCGGCACGGCGTTCAGCGTGAAGATGCCGCCATACGCCAGCTCGGCCAGGAACACGCGCGCGCCGCCGGCCGCTGCATCACCGCCATTGCCGCCGGCCTCGCGCGCCTCGGCGCGGATCGACAGCGTCACCTCGAAGCTGCTGCCGCCCTCCTGCAGCCGGCGCACCTGGACATCGAGGTTGATATCCACGCGCGGGGCGCTGCGCAGCGTGGTGTAGATCATCGGGGCGCCCGGCACTTCGAACGACAGGTCCTTGACGTATTGCAGGTTCACCGTCAGCGGCGGCCCTGCCTGCGGCTGCGGCGCGCTCTGCGGGTTCTGGGACGTCTCGGACATTGCACTCTCCGGTGTCGCGGTCGCGGCGCCGGTAGCACATGGCGCTCAGCGATGCCACTCCACGCGCTCGGGCGGCGGCGCGCGCGGGTCGCAGCGCACCCACTCGCCGTTTGCCGCGGAATGGCCAGTGAAGGACAGGATGAAGCCCCAGTGGCTTACCACGAGCGTGCCCTCCCAGTCGGGCAGCGCCGCGATCTCGGCGCGAAACCGCGTGGCACGCGCCACCACCTCGGCCCCGCTCTCCTCCGCGGCCGGCCACCAGACTTCCTCGAGCGCCGAGAAGTCGTGCTGCGGCCATGCTTCGGCCAGCGAACTGCGCGGCGAACCGATGTCGCAGGCGAACGCGAACCGCTCGCGCACCGTGGGCGTGACCACGACCGGCACGCCGAGCCGGCGCGCGATGGGCGCCGCCGTCTGCAGCGCGCGGGTGTAGGGCGAAACCACGATGCGGCGGATGTCCTCGCCGGCGAAGGCGACGGCGGCGCGCTCGGCCTGCTCCTCGCCCAGCGCGGTCAGGCGCGCGTCAATGATGCCCGGATCGCGGCGGGTTGCGGTGAAGACGACGTTGAACTCGCTTTGACCATGACGCAGCAGGATCATTGGCGGCGGATTAAGCTGTCGCGAGACGCCGCGCAACAATCGTTCAGGTTGTTGTGCCCGGGGGCGGGGGCGCCTATGTCGCTACTGGCCGCGTCCCTGCGGCGATGGAGGCAGGCATGGGCGCCAGCGGCGGCTTCCCGATCGACCTCGTGCTGTTCGGCATGATCGCGGCGTTCCTGGTGCTGCGGCTGCGGAGCATCCTGGGCCGGCGGCAGGGCTTCGAGCGCTCGATGACCGTGCGGCGGGAGGCTCCGGCGGCCGACGGGCCGGTGATCGAGGGCGTGGCCGAGCGCACGGCCCCGGCACGCCCCCTGCCCGACGCCGCGAGCCCGGCGGGGCAGGCGCTGGCACGCATGCAGCAGAGCTTTCGCAGCTTCGATCCGGCACGCTTCCTCGACGGCGCCGAACAGGCGTTTCGCATGATCGTCACCGCCTTTGCCGCCGGCGACCGCGCCACGCTGCGCTCGCTGCTGTCGGACGAGACGCTGCGCACGTTCGAATCCGCGATCGCCGCGCGCGAAGCGGCGGGGGAGACGCAGCGGACGGAAATCCGCGCGATCCACGCCGCGACCATCGAGGCTGCGGACCTGCGCGGCAGCACCGCCGACATTTCGGTACGGTTCGTCAGCGATCAGGTGAACCTGACCCTCGGCCGCGACGGCGCGGTGGCGGCGGGAACCGACGCGGTGACCGAGATCGTCGATCAGTGGACCTTCGAGCGCGACCTGGGCGCGCCCGACCCGACCTGGCGGCTGGTGGCCGCGCGCAGCGCCTGATGCGGCGGACGGCGACGGCGGCGGCGCTGCTGCTGGCAGCGATCCTGACCGGCTGTGCCCAGCCCCGTCCGGGGCCGGGCGCGCCGAAGCCGGGGATCGCCCTTTCGGCCGTGGCTTTTGCCAGCCTTCCCGGCTGGGCGCAGGACCGCCCGTCGCAGGCGGTGCCGGGGTTCATTGCCGGCTGCCGGCAGATGGCGGCGGCGGCGGCCGGCCAAACGTTGGGCGGGCAGGGGGAGGCGCTGGCCCGCGGCGGCGCCCCGCTGCAATGGCAGGCGGCCTGCGACGCCGCCGCCGCAGTGCCGCCGGGCGACGACGCGGCGGCGCGCCGCTTCTTCGAGTCCTATTTCACCCCCTACGCGGTCGCCGACACGACGGCGCCGCGGCGCCCCGCGCTGCTCACCGGCTATTTCGACCCGGAGGTCGAGGGCAGCCGCGCGCCCGGCGGGCGCTACCGCACGCCGCTGCTCGGTCGGCCGAACGATCTGGTGCAGGTCGATCTCGGCGAGTTCAGCATGGACCTCAAGGGCCGGTCGGTGGCCGGTCGCGTGCAGGACGGGCACCTCGTGCCCTACTACGACCGCGCCGCGATCGAGGCGGGGGCGCTGGCGCGCCGGCGGCTGGAGCTGCTGTGGCTCGCCGATCCGGTCGAGGCGTTCATGCTGCAGATCCAGGGCTCGGGGCGCGTCGACCTGCCCAACGGGCACGTGGTGCGCGTGACCTATGCCGGGCAGAACGGCCGGCCCTATGTGTCCATCGGCCGGGTGCTGATCGAGCGCGGGGACATTCCGCGCGACCAGGTTTCCATGCAGAGCATCAGCGCCTGGCTGCACGCGCATCCGGCGGAGGCGGCCCAGGTGATGAACCAGAACCCGTCCTACGTGTTCTTCCGCGAGCTTGACGGCGTGCGCGCCGACGAGGGCCCCCCGGGTGCGCTCGGCGTGCCGCTGACGCCGGAACGCTCGGCCGCGATCGACCGCGCCTTCATCCCGCTCGGCGCGCCGCTGTTCATCGCGACCACCGACCCGGTCAGCGGCCGGCCGCTGGAAAAGCTGATGCTGGCGCAGGACCTCGGCGGCGCCATCCGCGGGCCGGCGCGCGCGGACATCTTCTTCGGCTGGGGGCGGGCAGCGGAGGAGCGGGCGGGCCGAATGCGCGCCGACGGACGCATC
>JAFKFJ010000347.1 GCA_017307335.1 Alphaproteobacteria bacterium | reverse complement strand
CGATGTGACGACCGCGATCCTTGCCGCCCTCGGCGTGGCATGGCGCGCGCCCGCGACGCTGGTGATCGCGGGGCCGGAGCCCCTTCCCTACGCCGATTTCGTGCGCGCGGTCGCGCGTGCCGCCGGGCTGCGCGCGCCGCGCATCGTGCCGATTCCGGCGGCGATCCTGCAGGCGCTCGCACCGGTTACCGCCTGGCTGCCATTCCTGCCCAGGATCGACACCGCCGAGATCCGGCGGCTGCAGGAGGACAAGGCTTTTGACATCGGCCCCATGTCTGTCACACTCGGCCTGCGCCCGATGCCGCTCGCGCGCGGCCTCGCGCGCACCTTTCGCTGAGGACCGCCGCCCATGCCCGTCATCAATCGGATCGCCGAATTTCATGCCGACATGACCGCGTGGCGGCAGGATTTCCACCGGCATCCTGAACTCGGGTTCGAGGAGGTGCGGACCAGCCGGGTTGTGGCCGAGCGGTTGCGCGAATTCGGCGTCGACGAGGTGATCACGGGGATCGCGAAGACCGGCGTGGTCGGCGTCATCCGCGGGCGGCCGGGCGACAGGGCGGTGGGCCTGCGCGCCGACATGGACGCGCTGCCGATCCTGGAGCAGACCGGCCTTGAATACGCGAGCGAGACTGCGGGCGTGATGCACGCCTGCGGCCATGACGGGCACACCACGATGCTGCTCGGCGCCGCGCGCTATCTTGCCGAGACGCGCAACTTCCCAGGCACCGTCTACGTGATCTTCCAGCCGGCCGAGGAGGGTCTGGCCGGCGGGCGGGTGATGGTGGAGGAAGGCCTGTTCGAGCGGTTCCCGATGGAGATGGTGTTCGGGCTGCATAACTGGCCGGAGTCGCCGGAAGGCACGTTCAGGTGGCGCAACGGGCCGATCATGGCCGCCTGCGCGCATATCGAGATCGCGGTCACAGGGCGTGGCGGCCACGGCGCGCTGCCGCACACGACCGTCGATCCCATCGTCGTCGCGGCGCACATCGTCAGCGGCCTGCAGAGCATCGTCGCGCGCAACGTGGAGCCGGCCGATGCCGGCGTCGTCACGATCGGGAAGATCGAAGGCGGCGACACGTTCAACGTGATCCCGCAGACGGTGCACATGCTCGGCACGGCGCGCTGGTTCACCCCCGCCGTCGGCGACCAGCTGGAGCAGGGCGTGCGCCGGATCGCGGCCGGCATCGCCGAGGGGTTCGGCGCGCGCGCCGATGTCGAGTTCCGCCGTACCTACATCGCGACGGTCAACGACCCTGAGGCGACCGCGCTGACCGTGCGCGCCGCCGAGACGGTCACGGGCGAGCGGCAGGTTCAGGAGATGATCCGGCCGACGATGGGCGGCGAGGATTTCTCGTTCATGCTGGCCGCGAAGCAGGGCAGCTACATCACGCTCGGCGCGCGGCGCGGCGCGGACGACCCGTCGGTCCATCACCCGCGCTATGATTTCAACGACGCGCTGCTGCCGATCGGTGCGAGCTACTGGGCGACGCTCGCCCAGCAGGTACTCGCGCGCCGCTGACGGCGCGCGAGCGTCACCGAACTATCTGGCCTTTCCCGCTATTTCGCGGGCTTCGACGCGGGCAGATCCTGGTCGATCTGCACCGGCAGCAGGAAGGTCTGCGTCTGCGACGGCGCCGGCTCGCACGCCGGCAGCGGCTTCTTGCAGGCAACCGAAGTGAGCGCGACCACGGTGTTGGGTGCGAACTGCTGGCCGTATTTCGCGTCCACCTGGATCGCAGCCCCACTCATCAGCACGAGTTTCGGCGCATCGCCCGACGGATTGGTGAGCGGCCCGACATTGGTCGCACTCTGCCCGGCGTAGTTGATGAGCACGCCGTCATGCGCGAAGATTCCGACATTGGCAGCCACGGCCTGCAAGCCGTCGGCGTTGTTGGAGGCGACGCAGAACGTGACCAAGACCAGCGATCCGCCGGCATTGACGTGAAAATGCACGTCGCGCACCACGGGATCGGCGGAGCCCTGGGGGATGGGCGCCATGCAGGCTGCCGACGGCGGCGGCTCGGCGGCCGCGGCCCGGTCGGCGGCGGCGGCCAGCGTGCAGCCGGCGGCGAATGCTGCAAGGATAGCGAAACGACGCATGCGCGGTCCCTCCCCAACGGGCCTGACGGCCCGGTTGAATGCTAGACCGGCCCGACCGCCTCCGACAACGCGGCGGCTCAGCGCCCCATCCGCTGGAGGAAATCGAGCTGCCAGCGCATCTCCTCCGCCGCCAGCGGGAAGCGGCCGCTCTCCGCGCCGCGCAGCACCGCGCTGGGGGCAAGGCGGGCCAGCAGCACCTGCAGCGGCTCGGCGCACCGCATCGAGAACCCGGCCTTCCAGACCAGGCTTGCGAGCCCCTTCGCGCTGCGCAGGGTTGCCGCCCGCTCGACGACCGACACCGGCACCTCGGCCGCGACCGCCAGCATGGCCGTGCACAGGCGGGGCTCGCCGCGCTGGGCCGCCGCGAGCAACGTCTCCTCGTCCAGCCGGCCTTCCGCGAGCAACGCATGCGCACGCGCCAGCGCCCGCTCGAGCGTCGGTTCATCGTGCGTGGCGGGTGCCGGCGCCAGACGCTGGCTCAGCCGGCGTTGCAGGTCGCGGGTGACGTCGGGGTCAAGGTCGCCGCGGCTGGCCAGCACGCCGAGGAGCTGGGTCGCGACGATCTCCGACAGTGCCCGCGCCGCGCGCGCCGACAGTGACGGCCGCTGCACCAGCGGCGCGTGCCATTCCGCGTTCTGCGCCGCCCGCGCGATCAGCGCGTCGAGCGTCGCCTCCCGGATCGCCGCCGACTGGTTGGCGAGGAGGGCCGTGATCGCGGCGGTATCGGCGCTCGCCGCGATCGCGTCGGCCACGGCCGGCTGCAGCCCCGGGCGGCGCGCCACCGCGGTCGCGGTCGCCGGCGAGGGCGCCTCGGCCAGAAGGGCGAGCAGGTCCTCGGTGCCGAGCAGTGGCGACAGCCGGATCACCGGGTCGGCGACCGAAAGGGCGCTGTCATGGGCAAGGCGCAGGATCAGTTCCCGTGGCGCCTGCGGCATCTCCTTCACGACGTCGGCGATCGCGGTGCGCACGCGCACCGCCTCGTCCTCGATCAGATCGGCGAGCATGGCCAGGGCCTGTTCGGCGAGCGCGGAGCGGTCCGGCTGTGATGCCGTGGGCACCAGTGCTGCGAGTTTTCCCGCGAGCAGGGCGCGCACCCGTTCATCGCGGTCGGCGGCGAGGATCCGGTGCGCCTGCGCCGGTGCCACGGCGTTCATCGCGACCGCCGCCCGCACCATCACCGAAGGGTCGCCGGCCAGCGCGTGCAGCAGCGCGGGCGCGGTGTCGGGCGCGGCGCCGAGCCGCACGCGCACGCCTTCGCCCAGGGCGGCGAGCGAACCCGGCGGCAGTGCCTGCGGCTCGAGCGCCGGCGCGAGGCTCATCGCACGTCACCTGCCGGCGACACGCGCCAATGGCCGCGCCCGGCCCGCTTGACCGCATACATCGCCTGGTCCGCCCGCACGAGCAGCGCCTCCACGTCCTCGCCCCGGCCGGGCCATCGTGCGGCGATGCCGATGGACATCGTCACCGGCCCGACCCGCCCGCCGGTCAGCGGCGCCAGCGCGCGCGGCGCCTCGGCGCGCAGGGCCTCGGCGCGCTCGGCGGCGACGAACTCGTCGGCGCCGTCCAGCCACACCGCGAACTCGTCGCCGCCGAGCCGGGCGACGAGATCGGAGGGGCGCGTGCTGCTGCGCAGCAGCCGCGCCGCGACCCGCAGTGCCTCATCGCCGGCATCGTGGCCGAGCGTGTCGTTCAGCGTCTTGAAGTTGTCGAGGTCGATGAACATCAAGGCCCCCGGCAGCCCCTCGACTTCCAGCCGGTCGATGCGGCGGGCCATGTCGTCCATGAAGGCGCGCCGGTTGAGCAGGCCGGTCAGCGGGTCGATGCGCGCCTGGCGCACCATCTCGCGCTGGATCGAGCCATGCTCCAGCACCACGCGCACCAGCGCGGCCGAGGAGGAGACCAGGGTCTCGTCGTCGGCGTCCCAGGCACGCATCCCTGGCGCGCGCGCGAGGACGAGGCCGATCTCCTCGCCGAAGCGCGTCTGTGCCGGGCAGACGAGCACCCGCCGGCCGTCCGCCGCCTCTCCGCCCGCCGGGTCGTCGCTGCCGCCGCGCAGCAGGGTGGCGGCGCGCGGCAGCACGCTCGGCGCGACATCGCCGAACGCATGCACGACGCAGGGCTCCATCCCCTCGCCCACGGTGTCGAGCACCGCGACGCCCTCGCTGCCGGTCGCCTGCGCGAGTGCTTCCAGCGCGGCCTCCATCATCCGCGGCGCGAGCACCTCGCGGCGCATGCAGGCCATGATGTGGTCCATCACCTCGGTCCGCCGCAGCGCGGCGGCGATCGCCGCCTCCCGCCGGTCGTGCTCGGAGACGTCCTGCGCCACGCCGCGGCTGCCGACGACGCGGCCGGCAGCGTCGAGCAGCGGCGCCACCGCGAAGCTCAGGCAAACCGTGCTGCCATCCGGGCGCCGCAGCCAGGCACGCTGGCGCCGCACCGGCCCTTCCGGCCGGAACGGGTTGAAAACCCCGCCCGCCGCCGTCTCCTCGAGAAGCTGTTCGGCTGGTTGGCCGAGCAGGCTGCCGGCCGGCCAGCCGAGGATCGGGTCGGGTGCGAGGAACACGAAGCGGCCCTCGGCATCCGTCTCGAACGCGAGGTCGGCAGCCATGTTGACGAGGTCGCGCCAGCGCTGCCGGCTGTCGAGAAGGGCATCGCGCAGCGCGTCGCCCGGCTGGATCGCGCGACGGTCGCTCACGAGAACGGCAGGCGCCTCTGTCATGCGCATCTCGGCAATCTGGACCGGGCGCAGAGTCGGCCTGCCCTCGTAAATGCGCAGTTATCACGACGCGGGATTTGAACCCGCCGGCATGATTGACAGGGAAATGGCCGCTGCGCATGGTCCGCCCGCATCGAGCGGGGTGAACATGTCGGAGGCACTGCAGCGGTCGATCGAGGAGCTGTGGTCCCGGCGCGAGACACTCTCGCCCGCGACGGCCGGCCCTGCTCGCGAAGCTGTGACCGAGGCCCTCGGCCTGCTCGACAGCGGGCGGGCACGGGTCGCGGCGCCGACGAACGGCGGCTGGGTGGTGAACCAGTGGCTGAAACAGGCGGTGCTGCTCAGCTTCCGGCTCAACGACAACGCCGTGATCCAGGGCGGCGGGGCGCCGGCCTTCGACAAGGTGCCGCTGAAGTTCGCCGGCTGGGACGCGGCCCGCTTCCAGGCCGCGGGGTTCCGCGCGGTGCCGGGCGCCGTGGTGCGCGCGAGCGCCTTCATCGCGCCCGGCGTCGTGCTCATGCCGAGCTTCGTCAATGTCGGCGCCTATGTCGATCGCGGCACCATGGTCGACACCTGGGCGACCGTGGGCAGTTGCGCGCAGGTGGGCCGCAACTGCCACATCTCCGGCGGCGCCGGCCTCGGCGGGGTGCTGGAGCCGCTGCAGGCCAACCCGGTGATCATCGAGGACGACTGCTTCATTGGCGCCCGTTCGGAAGTGGTCGAGGGCGTGATCGTCGAGCGCGGCAGCGTGCTCTCGATGGGCGTTTTCCTGTCAGCGACAAGCAAGATCGTCGATCGTGCGACCGGCGAGGTGTTCGTGGGCCGTGTGCCGGCCTATTCCGTCGTGGTGCCCGGCGCCCTGCCCGGCAAGCCGCTGCCCGACGGATCGCCGGGTCCGAGTCTGGCCTGCGCGGTGATCATCAAGCGCGTCGATGCCCGTACGCGCGAGAAGACCTCGCTCAACGACCTGCTGCGCGACTGATGGACGATCCCCTGCCGCTGGCGCAGGCGCTCATCCGCTGTCCCAGCGTCACGCCCGCCGATGCGGGCGCGCAGGCGGTGCTGGCCGAGGCGCTGACGCGACTCGGCTTCACGGTGACGAAGCTGCGCTTCGGCGAGATCGAGAACCTGTTCGCGCGCATCGGCGACGGTGCGCCGCATTTCTGCTTCGCCGGCCACACCGATGTCGTGCCGGCCGGCGACGGGGCCTGGAACACCGAGCCGTTCGGGGCCGAGGTGCGCGACGGCGTGCTGTACGGGCGCGGCGCGTGCGACATGAAGGGCGCGATCGCCGCCTTCGTCGCCGCGGCGGCCCAGCACCTGTCGCGCGGACGGCCGCGCGGCTCGATCAGCCTCCTCATCACCGGCGATGAGGAGGGTGTGGCGCTGGACGGCACCGTGCGCGTGCTCGACTGGATGGCGGCGCACGGGCAGGTGCCCGATTTCTGCCTCGTGGGCGAGCCGACCAATCCGGCGCGGCTCGGCGACATGATCAAGATCGGCCGGCGCGGCAGCCTCACCGCCCGCATCGCGGTGCACGGCACGCAGGGCCACGCGGCCTATCCGCAGCGCACGGACAACCCGATCCACCGGCTGGTGCGCGCGCTGGACGCCATGCTGGCCGCGCCCCTCGATGCCGGCACCGAGTGGTTCGAGCCGTCGTCGCTGCAGGTCACCAGCGTCGACGTCGGCAACCCGGCGGCCAACGTGGTGCCGGCAACCGCCCGCGCGCTGCTGAACGTGCGCTTCAACGACCGCCACACGGGTGCCAGCCTCGGCGCGTGGCTGCGCGCGACGCTCGCCCGCTACGCCGAGCGCTTCGACCTCGATGTTGCCGTGAGCGGCGAGAGCTTCGTGACCAAGCCGGGCGACGCGGTCGAGCGCCTGCGCGGCGCGATCGAGGCAGCGAGCGGGGTTTCGCCGCGGCTCGATACCACCGGCGGCACCTCGGATGCCCGTTTCATCGTCCGCCACTGCCCGGTTGCGGAATTCGGCCTGGTCGGCGCGACGATGCACCAGGCCGATGAGCGCGTGCCGGTTGCGGAATTGCGCGCGCTCGCCGGCATCTATCGCGCGGTGCTGGAGGCGTTCGAGACATGAGCCTCTCGGCGGCCGCGGGGATCGTCCGGCTCGCGCGGTTCCGCGCCGACGGCCTCGCCGCCTTCGATGCTTCGCCGGCCGGCCTGCTGAATGCGCTGGCGCCATGGATCGCGTTCGCCGTGGTCGGCTTCGTGCTCGCCATGATCGGCGGCGCGGCCCGCGACGCGGTCGGCGCACTGCTCGCCTCCGCCGTAGCGCTGCTGGCACCGCCCGTGATCGCGCAGGCGCTGGCACGCTGGTTCGGCCGTGCCGGGCAATGGCTGCGCTACGCGGTCGCGATCACCTGGTGCCAGTGGATCATGCCGCCGCTGCTGCTGGTCGCGATGATGGCGAGCACGCTGCTGCTGGCGCTGGACCTGCCGCAGCGGCTTGCGGAAATACTGGTGGCCGTTGCAGTCCTGGGTTACGCAGTGGCGCTGCAGGTGTTCGTGGCACGCGCCGCGCTCGCGATCACGCTGCTGCGCGCGGTGGTGTTTTCGGTCGCCGTACAGGTGGGGACGTTCGCCCTGGTGATCGGCCCGCTGCTGCTGGGCGAAGCATGGAGGTCGGGCGGATGAGCACGCCGGCAGGGACGCTGGTGCGCATGGGCTGGGGGCTGCAGGGGGCGCTGCTGCTCGCACGCGGCCGTGCCGAGGGCATGCTGCTGCTCACCGCGCGCGACGAGCCGGCGCTGGCCGCGGCGGCGCATAGTTTCTGGGCCGCCGCACTCTGTCTGCCGGCGTTCATCTGCCTGCAGCTGATCGACCTCGCGCAGACCCCGCGCCTGCCCCCGCACGCCGCGCATGGACTGGCCCTGGAACTACTCGGCTACGTTGTGGACTGGGCGGGGTTTGCGCTTCTGTCCCGCCTCGTGGCCGGCGCCATCGGGCGGCTTGACGCATGGCCGCGGTTCATTGCGGCGTGGAACTGGTGCAACGTCGTCCAGTATCTGCTGCTGGTGGCGGCGAGCCTGCCGCCGCTGCTGGAACTGCCGCCGATCCTCGGTGAGACCGCGTGGCTGGTGGCGACCGGCTGGGCGCTGTGGATCGAATGGTACGCGACGCGGCTCGCACTCGGTGTGGGCGGGTTGCAGGCGGCAGGCTTCGTGCTCCTCGACGAGGCACTGGGGTTCGGGCTGCTGGCGCTTATCCAGGCATTGCCCGGCAACGGGCTGTAGAATCCGCCCAAGGCGTCGCCACGCGCGGGCTTGACAGCACGGATCGCGACAAGCACTCAACCGTCTTCGGCACGCGCTGCGCCGCTCTGGGGGAAAAACATGGCCATGTTCGGGGTTCGTCATGCCGCGCGGTATGCCTGCGCGGCGCTCGGCTGCACGTTGATCGCCAGCACCGCGATGGCCGCCGACCCGATCCGTATCGGCGTGATCGGCGAGGAATCCGCCGTCGCCGGTGCCTCCATCACCAAGGCCGCGCAGCTTGCTGCCGACACCATCAATGCCCATGGCGGCATCGGCGGGCGGCAGGTCCAGGTCATCACCTACGACGACCACTCCTCCGCCGCCGAGGGCGTGCGCGCGTTCCAGCGTGCGGTGCAACAGGACAAGGTCGTCGCCGTCATCGGCAGCTACATCAGCGAGGTCGCGCTCGCGATCGAGCCGTGGTCGGCGCGGCTGCACATGCCGTTCATCACGCCCGGCGCCGCCAGCAACGAGATCTCCAAGCAGGTGCACAAGGATTACGATCATTTTAAGTATACTTTCCACGGCTGGATGACCTCCGCCTTCATTGCCCAGGCGATCTGCGACGCCGAGCACGACCTGCTGGTCGAAGGCCTGCACATGAAGACCGCGGTGATCATGAGCGAGGATGCAGCCTGGACCACGCCGCTGGACGTACGCTACCAGGAATGTCTGCCCAAGGCGGGGCTGCAGGTTCTCGACCATATCCGCTTCAATCCCGACACCACGGACTTCACGCCGATCTTCCATGCGATCGAGGCGAAGAAGCCGGATGTGATCATCACCGGCATCAGCCATGTCGGCGTGCAGCCAACGGTGCAGTGGCATGACCAGCAGGTGCCGATTCCGATGGCCGGGCAGAGTTCGCAGGCCACGACAAGCGCCTTCTGGGGCGACACCAACGGCGCCGCCGAGGGCGTGATCACCGCGTCTGCCGCCGCGCCGGGTGCCGCCAACACGCCGCTCACGATTCCCTTCATCGAGGCCTATCAGAAGCGCTTCGGCGTCTCCCCGGCCTATTGCGGCTACACAAGCTATGACCTCGTCTACATCATCGCCGAGGCGGTGCAGCGCGCGGGCTCGACCGATCCGGACAAGCTGGTGACGGCGCTGGAGCAGACCGACCATGTCGGCACCGTCGGGCGCGAGCAGTTCTACGGCAGGAACGACCCGTTCACCCACGCGCTGAAATACGGTCCCGGCCTCGTCACCGGCATCACGCTGCAGTGGCAGAGCGGCAAGCAGGTGGCGCTGTGGCCCGCTTCGGTCGCGAACGGCAAGGTGAAGTTCCCCGCGTTCGTGAAACTGCCGCAGGCGCCGCACTGAACCCGCGGTGACGCGCACGGCGCCCTCACCCTCCCTCTCCCATGAATGGGAGAGGGGTTTTTTGTCTCCCTCTCCCGCTTGCGGGAGAGGGCTTCCTTTTTTTCCCTC
>JAFKFJ010000155.1 GCA_017307335.1 Alphaproteobacteria bacterium | reverse complement strand
CTGGACCTCGCTCGAACGCTTCCTGCCGGCGAACCTGGGCGACGCGCTGCAGCAGCGGGCGGCGGTGGCCAGCACGCTGATGGCAGGGCTGGAACTCGCCCGCCACGGCCGGGTGCGGCTGCGGCAGGAAGCGCCGTTCGGGCCGATCCTCGTGCGCCGGGGCGAGCACGATGGATGAGGATACCCTGCGGCTGGCCGAGGCGCTGGCCTTCGCCGCCGGCGCCCCGGTGAGTGCGCGCCAGCTCGCGCAGCTCCTGCCCGAAGGGGTGGAGGCGGAAGCGGTGCTGGCGGCGCTGCGCGAGCGCTATGCGGGGCGGGGTGTGGAGCTGGTGGAGGTCGCGGGCGGCTGGCAGTTCCGCACCGCGCCCGACCTGGCGCCGCGGCTGCGCAAGGTGGTGCGGGTGGCGCGGCGGCTGCCGCGGGCGGCGATGGAGACGCTGGCCATCGTCGCCTACCACCAGCCGGTGACGCGCGGCGAGATCGAGGAGATGCGGGGCGCCGCGCTGGCGCAGGCGACGCTGGACGCGCTGCTGGAAGCCGGCCTGATCGCCCCGCGCGGGCGGCGGGAATCGCCCGGCCGGCCGACGCTGTGGGGCACCACGCCCGGCTTCCTCACCCAGTTCGGCCTGAAGGACCTGCGCGAACTGCCGCGCCGCGAGGATCTGCTGGTCGAGCCGCCGAGCCCCGCCCCGGCGTCGGGCCCAGAGTCCGGTCCAGAGTCCGGTCCCGAGTCCGGTCCCGAGTCCGGCCCGGGCGACGCCGAGACCGGCGCGCCGTAGCGCCGGCAGCGCGTCGCCCACTGCCCGTGCGGCCGGTTTCCCATCCCGGCACTTTCCTGCTAGCACACGCCCGCCTGGAGCCCGCTGCGCACCGATGTTCGACTTTGCCTGGTCCGAGATCGCCCTGATCGGCGTGGTCGCCCTGGTGCTGATCGGCCCCAAGGACATGCCGGTCGCGGTCAAGGCCGTCACCGGCTTCATCAAGAAGGCCCGCCGCATGGCTTCGGAGTTCCAGAGCCATGTCGACGAGATGGTGCGCGACACCGAGCTGGCCGACGTGCGCCAGCAGATCAACGAGATCCGCAACTTCGACATCCGCGGCGAGTTCGAGCGCGCGGTCGATGCCGACGGCTCGCTCCGCCGCAGCTTCGAAGACCCGCTGGTCACGCCGGCCCCCGTGTCGCCCGCCGGCCTCACGGTGGTCCCCGCCGCCGAGCCGGGGAGCGAGGCCGGGCCCGCCGAGGCGACCGTCGCCGAGGCGCCGGGCACCATCGAGGTGCCGGAAGTCGCCGCGGCGGAGCCGGGCGCGGATGCGGACGCCGCGGGCGAGCCGGAGTTCATCCCGCCGGCCATCGCGGCCGCGCCGGAGCCGCCCGACTTCATCCCGCCGCGCACCGCCCGGCCCCGCTGACCCAGCCCTATAGAGTCTTCGCGCCGTGGCCGACACTCCCGACGATCCCATCCACGACAAACCCATGCCGCTGCTCGAGCATCTGGTGGAGCTGCGGCGCCGCCTGCTCGTGTCGATGGCCGCGTTCCTGCTCGCGTTCTTCGTCTGCTACTATTTCTCGTCGGAGATCTACGGGTTCCTCGCCCGCCCGCTCGCCGACGCGCTGGCCGCCAAGCCGGGCAGCCACCGGACACTGATCTACACGCAGCTCTACGAGGCGTTCTTCACCTATCTGCGGGTGGCGTTCTTCGGCGCAGCGTTCATCTCCTTCCCGATCGTGGCAACACAGATCTGGCTGTTCGTGGCGCCCGGCCTGTATCGCAGCGAGAAGCGCGCGATCGCGCCGTTCCTGGTCGC
>JAFKFJ010000346.1 GCA_017307335.1 Alphaproteobacteria bacterium | reverse complement strand
CAGCACGCAGCGGTGCCGCGGCAGCGGCCCTCGCCGGTGCCCGACGACGCGCTTGCGCGGGCGCGCGCGGCGGGCGCGCCGCCGCTTCCCGCGGAGACGTCGGCGCGCGATTCCTCCTGGCGGGACGGGCTTGACGAAATCCTCGCGCACGTCGACACGTGCCTTCTGCCCGACGCGGCGCGCGCCGTCGTAACGGTGCTGGGCCGCCGCGACGCAGACGCGCTGGAGCGCCTCGCAACTGCCTGCCTGCGCGCGCAGGTGCCGGCGGCCGAGGTCGGGACGGCGCTGTTCGTCGTCGCCGCGCTCCAGGTCTGGTTCGCGGCCGCGGCTGCCGCGCTGCCGGCGGCGGCGCTCGCGCTGCTGCCCCGGCGCGGCCGCTGCCCGGTCTGCGGATCGGCACCGGTCGCCGGCATGATCGGCGCAAGCGGCCCGGCCGGCGGCGCGCGCTATCTGCATTGCGGCCTGTGCGCCACCGCGTGGAACCATGTGCGCGCGGTCTGCATCCAGTGCGGCGAGGCGAAGGACCTTGTGCTGGAGGCGATTGGCGGCGGCAGCGGGCTCGTCAAGGGCGAGACCTGCGGCGCCTGTCGCGGCTACCTGAAGATGCTGTATCAGGTCGAGGACATGCAGGCGGAGCCGGCGGCCGACGACCTCGCCTCGCTCGGGCTCGATCTGCTGCTGGCCGAGGCCGGCTGGGCGCGGCATGCGCCCAACCCGCTGATCATCGCCGGCTGACCGCGCTCACGCCCGCGAACACCGCGACGTTGAGTGCGAGCGCGATGATGCCGACGTTGAGGTCGTTGACACCGGCCGGCAGGAACGGGAACAGGGTCGCCATGGTGGTGTGCGTGAACGTCAGCAGCGCCGCGGTGGTCACGCCGACGAGGATGCCGGCGAAGGCGCCGCTCCGCGTGGCGCGCAGCCGGGGCAGCAGGCTCGCGACGAGGGCGGGAAACAGCTGGGTCACGAAGCTGTAGCCCACCAGCAGCAGCTCCACGATCGTCGCGTTGTGAGCGAGGGCGAAATGCACCGCGACCAGCATCACCACCGGCACCAGCACCTTCGCCACGGTGACGATCTCGCCTGCTTCGGCCCATGGGCGTGCGACCGCGTAGAGGTTGCGCGCGATCAGTGTCGCCGTCGTCATCACGAGGACCGAGCCCGGCACGAGCGCGGTGAACACCCCCGCCGCGCCGATGATGCCCACCGCCCAGGGCGGCATCTCCTGCACCACGAGCTTGAACAGCGCCAGGTTCGTCTGCGCACCGGTCAGTCCGGGAACATGAAGCACGGCAGCGAAGCCGATGAAATACGCGAACAGCAGGATGAGCTGGTAGAGCGGCAGCACGATCGCGTTCTTGCGGAACGTGCCCGGCTCGCGCGCGGTGTAGCAGGCGGCGATCGCCTGCGGCCAGCTGAAGAAGCCGAGGGCGGTGAGGAGCACGGTGGAGACGAACCACCACACGCTCTGCCCATGTGCGGGGAAGGTCAGGAACCCCGGCCTGGCCTCGGCGATCGCGCCGAACATCGCGCCGATGCCGCCATGGAGATGCAGCGGCAGATAGACGCCCAGAAACACGATCACCGCGAGGATCAGGACGTCCTTCACCACCGCGGTCCAGGCCGAGCCGCGGATGCCGGAGACGATGACATAGACCGTGACGACCGCGGCACCGATCCAGATCGCCACGTCTTCATCGATCACGCCGGCGCCGGCGGCGGTGACGATGATGCCGAGGCCGGTGAGTTGCAGGACGAGATACGGGACGAGTGCCACGATGTCGACGAGCGTGACGAGCACGCCGAGCGCCGGGCTGTCGTATTTGCGCGCGAAGAAGTCCGGCTGCGACACCAGCCCGTGCTGCTTCGCATAGGCCCACACCGGCGGCAGCACGAAATAGCCGATGATGTAGGCAAGCGTGCCGTAGCAGAGGATGTAGTAAGCAGGCGCCCCGAGGCCGTAGGCGGAGCCGGAGGCGCCGAGAAAGGTGAACGTGGTGTAGATCTCGCCGGCGAGCAGCAGAAAGACCAGGATGAAGCCGAAATGCCGCCCGCCGACCGTCCATTCCTCCAGCCCCATCGATCGGCCGGACCGCGCGCTCACCCCCAGCAGCAGCGCCACCATCGCGGCCAGGGCGAGGATGGCGAGTGGCACCGTCACGGGCGGTCGCGGCGGTTCGCGGGATCGAGGCGGTAGACGATCGCCATGACGATCGCGGTCAGCACGATCCAGACCGCGATCCAGCCGAGCGGGAACGGCATGCCGAGGATGAAGGGGTGCACCTCGTTGTGCAGCAGCGGGCCCGCCAGCATGCCGACGGGGGGGATCATCGAAAGCCAGTGGATCGGCTTCATGGCCCTCCCTCGCTTCCGGCCGCTAGAACGGGATGAGTTCGCCCGCGCTCGCTCAACCCATTCCAGCTCTTTGATTTGAGAGCATGATTCAGACCTCCGGCGATTCCGGCTCCGGTCATCATGCTCTATGGCTGTAGCAGGCCCACCAGACGCTCCGCCTCATCGACGATCGGATCGGCGATCGTCCGTGCCCGCGCCGCGCCCTCGCGCAGCACGGCGTCGATCGTAGCAGGATCGGCGAGCCAGCGCTTCGTTTCTTCCGCGATCGGCGTCAGTTTTGCGACCAGGAGGGCTGTCAGCACTTCCTTGAAACGATCGAACCCCTTGCCGCCATGCTCGCCCAGCACGCCCGCGACGTCGGTGTCGGCGAGGGCGGCAAAGATGCCGACGAGGTTGCGCGCCTCCGGCCGGCTCTCCAGCCCCGCCGGCTCGCTCGGCAGCGGCTCGGGGTCGGTGCGGGCGCGGCGGATCTTCAGGGCGATCGCGTCGGCATCGTCGGTGAGGTTGATGCGGCTCTGGTCCGAGGGATCGGACTTGCTCATCTTCTTGGTGCCGTCGCGCAGCGACATCACGCGCGCCGCGACGCCGAGGATCACCGGCTCGATCAGGGGGAAGAATTCCACGCCGTAGTCGTGGTTGAACTTCTTCGCGATGTCGTTGGCGAGTTCGAGGTGCTGGCGCTGGTCGTCGCCCACCGGCACGCGCGTCGCGTGATAGGTGAGAATATCGGCGGCCATCAGGTTCGGATAGACGAAGAGGCCGGTGGAGGCGTTCTCCCGGTCCTTGCCGGCCTTGTCCTTGAACTGCGTCATGCGGTTGAGCCAGCCCATGCGGGCGACGCAGTTGAAGAGCCAGGCGAGACGCACATGCGCGTGCACGGCGGATTGCTGAAACAGGATGTGCCGCCGCGCGTCCACGCCGCAGGCAAGCAGCGAGGCGGCCATTTCGCGCGTGGCCTGGCGCAGTTGCGCCGGCTCCTGCCACTGGGTCAGCGCATGCAGGTCGACGACGCAGTAGATGCACTCGTGCCCGTCCTGCAACGCCACCCAGTTGCGCAGCGCGCCGAGATAGTTGCCGAGCTGCGGGATGCCGGACGGCTGGATGCCGGAGAAGATGCGCTGCATGGGACGGGTTCCGAACGGAGCGTCGCGTTTTCCGGTGATGGTGCGTCCCGGTCAACCCCGCCGCGTCACCCCCCGCACCGCGGCATGGCGGCGCGGGCGGAGCCGGGCCACGATCTCGCGCATGTCGAACGCACCGAAAACCTGCCCCGCCAGCCCGTAGGCCGCGAGCCCGCCGCCCACCAGCAGCCCGAGGCCGAGCCAGCGCAGCCCGAAGCCGCTGCCGGTGTCGAGCGCGGCGAACAGCGTCTCGCGCAGCCCCCAGAGCACGGCGACCATGACCGCCGAGGCTGCCAGCATGCGCGGCAGCCGCCGGCCGAGCGGCGCGTCGATCGCGAAATGGCCGCGGCGCACCAGGATCGCGATCAGCACCACCACGTTCGCCCAGGCCGCAACCGCGGAGGCGAGCGGCGGGCCGAGATGCTCGAGCGGCGTCATGAAGGCGAGGTTCAGCGCGAGATTGAGCCCCACCGCGGCGATGCCGACGCGCACCGGCGCCACCGTGTCGCCGCGCGCGAAGAAGGCCGGCACCAGCACCTTCACCACCACGAAGGCCGGGAGCCCGACCGCATAGGCTGCCAGCGCCTGCGCCGACTTGAACGCGGCCACCGCGCCGAACGCGCCGCGGCCGAACAGCACCTCGATGATCGGCGCCCGCGCGACGATCAGCGCCAGCGCGGCCGGCAGCGTGAGCAGCAGGGCGTACTCGATGGCGCGGTTCAGCGTGCCCACCGCCTCGCGCGGGTTGGCCCCGTGCACCTGCCGGCTGAGCGTGGGCAGCAGCGCGGTGCCGACGGCCGCGCCGATGGTGCCGAGCGGAAGCTGGTTCACCCGGTCGGCGTAGTAGAGGATCGAGACGGTGCCGGGCGGCAGCAGGCTGCCGATGATGACGTCCACGGAGAGGTTGAGCTGGGTGACGCCGGCGCCCAGCAGGCCGGGCATCATCCGCCGCAGCAGGATGCGCACGTCCGGCGTCAGGCGCGGGCGCGGCAGGGTGATGCGCATGCCGGCGCCGCGCACCGCCCAGGTGACCAGGGCGAGCTGCACGACGCCCGAGACGCTGACCCCCCAGGCGAGCGCGTGGCCGAGCGTCGGCACCATGCCGCGCAGGGCGAACATGAAGGCGATGCAGATCAGGTTGTAAAAGATCGGCGCCGCGGCGGCGGCGGCGAAGCGGTCGAGCCCGTTCAGCACGCCCGAGAACAGGGCGGTGAGGCAGATCAGCGGCATGTAGGGGAAGGCGATGCGGCTGAGTTCCACCGCCAGCGTGAACTTCTCCGGGATCGCCGCGAAGCCGGGCGCGATCACGGCCAGCACCTGCGGCATGAAGATCTCGGCGAGGACGGTCAGGCCGAGCAGCCAGAACGCCATCACGCTTGCCGCCTGCTCGGCGAAGGCCTGCGCCGCCGGCCGCCCCTCGGTTGCCAGCAGGGCGGAGAAGGCGGGGACGAAGGCGGCGTTGAACGCGCCCTCGCCGAACAGGCGGCGGAACAGGTTGGGCAGGCGGTTGGCGACGAAGAACGCGTCGGCCACCGGCCCCGCGCCGAGCCATGCGGCGATCAGGATGTCGCGGGCGAAGCCCAGCACGCGGCTCGCCATCGTCCAGACGCCGACGGTGAGCATGCCGCGGACCATGCGCCCCTCTTAGGCGCGGGCGGGCGGATTCGGAAACGCCGCTATTCGTCGCGCAGCGGCCGGGCGAGGAGGGCGGCGATCGCCTGGGCGAGGCTGATCCGCCCTTCCAGGACCCCTGCGACGGCCGCGCAGACCGGCACCGCCGTCCCCGCCCTGGCCGCCCGCGCCACCAGGGCGGGCGCGGTCGGCACGCCCTCTACGGCCTCGGTATGGCCGGCAAGAATGGCGTCCGGCGTCTCGCCGCGGCCGAGGGCGAGGCCGAAGCGGAAATTGCGGCTCTGCGCGCTGGTGCAGGTGAGCAGCAGGTCGCCGAGGCCGGAGAGCCCCGCCACCGTCTCCGCCCGCCCACCCAGCGCCTGGGCGAGCCGTGCCATCTCGGCGAGAGCGCGGGTGACCAGGGCGGCGCGGGCATTCTCGCCGAGCCCGGCGCCGATCACCGCGCCGGCGGCGATCGCGACGACGTTCTTCGCCGCCCCGCCCACCTGGGCGCCGATCACGTCCTCGTTGCCGTAGAGGCGGAACGCGGGCGTGGCGAGGGCGGCGATCGCCTCCGCCCGCACCCGCTCCGCGCCGGCGGCGAGCACGGCGGCGGCAGGCAGCCCGGCCGCGATCTCCCGCGCGAAAGTCGGCCCGGTCAGCACGCCGGCCGGCCGGCCGGGCTGGACCTGCGCGAGCAGTTCGAGCGGCAGGGCGAGCGTCGCCGCCTCGATCCCCTTCGCGCAGCAGATGACCGGCCCGCCGCCCGGCAGCGCCGCGGCGACGGCCCGCAGATGCGGCACCGGCACCGCCAGCAGTACGAGCGGGGCGCTGGGCAGCGTGCCGGTGCGAAGGATGTCGGCGGGCGCCGTGATCCCAGGCAGCCGGGCGCCGATCTGCGCCGGATCGCGTGCCCACAGCGTCACCCGCCGCCCGGCCCGGTGCGCCTGCACCGCGAGTGCCAGGCCCCAGGCGCCGGCGCCGACGACGGCAACCTCGGCCGGCGCAATCCTCACCGGCACGCGACCCGGCAAGGGGGATGCTTTTCTGCGAAAACCGTTACTGCCATGCTTCGCGCCGCCTCCCCGACGGTCGGGCGTGGGCCGGGGGGCGCTTCGCATGGCGGAGAAGCACGTTCAAGGCAAGGCCGCGCATCGGGTGATGATCGCGCTGCTGCTGGCGCTCGTTGTCGCCCCGCCCGCCTGCGCATCGGACCCCGACGCGCTGTGGAAGATCGTGAACGGGCAATGCGTTCCCGACGAGCGCGCCGACGGCAAGCCGGCGCCCTGCACCGAGGTCGCGCTGGAGGGGGGCGAGGCGCGGGGCTGGGCGGTGCTGAAGGACCGGCGGGGGAAGACGCAGTTCCTGCTGATCCCCACCGCGCGCGTCACCGGCATCGAGGACCCGGCGGTGCTGGCGCCCGATGCGCCGAACTGGTGGCAGGCGGCATGGAGCGCGCGCGGCTATGTGATGGCGC
Source organism: Alphaproteobacteria bacterium (assembly GCA_017307335.1). Taxonomy (GTDB): domain Bacteria; phylum Pseudomonadota; class Alphaproteobacteria; order Acetobacterales; family Acetobacteraceae; genus JAFKFJ01. The sequence continues at coordinate 3,035 of JAFKFJ010000346.1, read as the reverse complement.
GCGCGGGGAGGGAGCTGCCGCGCGACGCGCTTTCGCTCGCCATCAACGCGCCGACGGGCCGGACGCAGGAGCAGCTTCACATCCATGTCGACTGCCTGCGCCCGGACGTCCGCGACGCGCTCCGCGCTCGCTCGCATTTGGTGGGCGAGGACTGGGCACCGCTCGGCATTGCGCTTGCGGGCCACGACTACCGCGCCCGGCGCCTGGACGGGGCCGAGCTCGGCGCCAACGATCCGTTCCGCCTGCTGGCCGCGGCACCCGGGGTGGGCGCCGCGGGCATGGCGGCCGAAACGCTGGTCGTGGTCGGCGCCACGTTCGCCGGCGGCGTGCCGGGGTTCCTGCTGCTGGTGGACCACGTCGATCTGGCGGCGGGCGACCGGGGCAGCGGCGAGGAGCTGCAGGACCACGACTGCGCGCTGGCCGAAACGCTCCCGCGATGAGGGCGCCGCGCGTCAGAACGGGAAACCCAGGACGAGGTGCCACACCTGGACCCCGTCGCCCCAGACATAGCCCGCGCCGATGCGGGGGTTGCTGAACCAGAGCATGTCGAACGGCGCCGCCGACCCGATCGAGAACCCCACCTCCGCCTGGTCGCCGACATGCAGCGTCGGTGCGAGGAAGCGCGAGAAGTCCAGCTTGTTCGGGTAGTGGAAGCCGGCGACGAACACCCCCAGGTCGGGCAGCAGGTGGCCGATCGAGAAGCCGAGCGGGCGGCGGACCTCCAGCCCCAGTTCCAACGCCGAATAGGTCTCACTGAACCCCGGCTTGAACGAGGCGTCGCCGGCGTAGAGAAGGGCGGCGCCGACGGTGAGCGTGTAGCGCCCGACCTGCCAGGGGCGCGTCGCACGAACGCCGAACGTGTAGATCCAGGCGTTGGGATTGCCGGTATCGTCGCCGAAGGTATGGCCCGCGCCGCCGAACACGAAGGGCTTCAGCAGGATCTTGCCCGGCACCGGGATGCCGAACTCGACCCCCGGGACCGCGGCGATCGATTGCTGGTTGATCGTGAAGGTCGGGCCGTTCGGAACGCTGCCCTGGAAATTGTAGACCCCGAACTGGACCGGCAGGAGCACGCGCATCGTCACGCCGCGGTCGTTGAGCGCGAAGGTGTGCCCCAGCGGCAGGGTGTAGACGTTGGCCGTGAGGCCGCCCACCGAGTAGCCGCCAAAGCCCAGATTGGCGGCGTACACGTAGTTGACGTTGACCGTGGTGTTCTCGTTGGGCGTCGTCTTGCCCGGCACGGGCTGGATCGGCGCCTGAGCATGCGCGCCCGCGCCGCCGAACAGCGCCAGCACGATCGCCAGTCCGGCGGCGCGTGGGAGACGGACGCGGCGCACTAAGCGGCGACTGCGCGCGGACCGAAGATGCGCATCCCCCCTCCTCCCTTGCAGCCACGGTTCGCGCAGCACTGTGCCATGCCTCTCCGGCGCGTGAAGGCCCGGCCCGTCGAAGCCGGTCCGCTTCCTTGACTCGTGACCGGCGGCCGCCCATAAGCCTGCCCCTTCCCGCCGGTCCGCGAGGGTTCGCGCACCGGCGCGCCTTTCGTTGGGAACCGCGCCCGTGTTCGACACGCTCTCCGGCAAGCTCTCCGGCATCTTCGACCGCCTGCGCGGCCGCGGCGCGCTGAGCGAGGCCGACGTCAACGAGGCCCTGCGCGAGGTGCGCCTGGCACTGCTCGATGCCGACGTCGCCCTGCCGGTGGTGCGCGACTTCATCGCCCGCGTGCGTGAGCGCGCGATCGGCGCGGAGGTGCTGGATTCGGTCTCGCCCGGCCAGCAGGTCGTGAAGATCGTCAACGACGTGATGGTGGAGGCACTGGGCGGCGCCGGGGCCGCGCCGCTCAATCTGAACGCGCCGGCGCCGATCCCGATCCTGATGGTCGGCCTGCAGGGCTCCGGCAAGACCACCACCGCCGGCAAGCTTGCGCTGCGGTTCGCACAGCGGCTGCGGCGCAAGGTGCTGCTGGCGAGCCTGGATACGCAGCGTCCGGCGGCACAGCTTCAGCTTGCCCAGCTCGCCGAGCAGGCCGGCGTGCCGAGCCTGCCGATCGTGCCGGGGCAGACGCCGCTGGAGATCGCGCAACGCGCCATGGACACCGGGCGGCGCGAGGTGTTCGACATCGTTATCCTCGACACCGCCGGCCGCCTCTCGATCAATCAGGAGCTGATGGACGAGGTGCGCGCGATCCGCGCCGCGACGGAGCCGGCGGAGACGCTGCTGGTCGTCGATGCGCTGACCGGGCAGGACGCGGTGAACACCGCCAAGGCGTTCAACGAGGCGGTGGGCGTGACGGGCATCGTGATGACGCGCATGGACAGCGACGCGCGCGGCGGTGCTGCGCTGTCGATGCGCGCGATCACCGGGGCGCCGATCAAGCTGGTGGGCGCCGGCGAGAAGCTCGACGCGCTGGAGGATTTCCATCCCGAGCGCGTCGCCGGCCGCATCCTCGGCATGGGCGACGTGCTGTCGCTGGTCGAGAAGGCGGCCGAGACGATCGAGCAGGAGGAGGCGGAGAAGCTCGCCCGCAAGCTCGCCAAGGGCACGTTCGACCTGGAGGACTACGCGGCGCAGCTCCGCCAGATCACGAAGATGGGCAGCATCAACGCGATCATCGGCATGCTGCCGGGTGCCGGGAAGATCCAGGAGCAGCTCGCCTCGGCGGGCGCCGACAACCTCGACAAGACGGTGCTGCGGCGGCAAGCGGCGATCATCGGCTCGATGACCCGCGCCGAGCGCCGCAACCCCGCGATGATCAAGGCCAGCCGCAAGCGCCGCATCGCCGCCGGCTCGGGCACGCAGGTGCAGGACGTGAACCGGCTGCTGAAGCAGTTCGACGACATGTCGGATGCGATGAAGCGGATGAAGAAGCTGGGGCAGAAGGGGCTGATGCGCCACGGGCTCGGCGCCCTGATGCCACGGGGAATGAGCGGCCGCGGGCGGCCGTTCTGAGGAGAGAAGCGGGGATCGCGACATGTTTGGCGGCGTCCACGGCCCTTACCCCGGCCCTCTCCCGCAAGCGGGAGAGGGAGCAGAAG
>JAFKFJ010000154.1 GCA_017307335.1 Alphaproteobacteria bacterium | reverse complement strand
CGAGCCTGCCGCTGGCGCCAAGCCGCCCGCAGGACGCCGAGCTGGGGCCGGTGCCAGCCGCCGCCTCGCCGCTGGCGGGGCAGGAGGCAGGCGCGGCGCGGCGCCGGCGCGGCCGGCTGATCCATGCGCTGTTGCAACATCTGCCGGCACTGCCCGAGGCCTCGCGCGCGCCCGCCGCCCGCCGCTACCTCGGCGCCCGGGGCCTGGGCCTGCCGGCGGCGGACGCCGCGGCGATCGCCGCCGATGTGCTGGGCGTGCTTGCCCACCCCGCGCTCGTGCCCCTGTTCGGCCCCGCCGGGCGCGCCGAGGTGCCGCTGACCGGCGTCGTTGCAGGGCGCGTGGTCGGCGGGCTCGTGGACCGGCTCGCGGTGCTGCCCGAGGCGGTGCTGATCGCCGACTACAAGACCGGCCGCGCGCCGCCGGCGGACGCCGGGGGCGTGCCGGTGCTCTATCTGCGCCAGATGGCGGCCTATCGGGCGGTGCTCGCCGCCATCCACCGGGACCGGCCGGTGCGCTGCCTGCTGGTGTGGACCGCGGGGCCGGTCGTCATCGAACTGTCGCCGGCGTCACTCGACCGCCATGCTCCGGGCGCGGAGCCGGCCGCTTGATCCCCGGCCCCGGCTGCACCACCTTCGGCCAACCGAACGCGACAAAAGGGGTTTCGCGACGATGAGCGCCAACACGAAGGCGGTGACCGACGCAAGCTTTGCCACGGACGTGCTGGGCGCACCCGGCGCCGTGCTGGTGGATTTCTGGGCCGAGTGGTGCGGCCCCTGCCGTGCGATCGCCCCGGCGCTGGAGGAGATCGGCGCCGAGTTCGCCGACAAGCTCACCATTGCCAAGGTGAACATCGACGAAAACCCGCGCACCCCGAACGACTACAACGTGCGCGGCATTCCCACGCTGGTCCTGTTCAAGGACGGGCGGCAGGTGGACATGAAAGTCGGTGCCGCGCCCAAGAGCGTGCTGCGCGCCTGGGTCGCCGCCTCGCTCTGATGGCCGTTGCCGGCGGCGCGCGGTCAGCCCGGCCGCTCGCCACCCTCGGCGCCGTAGAACACCACCCAGGTTCCGAAGTCGTCGGAAAAATCCTCGAACCGGTGCGGCACGCCGGCGGCGACAAACAATGCGTCACCGGTCGCAAAGCGAACACGCTCCGCCCCACGCACGAACCAGCCGCTGCCACGCGCGACAATGTACAGCTCGTCACGGCTGTGCGGTGTCTGCGTGTCGCTGCCGCGAGGCGCGTAGTAGCGCAATTCCAGCGTGCCGTGCGTGAGCAACAGCGCGGACGCGCGGCCCGGTTGCAATGGTGCACACGCGGCATCGGCAAGTGTTGCGCTGAGCGGGGCAGGCATGGCCGGATGGTAAGGCAACGTTAAGCTGCCGCCAAGGCAGGCGCACGAGAGTAATTGCGTCGGCCGGACGTTTCAGCCAACCTCCCGCACCTGGGGCGAACCGAACGGTAAAGGCGTGCATACGATCGATCCGCTCTACACGCTCTGCGGCTTGTTGGTGGGCTTGCTGGTCGGCCTGACGGGGGTCGGCGGCGGCTCGCTGATGACACCGTTGCTGGTGCTCGTGTTCGGCATTCATCCCGCGGTCGCGGTCGGTACTGATCTGCTCTACGCGGCGATTACGAAGAGCGTCGGTACCGCGGTGCACGGGTTCAATCGCAACGTCGATTGGCGGCTGGTGCGGCGCCTCGCGATGGGCAGCGCGCCGGCGACCGCGCTGACCGTCGGCGCATTGTACGCGATGGGCGCGCATAGCTGCGATTCTTCACGCCTGATCTCGTTCGTTGTTGGCATTGCC
>JAFKFJ010000345.1 GCA_017307335.1 Alphaproteobacteria bacterium | reverse complement strand
TTTGTCTTCTACGCGCTTGCGGCCCTTGTCGTGCTGCACCTCGCGGCGGTGGTGGTAACGGAGCTGCGCGAAGGCGGCACGATCGTTTCGGCGATGTTCACCGGCCGGAAGATCCTGCTGGGGCGCCCGGAGGATCTCTAAGTCCGGCCGTCGGTCAGGCGGCTGGCAGGGTAAGTCGTGCTGCCAGGCCGCCGAGTTCCGACCGCTGCAGCTCCAGGCTGCCCCGGTACAGCGCAGCGAGGTCGGCCACGATCGCAAGCCCGAGCCCCGAGCCCGGGGTCGCCTCGTCGAGCCGGGCGCCGCGCATCCGTGCCGCGGCGAGCTGCGCCTCGGCGAGCCCGGGACCGTCGTCCGCGACGGTGATCGCAACCAGCGGCGCCTCCCGCGACGCGGTGACGACCACGCGCTGCCCGGCCCATTTGCAAGCATTCTCCATCAGATTGCCCAGCATCTCGGCGAGGTCCTGGCGCTCGCAGGCGACCGAGAGCCCAGGCTTGGCCGAAACCGTCACGCTCAGTCCTCGCTCGGCGAACAACTGCCGCAGCGCCTGGGCGATCTCCTCGGCGACGACGGCCACGTCGGAGTTGCTGCCGGCGGCACCGGTCAGCGCCGAGGCGCGCGCGCGGGCGAGATGGTGCTGTACCAGATGCTCGGCGGCCGCGAGCTCGCGCTGGGCGAGGCTGAGGTCGGCACCGGCCGGGCTGTCCAGCGCGTTGCGCAGGACGGCAAGCCGTGTGCGCAGGGCATGGGCGAGATTACCGACATGGTTGCGGGCCCGCTCCACGGTCGCGCGGTTCTGTGCGACGAGCGCGTCGATCTCCGCCACCAGTGGTTGCACCTCGCCGGGCGCCGGCAGATGCAAATCGGTGCGCCGGCCGGCCCTGAGGTCGGCCACCGCCTGGCGCAGCCGCCGCAGCGGGCGCAGCCCGAAGGAAACCGTCGCCACGACGAAGCCCACCAGCCCGGCGCCGAGCGCCGCGAAACTCAGCGCAAGCCCACCGCGCAGCCGGCTGATCTCCGCCAGCGTCGCATCGTGCGCGATCGCGACCGCGACATGGAGCGAGCCGGCGGCATCCGGCAGGACGATGTCGCGCTCCACGAGGCGCAGACGCTGCCCGCGCGGGCCGATGACATCGCGGTTCTGCACGCGCCCGTCGCCAGGCGGGCCGGGCGGCAGCCGCTCGTCCCACAGCGAGCGGGACGTAGCGAGCCGCCCGCCGGGGCCCTCGATCTGCCAATAGGCGCCGGACAGCGGCTGATTGAAGCGCGGCTCGGCGACCGAGCGGATCAGGTAGGGCTGGCCGGTAGCGTCGCGCGCCGCCCCCGCCACCACCGCGTCGAGCAGGCCGTCGAGGCGCGCATCGAACGACCCTTCGATCTGCCGCACCACCAGGGCCGTGACGTGCAGCCAAGTCAGCAACAAGCCCACCGCGACCCACAGCGAGGTGAACAGCGCAAGCCGGACCGCAAGCGATCGGGCCGCCCGCCTCATTGCGTCGCAGGCGCGCCGAGCCGATAGCCCTGGCCGCGGATCGTCTCGATCAGCCCCTCGCCGAGCTTGCGCCGCAGGCGCGCCACGATGACTTCGAGCGTGTTGGAGTCACGATCGAAATCCTGCGCGTACAGATGCTCCGTCAGTTCCGTTTTTGACACCGGCTGGCCGAGATGATGCGCCAGATAGGCGAGCAGGTTGTATTCGAGCGCGGTCAGGCGCACCGCCGCGCCGTCGATCGTCGCCTCCTTCGCCACCGTGTCTATGTGCAGCCGACCGCACACGATTCGTGGTCCGGCGTGGCCATGCGCCCGGCGGATCAGCGCCTTGAGCCGCGCGATCAGCTCCGCCGTTGCGAACGGCTTGCCGAGATAGTCGTCGGCGCCGGCGTTGAGGCCGTCGACCTTTTCCGTCCACCCGCCACGGGCGGTCAGGATCAGCACCGGCATGGTATGGCCCTCGGCGCGCCAGCGGCGCAACACGCTGAGACCGTCGAGCTTCGGCAGGCCGAGATCGAGCACCACGGCGTCGTAGGGCTCGGTCTGCCCGAGAAACAGCGCCTCCTCGCCATCGTGGGCCGTATCGACGGCGAAGTCGGCGGCGACGAGCGCGGCGTGCAACTGTGTCGCCAGCGCGGGTGCGTCCTCTACGACCAGGACGCGCATCACCGCTTCTCCTGCACCGGCCCGCGCGTGCTGACCACCTCGCCGCTGGCCGCGTCGAGCTCGACCGAAAAGATGTGGCCGGCCTCCGGCAGCAGCTTGAACGTGTAGATCCAGCGGTCGTGCTCGTGCTCCAGCTCGGTCGCGATCACGCGCCCCGCATAACGCGCCTCGATCCGCGCCAGAAGCTGGGAGAGCGGGCGGATCTCACCGGCCTCGACCGCCGCGCGGGCACGGGCGCTGTCGCGCTCGTTCTCGAACTCGTCCTCGTCCGCGCGCGCCGTGGCGGCGAAAAGCGGGGCGAGGAACAGCAAAGCGAGCAGGCGGCGGCGCATGGCGACACTCTCCGCGACACGGTCCTGAACGCCCGCTGAACAAGGCGATCAGGCTCGGTTCAGCTCCAGGACGGCACGCTGCGGCAGGGGCGCGAACCCACGCCGCCCATCGACGCCGGGGAGATAGAGGCATGACGTCATTCGGAGCAATCTTGCCGGCCGGGGATGCGCCGGCCGCCAGCGCGCCCGCGACGTATCCACTCGGGTCGCGCCTCGCGCATTGGGCGGCCGCGATGCTGATGCTGCTGGCGTTCGCGCTGGTCTGGCTGCGCGAGGACTTGCCGAAGGGCGACCTGCGCGCGGCGATGCTGGTCTGGCACCAATGGGCCGGGCTGCTCGTCCTGGCCTCGCTCGCCCCGCGTCTGCTGGCGCGCTGGTGGGCGCGGGCGCCAACGCTCGCCGACATGCCGCGCTGGCAGCGCTTCCTCGCGCGCGCCACCGAGACCGGGCTCTACATCATGATGATCGCGCAGCCCCTGCTCGGCTGGCTGATGTTGAGTCTGAAAAGCCGGGAGGCAACGCTGTTCGGTGTGGTGCTGCCCTCGCTCGCCAACCCTGATCAGGCGCTGGCGGGGCAGGTGAAGGACTGGCACGAGGCGGGCGGCACGGTGATTCTGGTGTTGGTCGGCCTGCATGTGCTGGGCGCGCTCTACCATCACTTCTGGCGACGCGACGGGGTGCTGGCCGCCATGTTGGGTTCGCGCGCGCCAGCCGGCGCGGCAATCATGGCTGGGGCCGGGGCGTGCTCGCGACACTTGGCGGCAGGACCGGATAGACCACCTCCGGCTGGCGGCCGGTGAGGCTCGTGAGGAATTCGGTGATCCGGTCGACCTCGTCGGCGGTGAGTTCGGCGCCGATCTGGCTCGCCCCCATCACCGCCACCGCCTGGCGCAGGTCCCAGGACTGGCCGGTATGAAAATAGGGGGCGGTGAGGGCGATGTTGCGCAGGGTGGGAACCTTGAACACGTACTCGTCGCTCGGCGTGTGCGTGACCTCGAACCGCCCCTTGTCGCCCGGCGGCAGGAAGTCGCCGCCCGGCTTTTCCACCACGCCGAACGGCGCATACATGCCGCCGCCGACGTTGATGCCGTTGTGACAGGCGGCGCAGCCCTTTTCGATGAACAGCGCTAGCCCCGCCTTCTGTTTCGCCGAGAGCGCGGCGGTCTCGCCGCTGAGGAAGCGGTCGAACGGCGCGTCGGGCGTGATCAGCGTCGCCTCGAACACCGCAATCGCTTTCTGAACGTTGGCGAGCGTGATCGGGTCGGGCTTGTCGGGGAAAGCGCGCTTGAATGCCGGTGCGTATCCGGGGATGCCTTTAAGCTGCTCGACGACATGCGTCGCCGGCGAGGCCATTTCGACCGGATTCAGCATCGGCCCGCCTGCCTGCTGCTCGAGATCCTTCGCCCGCCCGTCCCAGAACTGGGCGGTATTGAAGACCGCGTTGAGCACCGTCGGCGCATTGCGCCCGCCATGCTGCCAGCGATGGCCAAGGGACGTCGGCTCGGCGTCGGCGCCGCCGAGGCCGAGATTGTGGCAGGAGTTGCAGCTGATCGCATGGCTCGCGGAGAGGCGCGGCTCGAAGAAGAGCATCTTGCCGAGTTCGACCTTCGCCGGGCTCGATGGGTTGCCGGTGAGTTCCGGCGGGGTCGCCGGGATCGGCTGGAACAGCATGCGCGCCTGATCGGCGAGCGGGTCCTGGGCCAGGGCGGGGCCAGCCGCCAGGGCGAGAAGGACGAGGACGCGCGGGATCATGGCGGTCTCTTCCGTTGCCGCGGTTGCTCCGTGCTGCCTAGGGGATCGCGGCGGCAGTGCCGAACCATAAGGATGTGACCACAGCGCGGCACGGCGCGGGTGCTCACAACGAAGCAAGGTTACCAAGAAGAAAGCCCACATTCGTTCGCCGCATGCTTCGCTCCGCCCGGAATAGACGCGGGAGGGACGTTGCAATGGCGCGCTACAGGCAGGCACTTCCCCAGTTGGAAGGGGCAATATTTCTCACCGATGGCGGGCTGGAGACGCATCTGGTCTTTCAGGAGGGCAAGGAACTGCCGTGCTTCGCCGCGTTTCCGCTGCTCGCGACCGAAGAAGGGCGCGAACAGATGGCACGGTATTTCGCCCCTTATCTGCGCATCGCCGGCGAGCGCGGCGCGGGGTTCATCCTCGATACCCCGACGTGGCGGGCCAACCCCGATTGGGGAAGCAAGCTCGGCTACGACGCGGAGGGGCTCGCGGCCGTCAACCGCGACGCGGTCGCCTTCGCCGCCGCGCTGCGTGACGAGGCGCCGGCGGGCGCGGCCGCGCCGATCGTCATCAACGGGGTGCTCGGCCCGCGCGGCGACGGCTACCGCGCCGATGCGCGCATGAGCGCGGTCGAGGCCGAGCGGTATCATGCGGCCCAGATCGAGACCTTCGCCGATACCGAGGCGGACATGGTGAGCGCGCTCACCATGACCTATGTCGAGGAAGCGATCGGCATCGCGCGCGCGGCGCGGCAGGCGGGGCTGCCGGCGGTGATCTCGTTCACCGTGGAGACCGACGGCAGGCTGCCCGCGGGAACGGCGCTGCCCGACGCGATCGCGGCGGTGGATGCGGCGACCGGCGGGGCGCCGGCCTACTACATGATCAACTGCGCGCACCCGACGCATTTCGCCGACACGCTCGGCCCCGGCGGCGCGTGGCAGGCGCGGCTGCGCGGCCTGCGCGCCAATGCCTCGACGCGCAGCCATGCGGAGCTGGACGCGGCGACCGAACTCGACGCCGGTGACCCGGCGGCGCTCGGCCAACAGTATCGCGTGCTGCGCGGGACGCTGCCCGGCATCACGGTGCTCGGTGGCTGCTGCGGCACGGACCACCGCCATGTCCGCGCGATCTGCGAGGCGTGCCTGCCGGACTGAGGAACCGCGCGCCGCGCCGCGCTATCATGGCGGGCGAGGAGCGCAGCATGGCCGTCAGACGCATCGTGACCAACATCGCCGCCCCGCGGCCTGAGGATGCGCGCCCCTTCTATGGCGGCATCCTCGGCCTGGACGTGGTGATGGACCACGGCTGGATCGTAACGCTGGCCGCCACCCAGGCCAGCGCCGCGCCGCAGGTCAGCGTTGCGAGCGAGGGCGGGTCGGGGACGCCGGTTCCCGACATCTCCATCGAGGTCGATGATCTCGACGAAGTTCTGGGGCGCGTCACCGCCGCCAGCCTGCCGGTCGAATACGGCCCGGCGCAGGAGCCCTGGGGCGTCCGGCGCTTCTATGTGCGCGATCCGTTCGGGCGGCTCGTCAACATCCTCGCGCATGCGTGAGGGGCGGCTTCAGGCAGCGGCGGCGGGCGTCCGCTTGCGGCGCATGAAGCGCAGCGCGAAGCGCGTCAGCGCGGGTGCGGTGGTCGGGCGCTTCAACCGCCGGTCATAGCCGGCGAAGCGGCGGTCGTTCTCTTCCAGGCAGATGCGCATGAGATCCGCCGGGTCGACGTCGACGTCGCTGACGGCCTTGCTGCCGGTGAGGGTAAAGTTGTTGTCCTGCGCCTTGGGTTTGCCCTTGTCGTCGATTCCGCGCGCGATGCCGATGCGCTCCCATGCCAGGAACGCCCACACCGCGAGCACGCGCGCCTCGAACGCGGGGCGCCGCCACCACGGCAGATGGCGCCGATGCCAGGCGAGCCAGTTCGCGAACAGCAGGATGTGGCGGCACTCCTCCTGCATCACCGGCTCGAACGTCTCCACGAGCTCGGGCGGGAAGAAGCCGGAGCGGCGGGCGAGTTCGAACAGGCCGAAGGCGAAGAAGCTGTCGATGCACTCGCTGAACCCGGTGACGAGATACGCCCACTCGGGATCGCGCGGGGTGAGATAGGGCGGCTCGGGTTCCAGCACGATGCCGTAGGCCTGCACGAGGTTCGACAGCACCTCCTTGTGCCGCCCCTCCTCCCAGCCGTTGAGTGCGATCGCGTCGTGCCACGCGCGATCCTGGAGCGACTCGGCGTAGGAGAGCATGCGCAGCCGCGCCTTGCCCTCGGTCTGCACCGCGATGTCCCAGATCGGCAGGCTGGTGAGACGTTCGAGCGACTCGGCGTCGAGCTTGGGCCAGTCGATGATCGAGGGCTTGTACGGATTGAACGTGTCGCGGAACATGCGACAGACCGCATCGCGCTGCGCGTCGCTGCCGGGGGTGATGGCCGCGCGCGCGTCCGCCTGCCAGTGGCGGGCGGCGTGATCGGCGGCGGCAACCACGGCCGCGTCGCCGATGTGGCGCGATTCCAGTTGCAGGCCCAGGGGCGGCGGCGTGAGCGACATGACGGACCATGCTCCCAATGCGTCATCGCTGACACTGCGCCGGTTGCGGTGCAGCGCGGCACTTGTCAAGCCGGGGCCGCGCGCGGCTCGGCGGCATGACGCGCGCGGCGGCGGGCTTTTAATCCGCCGCGGGTAGGCTATATGGCTGGCTTGGCACGCGGTGCCGCGGCTGCATGCGTTCTCGCCGTCGTCCGGAGGTTCCGCTCCGTCGAGTTCCCGCTGCCGCCTCCTGGACGGATGAAGCTCATGTCGGGTTACGATCGGCCGCGCCGGCCGTTTGATCGGCGCACGCAGGAGGGGCGGGATCCACGCCCTCCGCGCTTCGGCCGCCCGGCCGCCGGCGGATATGCCGCCGCCGGGCAGGCGGAGGAGACGGCGCGCGGGCGGATCAAGTGGTTCAACACGGAGAAGGGCTACGGGTTCGTGGCCCTCGACGACGGCAGCGACGTGTTCCTGCACGGCTCGGTGCTCGCCCGCGCGGGCGTGAGCGTGAATGCCGGCGACGTGGTGCAGGTGGGCGTCGGCGCCGGGATGAAGGGACGGCAGGTGACGGAGCTGACCGTGCTGGAAGCGGGGCCGCCACCGGCCGAGCGCCCGCGCTTCCGCCCGCGCGCGCACCCTGATGCCGAATCCACCCCCGTCAGCGGCGAGCCGGTGCGCGGCGTGGTGAAGTGGTGGAGTGACCAGAAGGGCTTCGGCGTCATCGTGCCCGATGACGGCAGCCGCGACATCTTCGTGAGCGCCGCGACCGCTGCCCGCGCCGGCTTGCAGCTCGCCCCGGGCATGGCCCTGCGGGTGACGGTGCGCGCGGGCGCGAAAGGTCCCCAGGCAGTCGACATCAGCGCCGACTGAGCGGCGCCCCCGCCACGACACTGTGACTCCCCGCACTGTGACTCCCCGCCGGCCCGCGCCACGTCCTAGACGTGGCGCGGAACGTTTTCCGCGGGGGTGGTCGTGGTCGCCAGACGCTTCGCCAGGGGTGCCGTGCTGTTTCGCGAAGGCGATGCCGCAGACTGCGTGTTTCGTCTGCTGGCTGGCGAGGTGGAGATCGTGCGGCAGGCCGGTGAGCAGACCATCGTGCTCGGCCGCGTGAATGCCGGACAGTTCCTCGGCGAGATGGGTGTGATCGAGGACCGGCCACGGCGCAGCGCCACCGCGCGCGCCGGCGCGGACATCGAGGCCGAGGTTCTGACGCGCGCGGAATTTCTCGACCGGCTCGACCAGTCGCCGGGCACGGCGCGCGACCTGATCCGCCGTCTCAGCCAGCGCCTGCATGCCGCCGAGGAGCGCATCGTCGGCGACGAGGCGCGGCATGACGCGCGCGCGGCGCCGGCGCGGACGGTGCGGATCGGCGCGACCAGCGTGTGGCTCCGCCGCCAGATGCCGGAGCCGGTCACGTTGGGGCACATGCCCTTCATCATCGGCCGCCGGCTGCGCCCCGGCGAGCGCGCGGCGGCGCGGCGGCCCGACCTGCTGCTGGACGACCACGAGCCGTTCCGGCTGTCGCGCGACCATTTCGCGATCGTCGAACGCGGCGGGGAGTGCCACCTGCGCGACCTGTTCAGCACGCTTGGCACGATCGTGAACGGCGTGCCGGTGGGCGAGCATTTCGGGCGCGACGAGGCGGCGCTGCACGGGGGCGCGAACGAGGTGGTCGCGGGCGGCGCCGATTCGCGCTTCGTGTTCGCAGTGAATGTCGGCTGAACGGGCCGCTATTGGGTTGCCTGATAGGGCTTGAACCCATAGCGCGCGAAAATCGCCAGTGCCTCCGGCGAGCGGATGAAATCGAGCCACGCGCGGCCCGCCTCCCGATGCGCGGCACCCTTCACGATCGCGCCGGCGTAGATCCCCGTCGCGTTGACGGATGCGGGGATCTCGACATGGCCGATCGGCTGGCCGATCTGCTCCTGGAACAGCGCCTCCGACTGCCAGGTGATGCCGGCATCGACGGCGCCCTGGAGCAGGAACAGCGGCGTCTGCCGGTGGTGGATGCGGGTCAGGACCGTGCTGCCGTCATGCACCTTGGCTTCATAGACCGCCCTGACCAGTGCCTCGCCGCCGGCCTTGCGCAGCGCCTCCTGGATCTGCCGGCCGATACCCTCGAACGCCGGGTTGGGCATCGCGAGACGCAGCTTCGGATCGGCGAGGTCCCTGAGGCCGGTGATGCCGTGCGGGTTGCCTTGCGCGACCATGATGGTCAGCGTGTTGGTGACGTAGGGGACCACGGGGTCTTCGAGCAGGCCTTCCTTCACCAGCGCCCGCACCGCGCGCAGCCCGGCGAGGTAGACATCGGCCTTTGCGGTCCACGTCATGTTGCCGGAGGTGATGACGCCGTTCGCACGGATCTGCTGCGCCAGCAGGCCCGGCGGAATCGTCTCCCAGTACAGCCGGCCGCGGTATTCCGGGTGCAGCTTCTCGAACGCCTGCGCCAGCGGCGCCATCGCGAAGAAGTAGTTGCCGCCGACATACAGCACGAGCTTCGGATCGGCGATGTCGCCGTGGAAGTCGGCGAGGTCGTCGATCTGCGGAACGGTGAACTCCAGCCCGCGGTCGCGCACGTCGCTGTTGGCGCCGTGCTGCCACGGCGGAAACACGCCGCCGATGTCGTTCGCCGCCGGCCGCGCGGGCTGGGCGAGCGCCGGCATCGAACCAAGGCCGAGCAGGAGCGCGACCAGCCCGGCGGCCGCGTTAGCGCGCATAGTGGAATCCGGCCTGCTGCAATTCTGGCAGGGTCGCCACCGCGCCGGGGATCAGCACGGCGCCGGGAATCAGGTGGTTGGTCAGGTCGGCGGCGATCACGTCGACGCTCGCCTTGTCGGGATTCATGCCGGCCTTGTGCAGCTTCGAGGCCTGCTCCCAGATCGCGTTGTGGCACGACATGAACACCACGCCGCGGCGT
>JAFKFJ010000344.1 GCA_017307335.1 Alphaproteobacteria bacterium | reverse complement strand
CCGCGTCTCCGGCACCTCGCCCGGCTCCAGCCGCATGCGCTCGTCATGCACCACGATCAGGCTGCCCTCGCGCGTCACCACCGGCCGGGGGGCGGCGAAATACAGCGGCACGATCGGCAGATTCTCCAGCATGATGTAGTGCCAGATGTCGAGCTCGGTCCAGTTGGACAGCGGAAACACGCGGATCGACTCGCCCTTGTGCATCCGCCCGTTGTAGAGGTTCCAGAACTCCGGCCGCTGGTTCTTCGGGTCCCATTCCTGCGCCGCGGTGCGGAAGGAGAAGATGCGCTCCTTGGCCCGGCTTTTTTCCTCGTCGCGGCGCGCGCCGCCGAAGGCGGCGTCGAAACCGTGCAGCTTCATCGCCGCCTTCAGCGCCTCGGTCTTCATCATGTGCGTGTAGTAGGCCGAGCCGTGGTCGAAGGGGTTCACGCCGGCGCGCCGCCCTTCCTCGTTCGTATAGGCAATCAGCGACAGCCCGAGCCGGGCGACGGTGGCGTCCCGGAACTCGATCATCTCGCGGAACTTCCAGCCGGTGTCGATGTGCATCAGCGGGAAGGGGGGCGTGGACGGGTGGAACGCCTTCAGGATCAGGTGCAGCAGCACCGACGAATCCTTGCCGATGGAGTAAAGAAACACCGGCGCACGACACTCCGCCGCAACCTCGCGAATGATGTGGATGCTTTCGTTCTCGAGGCGCTTGAGATGCGAGAGGCGGTCCGACAAGATCTGTTCCTTCCCAGGCAGCGACTGGGCTAACACGGCAACATTGCCGCTTCGTGAGCACGCGGTTTTAGAACGGCGGCGATACTTATTGCAACGAAGATCGGTGCGCCGGGAAGATCGGTGTTCCCGGAGCGGGTGCAAGCCTATCGGCCCGCCAGCGACCGGCCCATTGCCCGCAGGGGCGCCGTGAGCCGCCAGGAACGCGACCGTCGCATGGCCTCCAGCCTGGCCTCGAGCGAGAGCACCCGCGCCGGGATTTCGTCCGCCACGCCGGCCGCGCGGTCGGCGAAGCTCGCGGTCGCCGCCGCGCGGTCGAAGTCCTCGGCACAGCGTTCCAGCACCAGCAGCATCTCGATCGCGCAGGGCTCGGTTTCGTAGAAAGCGCGGCAGCGATACGGCAGCAGGCCGAGCGCCGCCAGTTCGCCGAGGCGCTGCATGAGCGAGCGCGGCGTGAAGACCCAGCAATGCACGTCCAGATGCACGCCCGCCCTGGCCTGCTCGGCGCAGTGCAGGGCGATGGCCGCGTCGGCGTGGCGGGCGAGCGCCGCCGGGTCGATCCGGCCCTCCCACGCGGCGCGGAAATCATCGAGCCGCACGGCATGCGCGTGGTGGTCGAAGACCTGCCAGGGAGCCGGCCGGCGCAGCCCCTGCAGATGCGCGTCGACCAGGTCGCCGAGCCGGCTTGGCGCGCGCAGCAGGTCGAACGTGAACCGCTTGTCCGGAATGGCGAGCGCCACGAGGCCGCCGGGCGGCTGTACCGCCGCGATCTCCTGGAACCAGCCGACCAGGTCGGGGATGTGCTCCATCACGTGCGAGGCGAGTACGTAGTCCACCACGGTGCCCGGCGGCAGGCACGCGGCGAGCGGGCGGTTGGCCCAGATCACGTCCACGTCCACGATCCGGCTGATGTCCACGTTCGGGTCGGCGCGGTATTTCTCGCGCAGCCCGTCGGCGTCGAGGTAGTCGGCATAGAGGACGTTGGTCCCCTCGCGGGCGATGAAGGGGGCGGCCAGCGGCCCGATTTCCAGGCCGCGCGCGCGGGCGAGGTCGATCGGGCCGAGCAGGCGCTCCCGCCGCAGCGGCGCCGCGGGCCCCGGCACCGGCCCCTGACCTGGCATCGGATCGGGGGCAGATCCGGGAACGGACGCGGCCATGACCCTCCGACTGGCGGCGGCGTCTGGCGCCGGGCGCCGCAAAAGGCTAGGTGAGGGCCGAGAAGGGCGTCAAGCCGCGCCTGGCCAGCGGGAGGTTGAGGGATGGATCAGATCGTGCAGCACGTGATCGGCGGGCAGCGGATCAACGGCGGCGGGCGCTTCGGCGAGGTCTTCAATCCCGCAACCGGGTCCGTGGCGCGCAAGGTGGCGCTGGGCTCGCGCGCCGAGGTCGACGCCGCGGTGCGGGCGGCGACGGGTGCGCTGCCGGAATGGGCGGCGGCGACGCCGCTGGCCCGCGCGCGGGTGATGTTCCGCTTCCGCGAACTGCTGGAGGCGAACGCGAAGGAACTCGCCGCCATCATCACCGCCGAGCACGGGAAGGTGCTTTCCGACGCCGCGGGCGAGGTCACCCGCGGGCTGGAGGTGGTGGAGTTCGCCACCGGCATTCCCGATCTGCTGAAGGGCGAGTTCAGCGACCAGGTCGGCCGCGGCGTGGACAGTTTCTCCCTGCGCCAGCCGCTCGGCGTCGTCGCCGGCATCACGCCGTTCAACTTCCCGGCGATGGTGCCGCTGTGGATGGTCCCGATCGCGCTCGCCTGCGGCAACACCTTCGTCCTGAAGCCGTCGGAGCGCGACCCTTCGGCTTCGCTGATGCTCGCCGACCTGCTGCGCGAGGCCGGGCTGCCGGCGGGCGCGTTCAACGTGGTGCATGGCGACAAGGAGGCCGTGGACGCGATCCTCGAACACCCGGGCATCGCCGCGGTGAGCTTCGTGGGCTCGACGCCGATCGCGGAATACATCTACCGCACCGGCACCGCGCACGGGAAGCGCGTGCAGGCGCTGGGCGGCGCGAAGAACCACATGGTGGTCATGCCCGACGCCGACCTGGAGCAGGCGACGGACGCCCTGATGGGCGCGGGCTACGGCGCGGCCGGGGAACGCTGCATGGCGGTCAGCGTTGCGGTCGCGGTGGGCGGCGTGGGCGACGCGCTGATCGACCGGCTGGCGCCGCGCGTGCGCGCGCTCAAGGTGGCACCGGGCACCGACCCGGAGGCGGAGATGGGGCCGCTCGTGACGCGCCAGCATCTGGAGAAGGTGCGCGGCTACGTCGATACCGGCGTGGCGGAGGGTGCGAAGCTGGTCGTCGACGGGCGCGACCTGAAGCTGCAAGGCTACGAGAACGGGTTCTATCTCGGCGGCTGCCTGTTCGACGAGGTGAAGCCGGACATGAAGATCTACCGCGACGCGATCTTCGGCCCGGTGCTCTCGGTCGTGCGGGTGCCGAAGTTCGACGACGCGATGGCGCTGAGCAACGACCACGAATACGGCAACGGCACCGCGGTGTTCACCCGCGACGGCGACACGGCGCGCGCCTTCATGCACGGCGTGAACGTCGGCATGGTGGGCATCAACGTGCCGATCCCGGTGCCCGTCGCCTATCACAGCTTCGGCGGCTGGAAGCGCAGCCTGTTCGGCGACCACGCGATCTATGGACGCGAGGGCGTGCGCTTCTACACCAAGCTCAAGACCGTCACCTCGCGCTGGCCGACGGGGATTCGCGCCGGGGCGCAGTACGTCATGCCGACGACCGGATGAGGCGCGCTCCGCGCCGCCATCGCCCTGCGTAGACCGGCGTGCGCAGCACCCGCCGGGATGTCTTTCGCCTCGCCGCACTCGGCCTCGCGGGCACGGTGCTCGCGCCCGCGCTGGCGCGCGCCGCACAGGGCGCCGCCTTCGACATAAAGTCCTTCGGCGCCGCCGGCGATGGCCGGCAGATCGACTCGGCCGCCATCAACCGCGCCATCGCAGCGGCGGCGTCCGGCGGTGGCGGCATCGTCCGCATCCCCGCCGGCCGCTACGCCTGCCACTCGATCCATCTGCAGAGCCTGGTCACGCTCGTCCTGGAGCCCGGGGCGACGATCCTGGCCGCGCCGCCGCCAGGCTTCGACGCGCCGGACTCCAACGCGCCGTGGGAGGCGTACCAGGATTTCGGCCACAACCACTGGCACAACAGCCTGATCTGGGGCGAAGGCGTGCACGACGCGGCGATCCTCGGCCCCGGCCTGATCTGGGGCCACGGGCTCGCGCGCGGGGACGCGAGCGAGCCGGGGTTGCCCTCCGCGCTCGCGCCGGGCGTGGCGAACAAGGCGATCGCGCTGAAGCGCTGCCGCAACATCGTGCTGCGCGACTTCGCGATCCGCGAGGGCGGGCATTTCGGTATCATCGCGACCGGCGTTGACAACCTGACCATCGACGGGCTGACGATCGACACCAACCGCGACGGCATGAACGTCGATTGCTGCCGCAACGTCGAGATCACGGACTGCTATGTGAACTCGCCCACCGACGACGGGATCTGCCTGAAGAGCTCGTACGCGCTCGGCGAGGCGCGCGCCACCGAGAACGTCACCATCCGTGGCTGCCACGTCACCGGCTACCAGCTCGGCTCGCTGCTCGACGCGGCCTATCGCCCGGTCGACCGGCGCGACCCCGGCGTGCCCACCGGGCGCATCAAGTTCGGCACCGAGTCCAATGGCGGCTTCAAGAACATCGCCGTCAACAACTGCACCTTCGCGAGCTGCCGCGGCTTCGCGCTGGAGACGGTGGACGGCGGCATCGCCGAGGACATCACCTTCACCGACATCACCATGCGCGACATCCGCAACGCGCCGCTGTTCCTGCGCCTCGGCGCGCGGCTGCGCGGGCCGGCCGGCACGCAGGTCGGCCGGCTGCGCCGCGTCATCATCAGCGACGTGACGTGCTACGCGCCGGCCAGCGACATGCCCGCGATCATCTGCGGCATCGACGACCATCCGGTCGAGGATGTGAGCATCGACACGGTGTTCTTCATGCACCGTGGCGGCGCCTCCGCGCTGGCGGCGCAGGTCGTGCCGCCGGAGGCCGACCGGGCCTATCCCGAGCCGCGGGAGTTCGGGCCGCTGCCGGCGCAGGGACTGTTCGTCCGCCATGCGCGCGGGCTCTCGGTCAGCAACTTCGAGGTCGAGACGGAGCGGCCGGATGCGCGCCCGTTCTACTGGCTCGACGATGTGCAGGGTGCGGACTTCTTCCGCCTGCGCCTGCCGCGCCGGTTGACGACGCCCGCGTTCTCGCTCCGCGACTCCTCGGACTTCCGGGTCTTCGCGAGCGGACCGGTGGCCGACACGCGGCTCGACAATGTCAGCCACGCGTCGGTGCCGTAGTTCGGCGCCCCAGCGTCGGGCGGCTCAGCTCTGCATCACGTACGCGGTCTTCACCTGGGTGTAGAACTCCGCCGCGTAGCGCCCCTGCTCGCGCGGGCCATAGCTCGATCCCTTCCGCCCGCCGAACGGCACGTGATAGTCCACACCCGCCGTCGGCAGGTTCACCATCACCATCCCGGTCTCGACGTTGCGGCGGAAATGCGCGGCTTTCTTCAATGAGGTCGTGACGATGCCGGAGCACAGGCCGAAGCTCGTATCGTTCGCCACCGCCAGCGCCTCGTCGTAGTCCTTCACCGCGATCACCGAGGCGACCGGCCCGAAGATCTCCTCGCGGTTGATGCGCATGTCGTTGCGCGTGCCGGTGAACAGCGCGGGCGCCATGTAGAATCCGCTCTTCTCCCGGTTCAGCCGCTCGCCGCCCAGCGCCAGCTTCGCCCCTTCCTGCTTGCCGATGTCCACGTAGCGCAGGTCCTGATCGAGCTGGGACTGATCGACCACCGGGCCAATCGTCGTGCCCTGCTTGCGCGCATCGTCCACCACCTGCTTGCGGATCGCCTCGGTCAGGCCGGCGATGAACTTCTCTTCCACCGCCTGCTCGACGATCAGGCGCGAGGAGGCGGTGCAGCGCTGGCCGGTCTGGAAGAACGCGCCGTCGAGCGCCACGCGCACGGCGGTGTCCATGTCCGCGTCGGCGAGCACGACGAGCGGATTCTTGCCGCCCATCTCAAGCTGCACCTTCGCGCCGCGGCGCGCCGCGCGCTCGAGAATCCCGCGCCCGGTCGGCACCGAGCCGGTGAAGCTTACCGCGTCCACGCGCGGGTCGCTCACCAGCTTCTCGCCCACGACCGAGCCGCGGCCGACGACGAGGTTGAACACGCCCGCAGGAAGTCCCGCGCGGTGCAGGATGTCGGCGAGCGCCCAGGCGGAGCCGGGAACCAGCTCAGCCGGCTTCAGCACCACGCAGTTGCCGTAGGCGAGGGCCGGCGCCGTCTTCCACGCCGGGATCGCGATCGGGAAGTTCCACGGCGTGATCAGGCCGATCACGCCGATCGGCTCGCGCGTGATCTCCACGTCGATCCCCGGCCGCACGGAGCCCAGGCGCTCGCCCGGCACGCGCAGCGCCTCGGCGGCGAAGAACTTGAAGATCTGCGCGGCGCGGCCGACCTCGCCGGTCGCCTCGGCCAGCGTCTTGCCTTCCTCGCGCGCCAGCAGGTCGGCAAGCTCGCCGCGCCGGGCGAGGATTTCGGTGCCGACCTTGTCGAGCAGGTCGGCGCGCACCTGCGGCGTCGTGCGCGCCCAGGCGGGGAAGGCCTGGCGCGCGGCGTCGAGCGCGTGGTCCACCTGCTCGGCGGAAGCGCGGTCGTATTCACCGACGACATCGGCGGTGTCGGAGGGGTTGACGTCGATGACGGCGTCGTTTCCCCGGATCCACTCGCCGCCGATCAGGTTGGCATGGGTCATCGCGATCCTCGGTTCAAAGCGGTTTCAGAGCTGGGCGATATGCGCGAACGGCGCCGGCTGCACCTCCAGCCGGTTGCGCAGCGGCAGCGTGAACGGGGCTGCCTTGATCTCGAAGAGATCGCCGGGCCGGGTTGCGAACGCGTCCGAGAAGGACAGCGTCGCGGTGCCGAAGAAATGCACGTGCACGTCGCCGGGCCGGCGGAACAGCGCATACTTGAAGTGGTGCGCCTCCAGGTTGGCGATGCTGTGCGACATGTTGTCCTCGCCGGAGAGGAAGGGCCTCTCCCATACCACCGCGCCGTCGCGGCGGATGCGGGACGTGCCGTGCACGTCGCCCGGCAGCGCGCCGGTGAGCAGCTCGCCGCCGAGCGCGCAGGCGCGCAGCTTCGAGTGGGCGAGGTAGAGGTAGTTCTGGCGCTCCGTCACATGGTCGGAGAACTCGTTGCCGAGCGCGAAGCCGATGCGGAACGGCGTGCCCTCCGGCCCGATCACGTAGATGCCGACGATCTCCGGCTCCTCGCCGCCGTCGAGCGCGAAGTCGGGCGAGTGCAGCGGCGCTTCCGGCCCGGCCACGATGCCGCCGTCGCCCTTGTAGAACCACTCCGGCTGCACGCCGCGCGCACCGCCCTGCGGCTTGCCGCCCTCCAGCCCCATGCGGAACATCTTCATGGAATCGGAGAGTTTCGAGGGATCGGCGAGGTCCTTGTGCATCTTGTCCCGCCCCTCGGCACTGCCGAGATGCGACAGCCCGGTGCCGGTGACGAGCATATGCGCCGGGTCGCGATGGTCGATCGGCGCCAGCACGCGGCGCTCGGCGAGGGCGGCTTCCATGTCCACCGCCGCGCCGCTGCCGGCCGCCGCGACCTCGGCGGCGAGGCTGCGCCCGGCGCGGATCGCGGCCGTGGCGAGGTCGTAGGTGCCGGCGAAGCCCGGAACCACGGCGGCGCCGCCTGCCGTGATGGCGACGACGGCGCGCGTGCCGTCGGCGTTTCTGATCTGTGCCAGATGCAGCATGTGTTGCCTCCCCTGCCGGCGGGCGGACCATGGCACACGTCGCCCCTGAGCGTGGAGGGGGGCGTGGCGCGGGCGACTACCCCGGGGCGGCAGCCGGCGCGACGGCGCCGGGTGCGAGGCTGTCCAGCGGCCAGCGCGGGCGCGGCGCGTGGTCCAGCCCATCGGTGAGGCCGAGGCGCAGCCGCTCGATCCCGGCCCATGCCACCATCACCGCGTTGTCGCCGCAGAGCCGTGGCGGCGGGGCGAGCAGGCGGAAGCCGTGCGCCTCCGCCGCCTGCGCCAGTCCGCGGCGCAGCGCCCCGTTCGCCGCGACGCCGCCGGCCACGACCAGCGTGCGCCCCGGATGGGTGGCGGCGAAGGCGGCCATCGCGTGGGAGGCGCGGTCGGCGAGCACATCCGCGACCGCCGCCTGGAATCCCGCCGCCAGGTCGGCGCGCGCATCCGAATGCGCCGCGGCGAGGCGGGCGACGGCGGTCTTCAGGCCGGAGAAGCTGAAATCGCAGCCGGGCCGGCCGAGCATCGGGCGGGGCAGGGTGAAGCGGCGCGGATCGCCCTCGCCGGCCAGCCGCTCCAGCGCCGGGCCGCCCGGCCAGGCCAGGCCCAGCATCTTGCCCACCTTGTCGAACGCCTCGCCCACCGCGTCGTCGATCGTGCCGCCGAGGCGCCGGTGCCGCCCCACGCCCTCGACGGCCACGAGCTGGCAATGCCCGCCCGAGATCAGCAGCACCAGGTAGGGGAAGGCGAGCCCCTCCGGCGACACGCTCGGCAGACGGGCGGTGAGCGCGTGGGCCTCGAGGTGATTGACGGCGACGTAGGGCACGCCTTGGCCCAGCGCCACGCCCTTCGCGAAGTTGCTGCCGACGATCAGCCCGCCGATCAGCCCCGGCCCGGCCGTCGCCGCGACGCCCCCGAGTTGCGCAAACCCGGTCCCGGCCTCGTGCATGACCGCCATCGCGAGCCGCGGCAGGTGCACGAGGTGCGCGCGCGCCGCAATCTCGGGCACCACGCCGCCATATGGCGCGTGTTCCTGTTGGCTCAGCAGGGCCTCGGCGAGCACGCGCCCGTCCGGCGCGAGCACCGCCGCTGCCGTCTCGTCGCAGGAGGTCTCGATGCCGAGCACGGGGCCGGCGAGCGTTGCCATGGTGTCCTTTCGCGGCGGAGGGGGGTGTTCTAGGGTCAAATCATGCGCCTCGCCCAGCCGCCGACCGTCCCGCCGCATCGCCGCCTGCTGCCGCTGCGCGTCGGCACCCGCGCGAGCCCGCTGGCGCGCGTGCAGACGCGGGCGTTCCTTGCCGTGCTGCGCACCTTCTGCCCGGTGCTGCGCGACCTCGACGTGTTCGAGGAGCACGCGATCCGCACCACCGGCGATGCGGTGCAGGACCGCAGCCTCGCCGATATCGGCGGCAAGGGCCTGTTCGCCAAGGAGATCCACGAGGCGCTCCACGACGGGCGCGTCGATTTCGCCGTGCATTCGCTGAAGGACCTGGAGACGGCGCTGCCGCCGGGGATCGTGCTCGCGTGCACGCTGTCGCGGGAGGATGCGCGCGACGCGCTGATCCTCGGCCCCGGCTGCGGCGCGCCCGATCCGGCCGACCCGCTGGCCGCCCTGCCGCACGGCGCCCGGGTGGGCACCAGCAGCGTGCGGCGGCAGGCGCAGCTTCTGCACGCGCGACCCGACCTGCGCGTCGTCCTGCTGCGCGGCAACGTGCAGACGCGGCTCGCGCGGGTGCGCGAGGGGGCGGTGGATGCCTCGCTGCTGGCCCTGGCCGGGCTGCGCCGGCTGGGCCTGGAGGGTGAGGCATCGGCGGTGCTGGCGCCCGAGACCATGCTGCCGGCGGCCGGCCAGGGCATCGTCGGCGTCACGGTGCGGGCGGATGACACCGGCCTGCGCGACCTGCTTGCGGCGATCGAGGACCCGGCCGCCCGCGCGGTGGCGACCGCCGAGCGGGCGCTGCTGGCGGAGCTGGACGGCTCCTGCCGCACGCCGATCGGTGGCTATGCGCGGCTGCTCGAGGATGGGCGGCTGGTGCTGAGCGGGCTGGTGGCGCGCGCGGATGGCGGCTTCCTGCTCCGCCGCACGATCAGCGGGCCGGCGGCGGACGCGGCCGCGCTCGGCCGGGCGCTGGGGCACAGCCTGCG
>JAFKFJ010000343.1 GCA_017307335.1 Alphaproteobacteria bacterium | reverse complement strand
CTATCGCTTCATCGAGGAGGAGGCGGTGCTGCAGGTACGCTCCGACCGGCACACGCATCGGCCCTACGGGCTCGCCGGCGGCTATCCGGGCAAGCCATCCGCCAGCATGCTCGACCCTGACGGCGAGGCACGGCCGCTGCCGCCGAAACTGACAATGACGATCCGGCAGGGCCAGGTGTTCCGCCACGACCTGCCCGGCGCCGGGGGCTGGGGCGATCCGCTGCTGCGCGAGCCGGAGGCGGTGCTGCGCGACGTGCGCAACGAGTTCGTCTCGATCGCCGCGGCGCGCGCGCTGTATGGCGTGGTGATCCTCGCCGATCCGCTGCGGGTCGATGCCGAGGCGACCGCATGGGAACGCCGCGCGCTCGCGGACGCGCGGGGCTGGCAGGCGACACCCAGAGTGCTGCGCGAGCCGCCGGCGATGGACGGGGCCCGCTGATGCCGACCCGACTCGCGATCGACATCGGCGGCACGTTCACCGACTTCGTGCTGATCACCGCCGCCGGCGCGACGCACCGGCTGAAGCGCCCTTCGACGCCGCACGACTTCGCCGAAGCCATTGCCCGCGGCCTGGACCAGTTGCTCGAGATCGCCGGCCTGCCCGCCGCGGCGGTGGCCGAGGCTCGGCACGCCACCACGGTTGCCTCCAACGCCGTTCTGGAAGGCAAGGGCGGCCGGACAGGATTGATTACGACGCGTGGATTCCGCGACATCCTGGAAATCCGCACGCTGCGCATGCCGCGGCTGTACGACCTCGCGTGGCAGAAGCCGCCGGTGCTGGTCGAGCGTGCGCTGCGGCGTGAAGTCGAGGAACGGCTCGACGCGCGTGGCGCGGTCCGCACGCCGCTCGACGAAGCCTCCGCGATCGCCGCGCTGCGCGCGCTGTCCGCGGAGCACGTGCAGGCGATTGCCGTCTCGCTGCTGCATGCCTACGCCAACGACGTCCATGAGCGCCGTCTCGCCGAACTGGCCGCGATCCATGCGCCCGGCGTGCATGTGAGTCTCAGCGCGGATGTGCTGCCCGAGATCCGGGAATACGAGCGCACGTCGACGACCGTCATCAACGCCTATCTGCAGCCGGTGGTCAGCGCCTATCTCGATCGCCTGCGGGGCATGCTGCGCCAGCGCGGCAGCATGGCGCCGCTGCTCGTCATGCAGTCCGCGGGCGGGCTGATGTCGGCCGATCTCGCGTCGCGTTTTCCCGCCAGCATCGTCGAGTCCGGGCCGGCGGCCGGCGTGATCGGCGCGATGGCACTGGGCCGCCAGGTTGGTATCCATGACCTGATCTCGTTCGACATGGGCGGGACGACGGCGAAGGCGGCGCTGATCGCGAATGGCGAGGCGGCGCGCACCGTGGAGTTCCAGGTCGGCGGCGGCATCATGACGGGCTCGCGGCTGCTGACCGGCAGCGGCTACACGCTGCGGGTGCCGGCGATCGACCTCGCCGAAGTGGGCGCGGGCGGCGGCTCCGTGGTCTGGCTCGACCGCGCCGGCGCCCCGCAGGTAGGGCCGCAGAGTGCCGGTGCCGATCCGGGGCCGGTCTGCTACGGCATGGGCGGCACGGAGCCGACGATCACCGATTGCAGCCTGGTGCTGGGCTGGCTGAACCCGGAGGGGCTCGCCGGCGGCACCGTGAAGCTCGACCCCGCGGCGGCCGATGCCGCGCTGCGCACAAAGGTCGCGGAGCCGCTCGGCATGGCCGCCGACAAGGCCGCCTATGGGGCGATCGAGGTGGCGACCGCGGCGATGATCCGGGCGATCCGCGCCGTCTCCACCGAGCGCGGCCTTGATTCGCGCGACTTCGCGCTGGTGGCGTTCGGCGGCAATGGCGGCATCTTCGGGCCGCTGGTGGCGCGCAGCCTTGGCATGCGCCGCGTCATCGTTCCGCCGGGGCTCGGCGTGTTCTCGGCGACCGGCCTGCTCGATGGCGTGATCGAACATCTGGCCACGAAGACGCACAAGGTGCTGCTGACCGACGCCGAGCCGGCCGCGGTCGCGAACTTGCTGCGGTCCCTGGCGGAACGGGCGCTTGGCCATCTCGCGGAAGCCGGGTGCGGCCGCGAACGGGTGGTGCTGCAGCGGTCGGCGCGGCTGCGCTACTTCGGCCAGTCGTTCGAACTGAGCGTGGCGCTGCCGGAGGATGGGTGGAACGTTCCGGCGCTGGCTGAGGCATTCGGCGTCGAGCACGAGCGGACCTACGGCCATCGCGCCGGCCCCGACGAGCCGGTGGAACTGGTCAGCCTCGGCGTGCTCGGGCGCGCCGCACCGGCCTCGCCGGCGGCGGCCCCGACCCAGCCGGCGGGCGCGACGCGGGAGGCATTCGCGACCCGCGACGCCTATTTCGGCCCGGCGTTCGGGTGGCAGGCGGCGAAGCGGCTGACGCGCGCCGATCTTTCGGCCGAGGCGGTGCCTGGACCGATCATCATCGAGGAATATGATGCGACCATCGTCGTTCCGCCCGGCGTCACGGCGCAACGGGATGCGTTCGGAAATCTCCTGATGGACCTGCCATAGCGCCACCCTGCACCTTGCCCGGCCCGATCCTGCAACCACAGCGAGGCCCGCGATGATCAGCCTGGACGAGTACGCCGCCCATGACGGACTGGGACTCGCGGCGCTGGTGGCGAAGAAGGAGGTGACGCCGAAGGAGCTGCTGGACACTGCACTCGCGGCGATCGCGCAGCTCAATCCCCGCATCAACGCCGTCTGCCGCACGCTGCCCGAGATGGCGGCAGCAACGCTCGCCGCCGGCGTGCCTTCCGGTCCCTTCCGCGGCGTGCCGCTGTTGACGAAGGAGCTGGTCCCCCATGCCAAAGGCGTGCGCTGCGATGGGGGCTCGCGGCTCGCGGAGGGCCTGGTCGCGACGCATGACAGCGAGCTGATGGCGCGCTTCCGCCGCGCCGGGTTCGTGCATGCCGGCACCACCCAGTCGCCGGAGCTCGGCTATTCGCCGACCACGGAGAACAAGCTGTTCGGGCCGGTGCGCAACCCCTG
This sequence comes from Alphaproteobacteria bacterium, assembly GCA_017307335.1. GTDB lineage: Bacteria > Pseudomonadota > Alphaproteobacteria > Acetobacterales > Acetobacteraceae > JAFKFJ01. The sequence goes on along the minus strand of JAFKFJ010000343.1, from coordinate 6,805 downwards.
GGACCCGGCGCGCAGCGCCGGCGGATCGAGCGGCGGCGCCGGGGCCGCGGTCGCGGCGGGCATCGTGCCGATCGCGCACGCCACCGACGGCGGCGGCTCGATCCGCATTCCCGCGTCCTGCAACGGGCTGGTCGGGCTGAAGCCGTCGCGCGACCGGATGCCGTCCGGACCCGATATCGCCGACCCGCTGTGCGGCCTCGCGGTGGAATTCCTGCTGGCGCGCAGCGTGCGCGACGTGGCGGCGGGACTGGACGCGCTTTCCGGACCAGATCCCGGCACGCCCGGCCTGTCGCCGCCGCCGGCCCAGCCGTTCCGCACCCTGGCGGCCACGCCGCCGGGTCGCCTGCGGATCGCCTGGACCGCGACGCCCGCCTCCGGCGCGGCGCCGGACCCGGAGTGCGCTGCGGCCGCGCAGGCGGCCGCGGCGCTGCTGGAAGAGTTGGGCCACACGGTGGTGGAGGACGCGCCCGCCCTGGACTGGGAGGCGTTCCTGGCGAACGTGCACGTGATCTGGACGGTGTCCACGGTCAGCTTCGCCGACTTCCTCGGGTCGCTGACGGGGCGCAAGCCGGGACCCGATACGCTCGAGGCCGCGACCCTCGCCTGCTACGAGGACGGCCTGCGCTACCGCGCCATCGACCTGATGCATGCGCTCGAATACGGCGGCATCGTCTCGCGCGGCGTGGGGCGGTTCTTCGAGGGCATCGACGTGCTGGTGACGCCGACGCTCGCCAGCCCGCCGGCGCCGCTGGGCACGATCGACCAGGATCGTGCCGGCATCACCGCGATGGAATGGACCCGCGAGGTGTTCGGCTATTGCCCGTTCACGCCGCTCTACAACACGACCGGCCAGCCGGCGATCTCGCTGCCGCTCCATCAGACGGTATCGGGCGTTCCCGTGGGCGTACAGTTCGCGGCGCGCATCGGCGAAGAGGCAACATTGCTGCGCCTGGCTGCGCAGATCGAAGCGGCGCGGCCCTGGGCTGCGCGGCGTCCGCCGATCCACGTCACCGCCGCGGCGCGCTGAGTGGCCGCGCCACGCGCGGCCTCCGGCGCTGACGTGCTCAGAGCTTGTGCAACTTTGCATGGATGATGCATATCCGGGTATCTGCCGCGAACGCCCACGGCCAATATCCCGCTGGCACGCAGCTTGCGCTGCGGCGTACGCATTTTTATCGGACCCCGCGAGCAACGAAGAGGATCCCGAAGCCCTATGACCGAGCTTCATTATCTCGAACTCACCGACGTTGCGCGGCGGCTGCATTCCGGCGAGGTGTCGCCGGTCGAAGTGACCACGGCGCAGCTCGCGCGCATTGAAGCGCTCGATGGCACCCTGAAGTCGTACGCCACGCTGATGGCCGAGCAGGCGCTCGCGCAGGCGAAAGTTGCGGAGGCCGAGATCCGGCGCGGCGAGATCCGCGGCCCGTTGCACGGCGTGCCGGTGGCGGTGAAGGATTTGTGCTGGACCACCGGCGTTCCGACCGCAGCCGGCATGGCGATCTACAAGAACAACGTGCCGACCGAGGATGCGACCGTGGTCAAGCGACTGGCCGAAGGCGGCGCCGTCATCCTGGGCAAGCTGCAACTGACGGAGAGCGCCTACGCGGACCACCATCCGTCGATCACGCCGCCGCGCAATCCGTGGAACGCGGCGCACTGGCCGGGCGCATCCTCGAGCGGATCGGGCGTCGCCACCGCGGCCGGGCTCTGCTACGGCTCGCTGGGCTCCGACACCGGCGGCTCCATCCGCTTCCCGTCGGCCGCGAACGGCATCACCGGGCTCAAGCCGACCTGGGGCCGCGTGAGCCGCTACGGCGTGTTCGAGCTGGCGGCGACGCTTGATCACGTTGGCCCGATGACCCGCAGCGCCGCGGATGCTGGCGCGATGCTCGGCGTGATCGCCGGTGCCGACCCGAACGATCCCACGGCGAGCCAGGAGCCGGTGCCGAACTACCTGGCCGGCGCCAGGCACGGAATCCGCCATCTGCGCGTCGGCTTCGATCCGGCGTGGAACGGCGCGGTGAGCGACGCCGAGACCAACGCGGCCTGTGCCGCGGCGCTGGCGGCGGTGCGCTCGCTCGACCCCACCGTCAAGGAAGTGAAGTTCCCGGATTCGACGCAGATCGTGATCGACTGGCCCGACAACTGCGCGGTCGAGACGGCAGTTGCGCACGAGGCGACGTACCCGGCCCGCAAGAGCGAATACGGCGCGGCGCTGGCCGGCCTGATCGAGACCGGCCGGGCGCTGACGGGCCTCGACTACCAGAAGATTCTGCTGCGGCGGAACGACTTTCGCGGCCGCGTCGCGGCGCTGTTCGAGGACATCGACCTGCTGCTGGTGCCGGTGCAGCCCTTCGCGGCGCCCACACTGGCGGCACTCGGGGCGCTCGGCGAGGACGTGGAGAAGGTGCGCGCGCTGCTGCGCTTCACCTGCCCGTTCGACGCCACCGGCAATCCCACGATCACGCTGCCCTGCGGCTTCACTTCCAGCGGCCTGCCGATCGCGTTCCAGCTTGTCGCACGGCCGATGGAGGAAGCAACGTTGGTCCGCGCCGGCGTCGCCTTCCAGTCGATCACCGACTGGCACCGCCAGCACCCCGCCCTCTGACCGGACCCCGCATTCGTCATGACCAGCTTGCGCGTGGCCGTCGATATCGGCGGCACTTTCACCGACATCTGCATCCTCGACGAAGCGACCGGGCTGATCCGCGTCGCGAAGACCGCGACCACGCCCGACCCGATCGACGGGTTCCTCGCCGGGCTCGAACAGGGTGATGTCGATCTGCGCGATGTGGCGCTGCTCTCGCACGGCACGACGGTCGCGACCAACGCGCTGATCACCCGCCGCCTGCCGCGCGGCGCGATGGTCACGACCGAAGGGTTCCGCGACGTGATCGAGATCCGCCGCGCCAACAAGGAGGATCTGTGGGACACCTACAAGGACGTCGCACGGCCCTACCTGCCGCGCCGCGACCGGCTGACGGTGAAGGAGCGGGTGGACGCCGCCGGGCGGATCGTCACGCCGCTCGACGAGGCGGGCGCGCGCGAGGTGGCGCGCATCCTGAGGAAGCGCAACGTTGCCGCCGTCGCCGTCTGCTTCATGAACGCCTTCACCAACGGCGCCAACGAGGCGCGCATGAAGCGGATCCTGGAGGAGGAACTGCCGGGCGTCACGATCACAACCTCCTCCGAAGTGCTGCCCGAGATTTTCGAGCACGAGCGGTTCTCCACCACCGTCGTCAATGCGATTCTGGCTCCCGTGGTCGGCAGCTATTGCGAGCGGCTCGCTGACCGGCTCCGCGAGGGCGGGTACGCGCGCGACCTGTTGCTGCTGCACAGCGGCGGCGGAGTGATGACGACCAAGGGCGCGCGTCACTTCGCAGCCCGCCTCGCCGGCTCCGGCATCGCTGCGGGCGCGATCGCGAGCCGCTACATCGCCTCGCAATGCGGTTTCCCCAACTCGATCGGCCTCGACATGGGCGGGACGAGTTGCGACGTGTCGCTGGCATGGGACGGCAAGTCGCGCGTCACCAAGGACTGGCACATCGAGTTCGGCTACCCGATCCGCTTCCCCAGCATCGAGGTGCTGACGATCGGCGCCGGCGGCGGTTCGCTGGCGTGGATCGACGAGGGCGGCAGTCTGCGCAACGGGCCGCAATCGGCCGGCGCCAATCCAGGCCCTGCCTGTTACGGCCGTGGCAACACGGTGCCGACCAACAGCGATGCCAATGTCGTGCTCGGCCGTCTCGGCAAGGGCCTGGCGGGCGGCGCCATCCAGCTCGACGCACAGAAGGCGGAAGACGCGGTGCGCACCGGCGTCGCCGAGAAGCTCGGCATGCGCCTGCACGAGGCGGCGGAGGCGATCGTGCGCGTCGCCAACGCCAACATGGCCGATGCGGTGCGGCTGATCTCGATCAGCCGCGGCTACGATCCGCGCGACTTCGCGCTGGTCGCGTTCGGGGGCGCGGGCGCGCTGCACGGGTTCGCGCTGGCCCGCGAGCTGTCGATCCCGGTGGTGATCGTGCCGCCCAATCCCGGCGTGACCTCGGCCCTCGGCTGCCTCCTGGTCGATGTGCAGCACGACCTGTCGGAGAGTTACATTCAGTCGGCGGCAAGCGCCGATCCGGCGGCGATCGAAAGCCGGTTCGCGGCCCTGGAAACCGAAGCGTGGGAGCGGATGCGCCACGAGGGCGTGGCCGACGACCAGGTGGTCATGGAGCGGACCGTCGACATGATGTACCAGGGCCAGTGTCGCTCGCTCGCGGTTCCGGTCGGCAGCCCGGTCGGCCCGCTCGATGGCGTGGTGGCGGCATTTCACGGCCTGCACCAGCGTGAATACAATTTCCGCCGCGACGGGGCGCCGGTCGATCTCTACCGGCTCAACCTGCGCGCGGTCGGCGTGGTGCCGAAGGCGGCGCTCGCCGAGCACCCGGCCGGCGGCACGCTCCCCGCGCCGCGCGAGCGGCGGCCCGTCTGGTTCGATGCGCCCGCCCCGTTCGACACGCCAGTGTACTGGCGGCCGGATCTGCCGGCCGGCGTCGGCTTCAGCGGCCCCGCGATCGTCGAGCAGCTCGATTCCACGACCGTCGTGCCGCCGGGCGCCCATGCCGAGGTGGATCGCTATCTGAACATCGTCATGCGGATGGAGGGCTGAGATGGCCACGCAGCGGGAGGGCTTCGCCCTCGATCCCGTGACGTTCGAGGTGCTGAAGAACGCCTTCATCACCACCGTCGACCAGATGGCGGAGCAGATCCTCCGTACCTGCTATTCGTTCGTGATCTACAACCGCGACTTCTCGAGCGCGCTGAACGACGTGAACGGCGACTCCATCGCACAGGGCAACTACGACATCGCGGTGCATGTCGGCACGCTCCACTACACGTGCAAGGACGTGATCCGCTACTTCAGGGACGACATGCAGCCGGGCGACGTGTTCGCCATCAACGACCCGTATGCTGGCGGCACGCATTTCCCCGATGTGCGGCTGATCCGCCCGGTGTTCGTCGACGGCAAGCCGATCGCCTATGCCCAGTCGAACGGTCACTGGTCCGATGTCGGCGGCAGCGTGCCCGGCTCCTTCGACGTCGCCGCGCGCGACATGTTCCGTGAGGGCATCCGCATCACGCCGGTGCGGCTGTGGGACAAGGGCGTCTTCCGCCGCGACGTGGCTGACATGATCGCGGCCAACACCCGCGATCCGGCGTCGATCATCGGCGACATGCTGTCGCAGGCGGAGGCGACCCGGGTTGCGGAGCGCGAGCTGCTGCGCCTCGTCGACAAGTACGGCAAGGACACCGTGGTCGCGGGCTTCGCCGACGTGCAGGACTATGTCGAGCGGGCGATGCGCCAGCGCCTGGCCGCGCTGCCGGACGGCGTGTGGGAAACCCAGGACTTCATCGACCGCGACCCGTCCGGCGGCGAGGGAATGATCCCCGTCAAGGTCAAGATGACCAAGACCGGCGACCGGGTGATCTATGACTTCACCGGCAGCCATCCCTGCATCGGTTCGCTGTACAACTCGGCCTTTGGTTCGACCTTCTCGGCCGTCGCCGCCGGCATGAAGACGTTCTTCCCCGACCTGCCGCTGAACTCCGGCTTCTATCGGCCGATCGAGGTGATCGCGCCGGAGGATACCGTCGTCAATGCGCGTTGGCCGGTGGCCGTCACCGGGTTCCTGATGCCGTTCGAGAAGATCATGAACTCCATCTACGAGATCTGGTCGGGGATCATGCCGCAGCGCGCGATTGCCTGCGCGTTCAACCTGGAATACCTGCTGACCGGCGGGCGCGACCTGCGCGCGCCGGCAAAGCCGATCTTCATGTTCTACGACTGGCTGCCGGGCGGCTGGGGCGGGCGCAACGGTCGCGACGGCTGCAACGTCACCACCGCCTGTTTCGGCACCGGCCTGCAATCGCAGCCGGTGGAGGGGCAGGAGCGGGGTTCGCCGATCCTGACGATGGAATATCAGGTGCTGACCGATTCCCCCGGTCCCGGCAAGTGGCGCGGCGGCGCGGGCGTGCGCAAGAGCAGCATCCTGCGCGAGGCGGACCAGACCGTGATCTCCTACATCTGCGACCGCGAGCGAGCCGTGGTCTGGGGCATCCAGGGCGGCCTGCCCTCGATGCCGCACGGGCTCAGCATCGCGCGGGCCGGATCGAACAAGGTGGACTGGCTCGGCTCGGCGTTCTCCGATGTGCCGCTGAACAGCGGCGACTGGTTCAGCCGCCCGACCGCCGGCGGCGGCGGGTTCGGTGACCCGCTGGAACGCGACCCCGCGCTGGTGCGCGAGGACGTGGCTGACGACTACGTGTCGCTGGAGCGGGCGCGCAAGGACTATGGCGTCGTGCTCCGGGTGATCGACAAGGACCTCGCCGAATACGCGGTGGACGAGGTGGCGACGCAGGCCGAGCGGGCGCGCATCCGGGCCGCGCGGCGCGGCTGGCTCGCCGAAGACCCGGAGGCGGTGGCGCGCCGCTTCCGCGCCGGCGAGCTCGACGCACTCGACCTGGTGCGGCACTACGCGGTGATCCTTGACTGGGACACCGGCGCGGTGTTGCCGAACTCCACCGCGCAGTTCCGGGAGATGTACCAGAAGCGCGCGGCCGCCTACTGGCCGGAGTGAACGGGCCGGCGGCGAGGCGGGCGGTTCAGAAGCCGACCTTGTCGCCGCCCTTGAGCTCGAGGATCTCGCGCGCCTCGTCGGGGGTGGCGACCTCCAGCCCCAGGCCCTCGATGATCTGGCGCGCCTGGCGCACCTGCTGGGCGTTCGACTCCGCGAGCTTGCCGGGGCCGATCCACAGGCTG
>JAFKFJ010000342.1 GCA_017307335.1 Alphaproteobacteria bacterium | reverse complement strand
GCACGCGCTCGCAGAGCTGCTGCGGCTGGTGGCGGCCGGCGATCGGGCCGCCTTCCGCCGGCTCTATGACCGCATGGGCGGCCGGCTCTACGGCGTCGCCCTGCGCATCACGCGCGAGGCGCCGCTCGCGGCCGATGCGGTGCACGATGCGTTCCTGCAGGTCTGGCGCAACGCCGGGCGGTTCGAGGCGGCGCGGGGCACGCCGGAGGCATGGGTGCTGAGCCTCGTGCGCTATCGTGCGCTCGACATCGCCCGCCGTCGCGGCCGTGAGACCCCGAGCGACGACCTGCCCGAGCCGGTGGACGAGGGACCCGACGCGCTGGCGCGGCTGGCCGGCAGCGAGCGGGCGGCGGCCCTGCGCGCCTGCCTCGCGCAACTGGAGGCCGAACGGCGGCGCCTCCTGTTGCTCGCGTTCGTCGACGGGCTCTCGCACAGCGAAGTGGCGGCGCGCATGCGCATGCCGCTCGGCACGGTAAAGAGCTGGATCCGGCGCAGCCTGCAGGCGCTGCGCCTCTGTCTGGAGGGCGCGGCATGAGCGAGTCGCCCCACGACATCCCCGAGGAACTGCAGGTGCTGGCCGGCGAGTTCGTGCTCGGCGCCCTGGACGCGGCCGAGATGCGTGCGGTGCGCCGGCAGGCGGAGGCCGATGCGCGGCTGGCGGCGGCGATCAAGGGGTGGGAGGAGCGGCTGGCGCCGCTTGCCGCCGCGGTGCCCGCCGTGGCGCCGCCCCCGGCGCTCTGGTCGCGGATCGACGCGGCGGTGACCCCGCATGCGGAGGCGGCGCACGAGCCGGTGGCTCTCCACGCACCGGCCCAGCGGCTGGTGCCGCCCGCGCGGCCGCCGCGCCCGCCGCCGCCGCGCCGTCGCGTCTGGCCGTGGCAGCTCGCGACCGGGGCAGCACTGGCGCTCGCCGCCGGGCTGGCGGCGGTGGTCGTGATGAAGCCGCGCCCGCCCGGGCCGTTGCTCGCCGCGCTGACGCCGGCGAGCACCCCCACGCCCGGCTTCCTCGCCGAGGCGCAGCCGGACGGCCGGCTCGTGCTCCGCGCCCTGACCCCGACGCCAGTGCCGCCGGGGCGTGACCTGGAACTGTGGATTCTGCCCAAGGGCGGGAAGCAGCCGACCTCGCTCGGCGTGCTCCCCGCCGCAGGGCGGCAGATCGTCCTGCCCGCCGCCCCTGCGCCAGGCACGCAGCTCATGGTGAGCCTGGAGCCGGAGGGCGGCTCGACCACCGGCGCGCCGACCGGCCCCGTGCTCTACGCCGGCACCATCGGGCCGCCGCAGCCCTGAGGCGCGGGAAATCCATCGCCGCGCTTCGCGCGTAATGCCTGTGCGACGGGTTCCGGGTGTACCGAGGCGATGGTAAGGATGCTCGCATTGGGCGAGGAGCGGGGAGCGGCGTGGCCGTCCATCGTTTTCGGTGGTGCCGCCGCCATGGCGGCGCTTGACATGGGCCAGACCGCCGAAGCCGTGGAGCTGGCGGACCTGCTGGCGCGCATAGCGACCGGCGACCGCGCGGCGTTCCGCCGCCTCTACGACCTGCAATCCTCCCGCCTCTACGCCGCCGCGATGCGCATCACCCGCCAGCCGACCTCGGCGAGCGACGCGACCCACGATGCCTTCATGCAGGTCTGGAACAATGCCGGCCGGTTCCAGCCCGAGCGCGGGCCGGCCGAAGCATGGCTGCTCGGCCTGGTGCGGTACCGGGCGCTCGACATCGCCCGCCGGCGGGTGCGCGAGATCCCCACCGACGAGATGCCAGAGGTGGCGGACGAGGAGCCCGATGCGCTGGAGCGGCTCTCCGGCAGCGAGGACGCGGTGGCGCTGGGCGCCTGCCTCGGCCAGTTGCCCGCGGACCGGCGGCGCCTGCTGATGCTGGCCTATGTCGACGGACTGTCGCAGAGCCAGTTGGCCGAGCGGGAGAAACTGCCGCTCGGCACCGTGAAAACCTGGATGCGTCGGAGCCTGCAAGCGTTGCGGGAGTGCCTGGAGGGCAGGGCATGAGCGGGCGTGGACATGACGGCGCCGAGGAGATGCACATGCTGGCGGCGGAATATGTGATCGGTGCGCTCGATGACGCGACCACCGCGGATATCCGCGCCCGCGCGGAGGCCGATCCGGCCCTGGACGCCGCGATCGCGGCCTGGGAGCGGCGGCTGGCGCCGATGGTGTCGGTCCTGACGCCGCTGCCCCCGCCCCCCGCGCTGTGGGACCGGCTGGAGCAGGCGACCGCGCCGTCCGAGGCCGCGTCGCCTCCGTCGCTGCGCGTGGTTTCCAGCCGACCGGCGCCGCCGCCGCCCGTCGCCCGCCCGCCCGCCATGGCGCCGAGGCCCCGGCGCGTGTGGCCGTGGCAGGCCGCGACCGGCGCCTCGCTCGCTCTCGCCGCCGGGCTCGCCGCGGTCACGGTCCTGCCCCGGCTGTCGTCGCAGCCGTCCCCGGCGGCGGAGCCGGCGTCGGGGCTGCGGATCGCGTCGCTGCTGCCGGTGCGGGAGGATGCGGCGAAGGCCGATGACCAGCTCCCGCGCGCCCAGATGGCGGTCGCTGCGGGGCCGACCAGCACCGTGCCCGGCTTCTTCGCCGCGGCCTTGCCGGACGGCAGGCTGGTGGTGACGGCGCTGGGGACCGGCACCCTGCCGCCGAACCGCGACCTCGAGCTCTGGAGCCTGCCGAAAGGTGCCCGGGCGCCGTCTCCATTGGGCGTGCTCGCCGCCGGGCGCGGGCAGGTGGTACTGCGCTCGGCACCCGCTCCGGGCACGCAATTGTTGGTGAGCCTGGAGCCGCAGGGCGGATCGCCCACCGGCGCGCCCACCGGGCCGGTTCTGTACAGCGGAATCGTCGGCAGCAGCACACCCTGAGCACGAAACGCAGGGTCGTCGCGGAAGCGGGACGAACCGTTTCCACCCAAACGGGTTTTCTCTCCTGTGGCCCGGTCAAACCGGGTTGACGGCCTTCCGGTTTCCCCCCCGGCGTCGTTGCGGCCTTCGTGGCGCGGCGATGCCTACCTAGTGGGCTGTGATGCCTCCGGCCCGGCGCTCGCGCCGGGCCGACCTCTTTTGCACGCCGGCTCAGCCGGAGCCGTGGGCGAGGCCGAGCGCGATGGAGACCGCGGTGTCGGCCTGGATCAGCCCGGCGCCGACCGCCGATGTCGCGCCGCTCGCCGGGATCGCCGACGCCTCCAGCACCTGCGTCACCTGCGCGGGGGTCAGCGCCGGATCGGCCTGCAGCACCAGCGCCGCCACCGCGGCGGCGTCCGGCGCGGCCGCGGAGGTGCCGTAGAACGGCGCGAAGACGCTCGTCACGCTGCCGTCGGGCGCCAGGAAATCGACCGACCCTGCCGCCTGTGGGCTCGCCAGCGGCGTGCCCTCCGGGCCGAACAGGAACGTGCCGGTGCCTTCGGAGGAGAAGCTCTCGACCGTGTTGCTGCCGCCGAACGCGGCCGTGTTGTACCAGGCGACCGCGCCCACCGTGTTCACCCCCGGCAGGATCTCGTGGCCCATCACGGTGCCGGAGCCCTGGCCCGCATTCGGGTCGGCGATGGTGCCGTTGCCGTAGGAGATGATCTTGAACGTGCCGGGCACCTCGCTGCCGCCGTTGGCATAGAGCACCAGCCGGTACTGGGTGGCGCTGCCGCTGTTGACGAATTCGAGAAGCTGGTCCGGGTTGCCGCCCACCGCATCGCCGGCGGCCTGCGCCACCAGATTGCCGGCGGCGTCGAACAGCGCCATGCCCAGGCTGTCGCCGGCATCGCCGTACGGCTGGTCCCATTGCAGGTCGAGCAGGCAGGTGCCGCCGGCCGGGATGGTGACGTCGAGCCAGGGTTGCGGGAGCGCCGCTGTGCCGAAGTTCTGCACCTGCGCCCCGGCCGGCAGGCCCGGGACGGTGATGCGCATGGGCGCGAACACCTCCTGGATGAAGTCGCTCCCCTCATTGCCGGCGGCGGTGAAATAGCTGACGCCGGAGGCGATCGCGTTCTCGATCGCCGTGTCCACCGCCCCCGCGTCCTGAAAGAACGGTTCGTCGAGCCACGCCACGTCATCGACGATGATCTGGCATCCCGCCTGCACGAGAGCCGTGATGCCGGCGGCGAAGTCTGCTTCGCTCACGGTCGCGGTGTGGAACAGGATCTGCGCGTCCGGCGCGATGCGGTGGACGAGCTCCGCCATCGCCCGGCCTTCGTCGTGCCCCGAAGCACCGTCCTCCAGGATCTGCGTGTTCGCCGGCAGATCGCCGTCGGCGATGTCGGCCGCCATGCCGCCGAGCAGGTTGAAGCTGTCGGAGAGGATGCCGATCTTGATCCCCGCCCCGCTCAGGTCATCGGTGCTGCGCGCGACGTTGCCGTGCACGGCGAGGTCTGAATTGTCGTCCGTGCGCGGCGCGGCCGTGCTGGCGGTGATCGGCGCGGCGGGCGCCGGCAATGCCGCGGCCGGAATGCCGCCGGGCGCGCTGCTCACTGGCGCGCTGCTCACTGGCGCGCTGCTCACCGTCGGGCTGCTGGCGGCCGGGATGCTCGCGGCCGGGATGCTCGCGGCCGGTGCAGGCGGGCGCACGAAGCTCGGCCGGGCATGCGCGAGCGCACGAGGCCCGAGCCACGGCTCGCCCGGCAGGGTCAGCAGGAACAGGTCGGGATCGGGGGCGGGATCGAACGCCGTCAGATCGTCGGGGCGAAAGACGCCGGGCGGAGCAACGGCGGCGCTGTGCGCGCCGGCCGCCGCCGGTCGTTGACTCCGCGCCAAGGGAAGACTCCGCCGCGGGGACCATGCCGCCCGCTGGGGCGGTTTTTTCCCCGAGGCACGCGTCCGCGCAGAACCAAGCCTGACGGCGATTCACTGACAAAGCGTTGCGCGGCGGTCAGCGCGGGGCGGCAAGCTCGATCAGCCGGCTCCAGCGGCCCGAAGAATAGAGATGCGCGTAGGCCGCCGCGACCCAGCCCATGCGCCGCCATTCGATGAAGGTGGCATCATCGACCTCGGCGAGCTTCTCGGGCTTGATCAGCTTGAACCCGCGCACGCGCGCGCCGCCGCCGGCGGTGAAATTGATCGTCGCCTCCTCCTCCTGCAGGACGCCCGCCGCGTCGAGCGCGCGGGCGAACGTGCCGGCGGCGACCACCGCCTCGCGATAGGCCTTGCAGAACGCGATCGCCTCGTTCAGCGCGGGCGACGGGCGCCCGTCCTCGAACAGCGGCGCGCCGACATCGGCGCTCAGATGCGGCGCATCGGGTTCGACGCCCACGAACAGCGAGCGGTTCGCGGCATCCTCGATGAAGACGAACGGAAACGCGCGGACATAGGCGGGCACATAGGCGTCCGGCTGCCACGTGCCGTCGGGGCGGACGAACAGGTTGTGACCCTCCCGCACGCCGAGCAGCGCGACGGGGATCGGGTTCGGCCCGCTCGCGAACAGCACCGGGAAATGCTGTGCCGCGGCCTCGATCTCGGTGAGGCCCAGCGGCACCGACTGCGCCGCGGCGGCGAAGCCGAACCCGGCGGCGCGGTTGAGCCGCAAGGCGCCGTGCGTCTGCGGTGTCACGCCGACGACGTGCTTGAAGAACTGCGGAAGGGCCGGGGCGGCAGGCTGCGACATCGCGAACGCACTGGTTGTTGTGGCGGGTCAGCTTGCCCCATGCTTCGCGCGAAAGCGAGGCGGCTGCGCAGCTGCTGGACGCCCACCGCTTCTGCCGGCAATGACCCACCCCATATACGCGAGCCGGGAGCTGCCACCATGACCTCATCGGCCGAAACGGAAGCATTGTTCGCAGGCTTGCGCGAATCGGCCGCGCCGGCCGTCGCGGGCGCGATCGAGGCGCTCGTGCGCGATGCGCCGGACCGCGATCTTTGCCGGGTCAACGCGTTGAGCTTTGCCGGCACGCACGGGCTCGATCCCGAACAGGTGATCGCCGGCTTCCTGCATGCGACCCGGCTCGGCCTGTTCGAGCTGGCGTGGAACGTGCTGTGCCCCGGCTGCGGCGGCGTGCTCGAAACCGGCACGTCGCTGAAAAGCGTGCGACGCGCCGAGTATGCCTGCCAGCTCTGCGCCGCCGGCTATGAGCCGACGCTGGACGAGATGGTGGAGGTCACGTTCACCGTCAGCGCCCAGGTCCGCCGGGTCGCGGCGCACGAGCCGCAGACGCTGCCGGTGGGCGAATATCTGCGCCAGGTGTTCTTCGGCTCCGGCGTGGCACTGCCCGACGATGCGACGTTCGCGCAGATGTTCGAGGAGATCGTGCTCGACACGCTGGAGCTGGCGCCGCACGAGCGCGCGAGCATGTCGCTCCAGCTTCCGCCGGGCTTCGTCATCGTCTTCGACCCGGTCGTGCATCTGGCGCAGTTCATCGAGGTGAAGGGCGAGCCGACGCGCGAGCGCCGCGCGCTGACGGTGGTGCTGGAGCGTGAGCCGCCGGCCGCGACGCCGCTGGCAATGGCGCCGGGGCCGCTGCGCATCGCATTCGAGAACGCGACCGACACGCGCTCGCTCCCGGGCGTGTGGTTCGCCGGGGATGCGCTGCATGACCTGCTCGCCCGGCGCCGCCCGTTCGTGACCGCGAAGCGGCTGCTGACCAACCAGACGTTTCGCGACATCTACCGCACCGACACGCTGGCGATCGACCAGCGGCTGAAGATCACGAGCCTCACGTTCCTGTTCTCCGACCTCAAGGGCTCTACCGAGCTCTACGACCGCGTAGGCGACCTCGTTGCCTACGATCTGGTGCGCGAGCATTTCCGCGTGATGCATGAGATCGCGGCGGCAGAGGCCGGCGTGGTGATCAAGACCATCGGCGATGCGGTCATGGCGACGTTCCCGAGTGCGGACCGTGCGCTGGCGGCGGCGCTGCGCATGCGCGAGGCGATCGGCGACCTGCATCGCGAGCTCGTGCTGAAGATCGGCATTCACGAGGGGCCATGCCTCGCGGTGATGCTGAACGAGCGGCAGGACTATTTCGGGCAGACGGTGAACATCGCGTCGCGGGTGCAGGGGCTTGCGGAATCGCGCGCGATCCTCGCGACCGGGCAGGTGGTCGGGCACGCCGACGCATCGCGTCTGCTCGCCGCGCGCGGCATCACGCCGCTGCCGCGCGACCAGGGGCTGCGCGGGATCGCCGAGCGGGTGCCGCTGTTCGAAATCCCGTAGCCGTCAGCGCAGAAACAGCCGGCCGGTCGTGTACGAGATCCAGGTCTTGCGCGGGCCGAGATAGTCGGCGCCGAGCAGCATCTCGACACCCGGCAGATGCAGATCGGCGATGTTGGCCGAAACGTTGTAGGCCATCGCACCGGGCAGGCCGAGTTCGTCGAAGCGGTGGCTGCGGATGCTGATGGCAGCGAGCCCGATGCCGAATCCGCGCCGCTGCGGGTCGCGGGCCATGGCCTCTTCCGTGATGCCGATCGTCTGTGCCGTCTCGCGCGCGAGCAGCGTCGTGCGCGCGCCGGTATCGAGCAGCGCGCGCACCCGCCGCCCGTCCACCACGGCGTTGACGAAGACGAGGCCCGATCGTGTGCGATCGAGCCGCACGGCGGTGTTGGCCGCCCAGGGCGGCGCGCCGCCGCAACTGCCGGGGGCATACAGCGCCATGCGGCGGTCCGGCAGGTCCAGCTCGACCTCGTAGCCGGCGAGCACGTCCGTGCCGAGCAGCCCCGCGACCGGGGGCGAAAGGCCGGGGAAGGGCGGCATGGCACCGAGGCCGAGGCTGAGGTCGTGCCGCTCGATGCGGCCCAGCGCCAGATGGTCGAGGCGGACGTTCTCGGCGCGCGTCGGTCCGGAGACGCCCAGAAACACGCTGCCGTGGTGCGGGTCGCGCGGCAGGCGCAGCGCAGCCGCCGCCTCGGGCGTGATCGTCGTGACCTCGGCGCCGGTATCGACGACCATCAGTGCCGCGTGGCCGTTGAGGGTCACCGGCGCGAGCAGGAAGTTGCGCGATGTCTGCAGCCGGAGATCGGCCCGCCGCTCCCGCTGGCAGCCTTTCGCGAGAGTGCCGGGCGGATCGGGAGCGGAAGCACAGGCGGCGAGGCCGAGCAGCAACAGAACAAAGGCGAGGGCGCGGTGCATCCGTGTCCCGGGCGAGTTGTGGCATTTTCGCCTGAACCGGTACAGGCGTGGTTCGCAATCCGCTCATGGCACCGACACGTGAACGCGGGGCTCGTCCGTGCCGCGCGGGCTGGCACGGCGCGGCCGGCGTCACCTAGTCTCGCGCCATGAACGCCCGCTTCCCTTATCGCATGGCGCGGCTCTCGCGGCGCATGCTGCATCCGCCGCGCGCGGTGCGCCGCGCGCTGCGCGATGCGTCGGAGCTGTTCCCGGCGCTGCTCGATGCCTGGCAGCCGGCGCGCGAGGCGGGCGGGCAGGTGACGGCGGTGGCGCAGTTCGGCAGCAATCCGGGCAGGCTGCGGATGTACCTGCGCCTGCCGGCCCGCCCGGTGCGGCCGGGGGCGCCGCTGCTGGTGCTGCTGCATGGCTGCGGCCAGGACGCGCGCCAGTTTGCCGCGGCCAGCGGCTTCGCGGCGCTGGCGGAGCGGCTGGGCGCGGCGCTGCTGCTGCCGGAGCAGCAGGCGGAGAACAATCGCGGCCGCTGCTTCAACTGGTTCCGCCCGGCCGATTTCGGACCGGGCGGCAGGGGCGAGGCGGCTTCGATCCGGCAGATGGTGTTCGACGCGCTCGTGCGGGTGCGCGCCGACCCGGCACGTGTTTACGTGGCCGGGCTCTCGGCCGGGGGGGCGATGGCCGCGGCGCTGCTGGCGGCCTACCCGGACGTGTTCGCGGGCGGCGCGGTGGTGGCCGGGATGCCGGTGGGGACGGCGCACGACATGGCCTCGGCGCTGATGCGCATGGAACGCGCGACGAACGACGACGGCGCCGCGCTGGCCGCGCACCTCGCCGGTCGCCCGGGCGTGTCGTGGCCACGGCTGTCGGTCTGGCACGGCACCGCCGACCGCGTGGTGGACCCGGCCAACGGCGATGCGCTGGTCGCACAATGGGGCGCGGCCATCGGTCTTGGCCCGGAGCCCGACGCCGAGTCCGAGCCCGCGCCGGGGCTGCGCCGCCGTGTCTGGGGGCGGGCGCTGGAGCAGTGGAGCCTGCGCGGGTTCGGGCATGCCTTTCCGGTGCTCGACGGCAGCCCGGCGGACCCGTACGTGGTGCCCGCCGGGATCGCGGCGAGCGAGGCGATGGCGCGGTTCTGGGGCCTCCTGCCGGGGTGACCATGCGCGCCGCTCTGCTGCTGGAATACGACGGCGGCGGGTTCGTCGGCTGGCAGCGGCAGGAGAACGGGCTTTCGGTGCAGCAGGTGCTTGAGGAGGCGGCGTCGCGCCTCGTCCACGGCGCCCCCGTCGTGAGCGCGGTCGCCGGGCGGACCGATGCCGGCGTGCATGCCGAGGGGCAGGTGGCGCTGCTCGACCTGCCCCGCGACCTCGCGCCGGAGCGGCTGCGCGACGCGCTGAACTTCCATCTGCGGCCGCACCCCGTCGTGGTGCTGTGTGCCGCCCCGGCGCCGGCCGGCTGGCACCCGCGCTTCTCGGCGCGCGCCCGCTGCTACCGCTACCGCATCCTCAACCGCCCGGCGCGGCCGGCGCTGACGGCGGGGCGGGTGTGGCATGTGGAGCGCCCGCTCGATGTGCCGGCGATGGCGGCGGCGGCGGCGGCATTGCTCGGCCGGCACGATTTCTCCTCCTTCCGCGCCAGCCTCTGCCAGGCATCGAGCCCGGTGAAGACGCTCGACCGGCTGGACGTGACGCGCGCCGGGGACATGGTGGAGGTGCGGGCCGGGGCGCGCAGCTTCCTGCACCATCAGGTGCGCAACATGGTGGGCACGTTGAAGCTGGTGGGCGAGGGGCGATGGCCGGCCGCCCATGTCGCCGAGGTGCTGGCCGCCCGCGACCGCCGCCGC
>JAFKFJ010000153.1 GCA_017307335.1 Alphaproteobacteria bacterium | reverse complement strand
GATACTGCTGCCGGTGCAGCAACTGGCCACCATCGCGCCGCCGACCACGGTGCTGACCACCGACACCGGCGCGGTGGTGACCGACCAGAACGGCAATCCGATCCTGATCGGAAGCTGATCCCGTCACGGGGTTTTGGCGCCAGCCCACCGCCACGCCCTGCCCGGTCACGTCCATCCAGTGCAGCGCGGGATGAAACAGGGTTTGCGGCGTCTCGGCGGAGGTCAGCAGCTCGGCGACGATCCCGTTCTCGATGCGGGCATAGGTGCGGGTCATGGCTCAGTACTCCACGAAAACGATGCCAGCCGCCCCGGCGCCGCCGGCCAGCCCGGCGCCGCCCGAGGCGCCGCCGCCGCCACCGCCGCCGCCGGCCCCCTGGCTCGGCGCGCTCTGCCCGGCGACGCCGGTGCCGCCCTTGCCGCCGCCCGGTCCGCCGCCGCTGCCGCCCAGCCCGCTCGGCGGCACCGCGTCGCTGCCCCAGGAACCGGCCCGGTTCACGTCGCCGCCGACGCCGACGCCGCCTTGCCCGCCGACGGGCGTCGCGCCGCCGCTGCCGCCGCCCCCGCCCTGCCCGCCGGTCGCCGAGACGTAGGTGCCGAAGCTGCTGGTCTGTCCGGGGTTGCCGGTGCCGGCGGAACCGCTCGCCGCCCCGCCCTGGCCGACCGTCACCGGGATCAGCGCGTTGGGCGTGAGGCCGGAGAGCCACTTGACCGCGACGCCGCCCGCACCGCCGCCGCCGCCCGGCAGGCTGGCGTGCATTCCGCCCGCCCCGCCGCCGCCGATCACCGTCACCTTCGCCCGCGTGACCCAGGCTGGCACGGCGAAGCTGCTGCTGGCGGTGAACACCGCCGACTGCGCGAAGCCGGGCCGCAGATCGGGCAGCTTGAACGGCACGAACCGGGTTTCCGGCGCCGGGTAGATCATCGCCGCTGTGATCGCGCTCGCCCCGGCGTTCACCTGGATCGCGGCCAGCGGCGTCCAGCCGGGATCGGCCGGCGGCACCACCTGGCTGCCGGTGGGCGCCGCCGCCCCCGCCTTGACCTGCAGCGCGACGCCCTGCGCGCGCATGGTGTTCTGCGCCGCGCCGGTGTTGTTGGGCCCGAGGTAGGGCTGCGCCGGATTGGTGGCGTTGTAGTACGGCAGGACCACCGGGTCCTGGTCGCTCTCGCTGAACGCCGCCTCGACCAGATACGCGATCGACGTGCCCGCCGTCGTCGGTGCGGTGATTGCGAGCGTCGCCGGTTGCAGCAGCGCGCCCATCTTCACGATGGAGTCCGCCGTGTCCGCCGGCAGCGAACCGTAGGCGACGTTGTCGAGCGCCGTGTAGGCGGTCAGGCTGCCCTGTGCGACCACCACGTTCATCGACGCCGGGGTCGTCGGCGTGACCGTCAGCCCGTCGGCGGTGGTGGTGGTGCCCAGCGTCGCGGCGATCAGCGCGTGCAGCGCGATCATCGTGTTGCGGTTGGTGTTCAGCAGATCGGTGTCGAGCGGGATGCCGCCCGGATAGACGATGATGCGGTCCATCGGGATCCTCGATGCAGGAAGCGATTGCGCGGCGCGCGCCTCAGTCGGAGATGCGGGTCCAGGCGATGGCGGCGACGGGCGTGGTGCGCGCGATCGCGGCGTTGATGTCGTCGTCGCTGATCTGGCTCTGCACCATCGCGAGCGAGGCGTATTCGATCGCCCCGCCGCCGTATCCGCCCGCCGCCCCGCCCCAGCCGCTCACCAGCGGCACGCCGCTGCCCAGCGGGCGGAAGGCGGTGACGAAGGCCTGGAACGGCAGCTTCAGGCTGCCCCAGCCGCCAGCCGCGCCGTAGCCGAGCGCGATGCCATAGGCGCCGGTGTCGGCCGGCCGCGC
>JAFKFJ010000341.1 GCA_017307335.1 Alphaproteobacteria bacterium | reverse complement strand
CGCGGAACGGCGCCAGCGCCTCGACGGTGACGATCCAGGGCGAGATCGTGGTGGCGAAGCTCTTGCCCGTGAACGGGCCGAGCGGAATGGTCTCGAACCGCTGCATGGCGCGCGCCGACCAGTCGTTGAGCAGGCAGCAGCCGAACAGGTGCTCCGCCGCCGCAGCGATCGGGATCGGTGTGCCGAGCGCATTGCCGCCCGCCACGAAGGCGCCGACCTCCAGCTCGAAATCGAGCCACGGTTCCGGCCCGAAATGCAGCACACCGGCCTCGTCGCGCCACTGCCCGCAGGGGCGGCACACCGTGGCGCCGCTCACGCCGATCGAACTCGCGCGGCCGGCATAGGCGAGCGGCTGGTGCAGGAACGCCGGCGGCAGGCGCCCCGTGCCCATGCGGCGCGTGTGATGGATGGAGGCGAGGAAGTCCGTGAAGCCGCCGATTGCCACGGGCGGCAGCAACGCGGCCTCCGCCATCGGCACCAGGAGATCGGCCGCCCGCGCCGCGGCCGCGCGTCCCCGGGGCGCATCGGCATCGAGCAGGTCGCCGAGTGCCAGACGCAGCGCCGACCGGGCGGCGGGCGAGAGCGCGAGCAGCGGGTTCAGCACCGGCCCCGCTGCCGCGCGGGCCGCGGCGACGGCTTCGCCATGGAGCAGCCCGGCCGCCAGGACCGTCGGCAGGTCGAGAATCTGCTCGCCGATCGCGACACCGCCGCGCGGCGCCTCGCCCTCGCGCCGGAAGACGCCGAAGGGCAGGTTCTGCAGCGGGAAATCCCCGCCGGCATTGGCGCTTTCGACCCAGCTCCGGCGAGCGGGATCGTGGCTCCTGTTCAGGTCGGACGACGCCACCCCTATGCCGTGTGGCCGAGCACCGGATGCGGCCGGTAGGGCTCGGCGAGGGACGCCAGTTCGTCGGCCTCCAGCCGCAGCGCGATCGCCGCGAGCGCGTCTTCCAGATGCTCGGGCTTGGAGGCGCCGATGATCGGCGCGGTCACCCCCGGCTGGTGCAGCAGCCAGGCCAGCGCGACCTGCGCGTTCGAGACGCCGCGCCGCCGCGCCACCTCGCGCACCCGCTCGACCACCGCGAAGTCGCTGTCCGCATAGTACATGCGGTGGGCGAAATCATCGCTCTTCGCACGCGTCGTCTCGCCGAAGCCCTGGGTCGCCCGGTTGCCGGCGAGGAAGCCGCGGGCGAGCGGGCTCCAGGGGATCAGGCCGATGCCCTCGGCGCGGCACAGCGGGATCATCTCCCGCTCCTCTTCGCGATAGACGAGATTGTAGTGGTTCTGCATCGTGACGAAGCGGGCGAGGCCGCGGCGCTCGGCGGCATGCAGCATCGCCGAGAACTGCCAGGCAAACATGGAGGAGGCGCCGACATGCAGCGCCTTCCCGGCACGCACCACCGCGTCCAGCGCCTCCAGGGTCTCCTCGATCGGCGTGTGCGGGTCGAAGCGGTGGATCTGGTAGAGATCGACGTAGTCAAGCTGCAGCCGCCTCAGGCTGGCGTCGATCGCGTGCATGATGTGCTTGCGCGACAGGCCGCGCTCGTTCGGCGAGGGGCCCATGACCCCGTGCACCTTGGTCGCGACCACCACCTGCTCGCGCGGGATCGCGAGGTCGCGCAGCGCGCGGCCCAGCACCTCCTCGCTCGCGCCCGCCGAATAGACGTCGGCGGTGTCGAAAAAGTTGATCCCCGCCTCCCAGGCGCGGCGGAAGAACGGTCGCGCCGCATCCTCCTCCAGCACCCAGTCGCGCCAGCGTTTGCTGCCGTAGGTCATGCAGCCGAGGCAGAGGCGCGAGACGGTCAGGCCGGTACGGCCGAGCGATGTGGTCTGCACGTGGACCCCTTTCCTGCTTGCGGCCGGCCCGACGTTCAGGCGGCGCTCAGTCGGCAGGCGAGATGTAGTACGCGTACAGCTCGGCGGAAGCGAGCGCGAGCCCGGTGACGATGGCGAAAATGACGATGATGACGATCAGTGCCATCACCAGCGAGCGCACCCTCGTGCCGGGCTGGCAGAGCGGCACGAGGTTGAACAGCAGCCCGACGACCACGATGGCCGCGGCGCCGATGCTGAACAGCCCGAGCGCGAAGGGCTGGAAGATCAGCACCAGCGCCAGAATGCTCGCGCCGACGATGAGGTATTCCAGCGTGCGCGCCTGCCGCCCGCTGAGCACGCGCCGCTCGCTCATCGCACCAGGCTCCCCGCCTCGTCGAACACGTGAAGCTGGTTCGGCTTGCACCGCACGCCGACCTCCTGACCGAGCCGCACGCGGGCGGTGTGGGCCAGCACGCAGCGAAGGTCCTGCCCCTGCCGCACCAGATGGACGAGCATCTCTGCGCCCATCGGCTCGATGAGATCGATGCTCGCGTGCACGACATCGGCGGCATCCGGCGGGGCCAGCTCGAAGCTGCGCGGGCGCACGCCGAGCGTGACCTTCGCCCCGGGCGCGAGGCGCCGCACCGCCGCCTCCACCGGGGCGGAGAACTGCTCGCCGAGCACTGCAAAGCGCGCGCGCGTGGCGCCCTCCTCCTCCGCCGTCGCCTCCAGCGTTGCCGGCACCAGGTTCATCTGCGGCGTGCCGATGAAGCCGGCGACGAAGACGTTCGTGGGATAGGCGAACAGGTCGTGCGGCGTCGCCACCTGCTCGATCCGCCCGTCGCGCATCACCGCGATCCGGTCGGCCATGGTCAGCGCCTCGATCTGATCGTGGGTCACGATCACCGTGGGCTTGTCGAGGCGTTCCAGCACCTCCTTGATCTGCGTGCGCATCTGTTGGCGCAGCTGGATGTCGAGCCGGCTCAGCGGCTCGTCGAACAGGAAGCAGGTGGGCTGGCGGACGATCGAGCGACCGACCGCGACGCGTTGCTTCTCGCCCTCGCCGAGCTGGTGCGGCCGGCGCTTGAGGATCGTCTCCAGGTCGAGCACGCGCGCCACCTGTGCAATGCGCTCGGCGATCGCCGCGCGCGAGAGCCTGTCGGCATGCAGCGGATAGGCGAGGTTCTCCTCCACCGTGAGCGACGGGTAGAGCGCGTAGAACTGGAACGTCATGGCGACGTTGCGCGCACGCGCCGGCAGTTCGTTCACGCGGCGGCCGGCGATCAGGATGTCGCCGCTGGTCGCGTTCTCCAGCCCCGCGATCATGCGCAGGGTGGTCGTCTTGCCGCAGCCCGAGGGGCCGAGCAGGCAGACGACTTCCCCGACATCGACCGTCAGGTCGACGCTGTCGACCGCGAGCAGGTTCTGGAAGCGCTTGGTGACACCAACGAGCCGGATATCGGACTGAGCTTGCGACACGGCGGCCTCAGCGTCGGATCGTGCCGAAGGTGACGCCGCGCAGCAGCTGGTTCTGCAACGCGAAGGTAACCAGCACGACAGGGATGATGAACAGGGTCTCCAGCGCCGAGAGCAGGCCCCAGTCCGCGCCCATCGCGCCGCCGATGGCACGCACGATCTGCACCGGCACGGTGCGCGTCTGGGTTCCTGTGAGCAGCAGGGCGAACACGAACTCGTTCCAGGTAAGGATGATCGCGAACACGAAGGTCGCGGCGAGCCCGGCATAGATCTGGGGCAGGCAGACCTTGCGGAACACCCGCCATTCGCTGCTGCCGTCCATGCGCGCCGCGTCTTCGATGTCGCGGTCCAGGTCGTCGAAGAAGCTCTTCACCATCCAGATCGAGAACGGCAGGTTGAAAGCGGTGTAGAGCGCAATGATGCCGACATAGGTGCCGGACAGTCCGAATATGTTGAACAGCACGAAGATCGGAATGATGGCGATGATGGGCGGCATCATCCGCGTGGTCAGGATCATGAACAGGTAGGTGTCGTTGCCACGCAGCGGAAAGCGCGAGAAGCCGTACGCCGCCGAGGTGCCGATGATGAGTGCGAGCAGCACGCTGCTGCCGCCGATGAAGAGCGAATTGAAGAAATAGAGGCCGAAGCCGGTCGCCTCCGCCTGCCCGCCCTCGACCGCGACGCGGAAGAAGACCGAGACGAAGTTGCTCAGCGTAGGCGTGAAGACAAACTTGATCGGCCATGCGAGGACGTCGGCGCGCGTCTTGAACGCCGCCAGGATGATGAACAGCACCGGGAAGAAGTAGATTAGGCTGATCACGGCGGCGCCGAGCGTGCGGCCCCATCCGGCGACGCCGATGCTGCGGACTTCACGGGAACTCATGGGCGGCGTTCCGTCATCGGCTGGGTCCCTCCGTCTCGCGACGGACCTGGATTGCGTAGAGATAGAGGCTGGTCAGCACGATCACGCCGAACAGCACGATGTAGCCCAGCGCCGACGCGCGCCCGGTCTGGAAGTAGTTGAAGGCGACGCGGAACAGATAGACCGAGATGGTCTCCGTGGAGGTACCCGGCCCGCCCTCGGTCAGCACGTAGGGCACGTCAAAGATCTTGAACGTCTCGATCGTGCGGAACAGCAGCGCCAGCAGCAGCAGGCTGCGGATGTAGGGAAAGGTGATGGTGCGGAACCGCCTCCAGGCGCTGGCGCGGTCGATCTCCGCGGCTTCGTAGAGATACTTCGGCACGCTGACGAGGCCCGCGAGCACCAGCAGCATCACGAACGGCGACCACATCCAGGCATCGGCGCAGATGATGGCGACGTTCGCCTTGACCGGCGTGTCGAGGATGACGAAGGGCTGGCCCGTGAACTCCTGCACGAGCCGGGGGATGAAGCCGAGCGTGGGTTCGTAGAACAGCTTGAAGAACACACCGACCGCCGACAGGGAGAGCATCATCGGCGCCAGCACCAGCATGAGCAGGTAGCGGCGCAGGGGAAACTCCCGCGAAAACAGCAGCGCCAGCAGGAACCCGACGACGAGCTGCACCGCCACGCTGCCGATGACGATGACGGCGGTGTTCTGAAACCGCCCCCACACATCGGAGTCGCTGAGCAGGTCGACGTAGTTGCCGAACCCCCGCCAGTGTGGCGGCACCGCGATCCGCTTCGCGTTGTAGTGAAAGAAGCTGAGCCCGTACGACCACATCAGCGGGAAGATGTTTACGACCACAAGGGTCGCGATCGCGGGCGCGATCAGCAGCGGGCCGCGCCGCTGCGGCGCCATCACCCACCCCAGGAAGCCGCGCGCGCTCGGGCGGGTCCGTCCGGGGGTGAAAGTCGCAGGCGGCGTCTCCGTCCGAGGCGTCATGCCGGCATATTCATCGTAGCGTCCTCAAGGCGGGGAGCCGTCCGCGCCAGGCGGGCGGCTCCCCTCGTGCGATCGGATGTGGTTGCGCCTACTTGATGCGGCCGTCTTCCTTGAGGAGCTTGTCCTGGAAGGCTGCGACGGCGTCGAGTGCCTGCTTGGCCGAGATCTGGCCCGTGATCGCCTTGTCGAACTGCTCCTGCTGCTGTGTCAGCATCGGGAAGAATTCGGGGATGTGCCAGATGTCCTTCTGCCACTGGTAGTTGTCGGAGAAGGCCCGCGTCCAGGGCGCCCAGGTCAGATACTCCGGATCCTGGAGCACGCTCAGCATTCCGCTCTCGCCGCCATGCTTCACGAAGTTGATCTGCACCGGCTTGGAAAGCCACCACTTCACGATCTCAAGCGCCTCGTGCACCACCTCCGGCGAATTCCAGGTGGTGAGCACGAAGGGCTGGCCGCCGATGTTCATGAACCGGTTGATCGAGCCGTCCGGCTTGCGCCACCCTGGCGGCTGGGCAAACCAGCTCTTGTCCGCGACCTTCGAGACCTTCGGGTCGATGACCGGCCCTGCGAGCCCGACCCAGTCGACGATCGCCGCGACCTTGCCCTGCATGTAGAGGTCCTGGATCACGAAGATGTCCATCTGCCCGGTCTTTGCCACCGGCGGCGCCCACTTCAGCAGGTCAAGGTACCGCTCGAGCGCCTTCACGGCGATGGGCGAGTTCACGACGCCGGCGGCCGGCTTGGTGCTGGTCTCGTCCCAGATATCGCCGCCCGCCTCCCAGATCAGCGAATTGATCTGCATCGAAGAGAAGTCATAGCCTTTACCGGCCTGGAAGGCGATGCCGTAGAAATCGTCATCGGCCACCCCATCGCCCAGCTTGTCCCCTTTCTTGCGATGGAAAAACTCGCCGATATCGCCCCATGTATCCCAGTCGACGTTCTGCCATTCCGCGTAATAGCAGGGCAGAGTCTTGTGATACTTAGCCTTGAACGCGTCGCGCTCGCGGTCGTTGCAGAACAAGTCCTTACGGTAGTAGGTGACCAGGTTGTCCGGGAACTGCGGGAACCCGTAGTAGTTGTTGCTCTTGTATGGATAGCTCGACGACGTGTCCTTGATGACCTGATGCATGTCATCAAGCATTGCCTTCAGCTCGGGGTCCTTGTCGATGTACTTGTTCAGCTTCAGATAGTGGCCACCCTCAACGAAGTCGCCCAGCCACTGGCTGTCGGTGACGAGCATCTGGTACTTCTTCTCGCCCGAGCTGAGCGACGCCGCGACGCGCTGGTAGTAACTGGGCCAAGGAATGAAGTCGATCACCAGCTTTACGTTGTTCCCGCTCTTCGCCTTGTAGGTGCGGTTGAACTCGTCCTGCATGAAGCGCGTTGGCAGCCAGTCCGGGGCGGCCATGTTGATGACGATGTCCTTCGCCGCCGCCGGCGCGGGTGTCCCCAACCCTGCAAGCACGACGCCCGCCGCCGTGGCGAGCGCCGTGAAGCCCATCTGCAGACGTTTCATTGTTGTCTCCCTTGGACGTTGCTTTACGCGTTCCTTTGGCGGTGCCTCATCCCGCCGTTTCAGCCCGGTCGCGGTGGAGCGCGACGCCGCTTTCCTCCGCGAACAGGCAGATCTGATCGACGTCCACGGCACATTCGATGGTATCGTCGACCGCAATTTGCCACGCTTGCTCCTGCGGCAGCACCATGCGCAGCCGCGTGTCGCCGTGCGCCATGACATCGAGGATGGTCACGTCGCCCAGCGGCTCGGTCAGGAACACGCGCGCGCCGAAGCCGGCGCCCTGCGTCTCGCCCGCGGCCGGCCAGATCGCCTGCGGCCGCAGCCCCACCCGCAGGCGCGTGCCTGCGGAGAAGGCAGCGAGCGCCTTGCGCCAAGGCTGCGCGTCCAGGCCCATGAAATCCAGCTCGATGCGCCGTCCGCCGCCATCCTCGTGCAGCGTACCAGGCACGAGATTGATCGGGGGATCGCCCACCAGCGACGCCACGAATGCATCGTCCGGCTTCGTATAGAGCGTGGCCGGCGCGTCGACCTGCACGATCCGTCCCTGCCGCAACACGCCCACGCGGCTGCCCATACTCAGCGCCTCAAGCTGATCCGGCGTGGCATAGACGATCGTGGTGCTGCCGAGCTCGCGATGCAGGCGCTTGAACTCCGCGCGGGTATCGTGGCGCAGCTTGGCGTCGAGGTTGGTCAGCGGCTCGTCGAGCAGCAGCAGCTGTGGGCGGCGCACGAGCGCGCGCCCGATGGCGCAGCGCTGCTGCTCCCCGCCCGAGAGCGTCGCGGGCTTGCGCGCCAGGGTGTGCGTCAGGCGCAGCATCTCCGCGACCTCGCCCACGCGGCGCTTCACTTCCGCAGCCGGCACGCGCGCTTCGCGCAGCGGATAGGCGAGATTGTCGAAGGTGGAGAGATGCGGGTAGAGGGCGAAGGTCTGGAAGACCATCGCCGTGTTGCGGTCGCGAACCGGCACGTCGGCCACGTTGCGGCCGCCGAGCATGACCCGCCCGCCGTCGGGCCGCTCGATACCGGCGATGGTGCGCAGCAGCGTGGTCTTGCCGGCGCCCGACGGGCCGAGGATGGCGAAGAACTCGCCTGACTGCACTTCCAGCGTGATGCCCTGGAGGGCCTCGACCGCGCCAAAGCGCTTGCGCAGGTCGCTGACGGCAAGATCCATCGGGTCGGTGCCTAGGCGGGCGGGCGGCCGCGCATGCGCAGGGAACGCCGCGCCGACGCGACAGGCTTCGTCTCGATCGCGACGCGCGGGTGCCGGCAAGCCAGCATCAGTAACGCCCCCCTTTGACCCGGCGCCGGCGGCACGTCGGGCTGCTTGTTGTGGCTATCCGCCTGGATCAGCATAGTCGTATTCCCACTCTTGCCCACCACGCAACGGGATTCTCGCGCCCGGTAACGGTGCCCCGGCGCCAGGACGCCGGCCGGGCCCCGGTCCCCCGTTGTCGCTTGCGTGAGGCCAGCGCGTGGCGGCACCCTATGCCGCCGCCGCGCGAGGTCACCCGCCATGCACCCGCTGTTCCGTCCTGCCGGATTGCGCCGTGCCGCCGCCGCCACTGCGGTCGGCCTCGTGTATTGCTTTCCCGTCGTGTGGATGCTGCTGGCCGCGATCAAGACGCGTCAGGACACGCTCGCGGTACCGCCGAAGCTGTTGTTCCACCCGACGTTCGAGCATTTCGTCAGCCTGTTCACCGGCGTCACGGCTGACGGCAAGCAGGTGTTCCCGACCGGCTTCGCGCACTACATCTTCAACTCGGTGGTGATCGCCGGATCAAGCGTGCTGCTCGCGCTCATCCTCGGCGCCTTCGCCGCCTACGCGTTCGCCCGCCTGCCGGTGCGCGGGCGCGAGTATCTGCTGTTCTACACGCTCGTGCTGCGGATGATCCCGCCGCTGACCAGCATCATCCCGCTCTACGTCATCTTCAGCCGCATTGGCCTCGGCGGCAGCTACACCGGGATCATCCTGGTCTACACCGCCTTCAACCTGCCGTTCGCGATCTGGATGCTGCGCAGCTTCATGCTGGAGCTGCCGGCGGCGGCCGAGGAGGCGGCGTGGCTCGACGGCACGTCGCGCCTGCGCATCCTGTGGCACATCACGCTGCCGCAGATGCGCGGCGGGCTGGCGGCAACGGCGATCATCGCTTTCGTGTTCACCTGGAACGATTTCCTGTTCAGCGAGATGCTGACCGGCGTGGACACGCGGACGATCCCGGTGGCGATGCTGCGCGTCCTCGGCGCGGATTTCGGCACCGATTGGGGGTTGTTCGCCGCCGCCGGCGCGGTCTACCTCGCCCCGGTGGTCCTGGTCGCGTTTTTCCTGCAGAAGCAGTTGCTGCGCGGCGCCACCTTCGGGACGCTGGCGCGTTAATCACGCGGAGGCTCGCGCGCATGCCGAAGCTCAAGGCCGTCATCATCCCGGTCACGCCGTTCGAACAGAACTGCACCCTGCTGTTCGAGGATGAGCAGCACCGCGGCGCGGTCGTCGATCCGGGCGGCGACGTGCCGCGCATCCTCGACGCCGTGCGCAAGCATGACGTGACCGTGGAAACCATCCTGCTCACCCACGGCCATCTCGATCATGCGGGCGGGGCTGCGGCATTGCAGCGTGCGCTGGCGGAGGGCGGCGTGCGCCCGCCGATCGTCGGCCCGGACGCGCGCGACCGCTTCCTGCTCGACAACATCGCGGCCCAGGCCCGCATGTTCGAACTCGACGGGCTGGAGAACGCGACCCCCGACCGCTGGCTCACCGAGGGCGCGCAGATCACGATCGGTGGCATCGCCTTCGATGTACTGCACTGTCCGGGCCACACGCCGGGGCACGTGGTGTTCGCGGCGCCGTCGCTGGGGCTCGCGGTCGTGGGTGACGTGCTGTTCCGCGGCAGCGTCGGGCGCACCGATTTCCCCTATGGCGACCACGCCGCCCTGCTCGACTCCATCGCACACAAGCTGCTGCCGCTCGGGGATGCGGTGCGGTTCCTGTGCGGCCACGGGCCCGGCTCCACGATCGGCGAGGAACGGCGCAGCAACCCGTTCCTGGCCGGCCTGCTGGCGGCCGGTGGCGAGGCGGCACGCGGCTGAGGACGCGTGGCGGTGCCGACGCCTGCGCGCGCCCTTGCCCTCCTGGCCTTGCTGCTCGCGGCCCCCGCGCTCGGCGGCTGCGGGTCGCTGCTGACCGAGGGCACGGCCGACGCCGCGGGCCTCGCGGGGGCCGGAATCGC
>JAFKFJ010000340.1 GCA_017307335.1 Alphaproteobacteria bacterium | reverse complement strand
CCGCGCATCCTGCACGCCCTGCCGGAACGGATCGCCGCCGCCACGCTGGAACTCCTGCAGAAACTCGGCGTGGAGGTGCGCAGCGGCGCGCGGGTGAGTGCCGTGCGCGCCGACGGCGTGGAGCTTGCGGACGGCGGCTTCGTGCCGGCCGAACTCGTCGTGTGGGCCGCGGGCGTGAAGGCTCCCGACGTGCTGCACGATCTCGACGGGCTGGAGGTGAACCGCATCAACCAGCTCGTCGTCACGCCGACGCTGCAGACGACGCGCGACCCGGACATCTTCGCGATCGGCGACTGTGCGGCCTGCCCGCTGCCGGGCGGCGGCACCATCCCGCCGCGCGCCCAGGCCGCGCACCAGCAGGCGTCGCACCTGCTGCGCCAGATCCCGCGCCGGTTCCGCGGCGAGGCACTGCAGCCCTTCGTGTACCGCGATTTCGGCTCGCTGGTCTCGCTCGGCCGCTACAGCACCGTCGGCAACCTCATGGGGTTCCTGGTCGGGCGCAGCTTCTTCATCGAGGGGCTGTTCGCCCGGCTGATGTACCGCTCGCTCTACAAGATGCATGAGCGGGCGCTGTACGGCGCACTGAAAACCTTCCTCGGCACGCTGTCGCGCGGGCTTTCCCGCCGGACCGAGCCGATGGTGAAGCTGCACTGACCGCGCGCCGGCGGTCATTCCTCGGCGAGCCGCTCCAGCAGCGCCCCCTCCCCCGCCTCGCGCGTGCCGAGGCGTTGCAGGAGCGCATCCAGGATCGCCGGCGCCTCCTGCTCGAAGCGGAACGGCGGGTTGATCACGATCAGGCCGCAACCGTTAAGCCGCGCGGCATCGAGCGGCGCGCGCAGCAGCAGGATGGCGGCGAGGATGTCGCGCATCCCGCTTTCGGTCAGCCGCGCGTGCAGCGCCCGCACCGGCGCGCCGTGCTTGACCGGGTACCACGCGACATGCACGCCGTGCGCAAACCGGCGATGCGCGCGCTGCAGGCCGGCGAACACGCGCTCGAACTCGTCCGGCGCTTCATAGGGCGGGTCGATCAGCACGAGGCCGCGCCCCGCGCGCGGCGGCAGCAGCGCGCCCAGCGCCTCCCACGCATCGCGGCGGTGCACGGCGACCTGGGCATCGCCCGCGAAGCGCGCCCGCAGCGCGGCGTGGTCCTCGGGATGCAGTTCGCAACAGAGCAGCCGGTCCTGCGGCCGCAGCATCGCCCGCACGAGCGCGGGCGAGCCGGGGTAGAGCCCGATTTGTTCAACCAGGTTGAGATATTCCGCGAGCGCCGGCGGCGGTTCGGCCAGCAGGCGCCCGATGCCGCCCTGCCACTCCCCGGTCCGCTGCGCCGGGGCGGCGCCGAGGTCGTAGGCGCCGGCGCCGGCATGGGTGTCGAGCACCGCGATCCCGCCCGGCTTGCGCTGCAGCGCACGGATCAGCCAGACGAGCAGCGCGTGCTTGACGCAGTCGGCGAAGTTGCCGGCATGGAAGGCGTGGCGGTAGTTCAGGCGTCGGGCTCCGACGGCGGCTGGCCGCCGGTATAGGCGGGGCGCCGGAAATCGCGTAGCGTTTCGCGGCCCGAGCGGCGCGGTGATGCCGCCGGCGTGAGGGACGGGCCATGGCAGTTTCTATCCGCGCCGCCGACCCGGCGGCCCATCCGGACTTTTTTGGCGAGGTCACCGGCGTCGATCTGCGCGCCCCGCTCGCGGCCGTTGACGTGGCCGCGATCGAGGCGGGCATGGACCGCTTCGCCGTGATGCGGTTCCGCGAGCAGCCGCTCGACGATGCGCAGCAGCTCGCCTTCGCGCGCAACTTCGGACCGCTGGAGCTGGCGACGGGCGACATCGCGCAGGGGGCCGAGCGGCGGCTGTCGATGGAGGTGAACGACATCTCCAACCTCGACAAGAACAACCAGGTGATGGCGCGCGACGACCGCAAGCGGCTGTTCGGCCTGGGCAACATGCTCTGGCACTCGGACAGCTCGTTCAAGGCGACGCCTGCGAAATACTCGCTGCTCTCGGCCCGGCAGATCCCACCCACCGGCGGCAATACGGAGTTCGCGGACATGCGCGCGGCGTGGGACGCGCTGGATGCGGAGACGCGGGCGCTGGTGCGCGACCTGATCTGCGAGCACAGCCAGCTCTATTCGCGCGGCAGCCTGGGCTTCACCGACTTCACCGAGGAGGAGCGCGCCCGCTTCGCGCCAGTGCCGCAGCGGCTGGTGCGCCGCCATCCGGCGACGGGCCGGCTTTCGTTGTTCCTGGCGTCGCATGCCGGCGCGATCCGCGGCTGGCCGGTGCCGGAGGCGCGCATGCTGCTGCGCGACCTGACCGAACACGCGACGCAGCCGCGCTTCGTCGTGGCCCAGACGTGGCGGACCCATGACCTCGTGATGTGGGACAACCGGGTGACGATGCACCGCGCCCGCCGCTACCCGGCCGATCAGGTGCGCGACCTGCATCGCGTGACGGTCGCCGACAGCGCACCGACCCTCGAGCAGGCCGCCTGATCCGCGTCAGCCCTTCGGGCGCGAGAGGGCCCTGCCGGTCTCCAGCAACGATTTCAGGCTTGCCAGCACCTGCGGCCAGCCGCTCGCAACGCGGGAGATCAGCGCGTGCGGGCGCTCGGCCGCATGCGTGATCGACAGCTTCACCATCTCGCCATCGGGCTCCAGCTCGAACGTGCAGCGGGTGAAGCCGTCGGCGTGAAGCTCCGGCCAGGCTTCGTTGCGCCAGCTCAGCACCAGCCGGCGCGGCGGCACGGCCTCCAGCACCTCGCCCGCGTCGGCCACCCGCCCGTCCGGGAACACCATCCGCCACGGCGCGCCCGGCTGCCAGTCGCTCTCAAGCCGGTAGCCGAACCAGTATTGCCCGGTGAATTCCGCGCTGGTCAGCGCCTGCCACAGCCGCTCCGGCGTCGTGCGGATGTAGGTTACATAGAAGAACCGTGTGTCACTCATCGCGATTTCCTTCCAGCGCATCCTTGAGGTCCGCCAGCGCCCGCAGCCGGTCGCGCTCGAACTTCCCGATCCAGCGTTCGGCGATGTCGTTGATGGGCACGGGATTGATGAAATGCAGCTTCTCCCGCCCCTGACGCTTGGTGGCGACGAGGTTCGCTGCCTCCAGGACCGCGAGATGCTTGGTCACGGCCTGGCGCGACATCGCCAACCCCTCACACAACTGCCCGAGTGTCTGTCCGTTCGTCTGGTGCAACCGGTCCAGCAACTGCCGGCGACAGCGATCCGCCAGCGCCCGGAAGACCACGTCCATGCTCATGCCGGCCTATATGCAACCTTTAGGTTGCATGTCAAGCGCCACGCCGGGAGAGCGCATGGCATCGGGCGCGAGGCTGCGCACCCGCGCCCGCACGCCGATGGTCCGAAGGTTCAGCCGTGCTCGGCCGGAGCCGGCAGAAGCCCGTTGGGAAGCAGGCCGTTGTGCAGTTCCGCCGGGCCGATGAACCCCGCGCTGCCGGCCGAACCGTAGACATGCGCCGCGGCAGCCGGCGGCGCGGCAGGCGCCGCGTCGAAGGTCGCGGCGGCCTCGGTGGCGGGCGCATCATCATCCGCCATCGCGCCGAACGGGGCGGCGAACGCCAGCGCCAGGGTTGCGGCGATCAGAGTCGTCTTCATGTCGGTCTCCTGTTCTCTGTCCCCCCGGAACCCTGCGCCGACGAGTTCAAACTGACTAACGGATTAGTCAGCTTGCTATGATCTCGTTATCCGATTATTAGCCTCGTCATGACGCTCGAACAGCTCCGCATCTTCGTCGCCGTGGCCGAGCGCCAGCACGTCACGCGGGCCGCGCACGCGCTCAATCTCGCCCAATCCGCGGTGAGCGCGAGCATCGCGGCGCTGGAGGAACGGCATGCGACCCGGCTGTTCGACCGCGTCGGCCGCGGCATCGCGCTGACCGAGGCCGGGCGTCTGTTCGTCGCGGAGGCGAAGGCGGTGCTGGCGCGGGCGGCGGCGGCCGAACGGGTGCTCAGCGAACTCGGCGGGCTGGTGCGCGGCACGCTGGCGGTCCAGGCCAGCCACACCATCGCCGGCTACTGGCTGCCGCGCCACCTCGCCGACTTCCGCCGCAGCCATCCGGGCATCGCGGTCCGCCTCAGCCTCGGCAACACGCTGCAGGTCGCGCAGGCGGTGCATGACGGCGCGGCCGAGCTGGGCTTCGTCGAGGGCGACATCGACGATCCGGCGCTCACCGGCGCCCCGGTCGCGCGCGACCAGCTCGTCATCGTGGTCGCCCCCAACCACCCCTGGGCCGCGCGGGCGGTGACGACCGGGGACCTGCTGCACGCCGACTGGGTCATGCGTGAACCCGGCTCCGGCACCCGCTCGACCTTCGAGGCGGCGCTGCAACGCCTCGGCCTGTCACCCGCCGATCTGTCCGTGGTGCTGGAGCTGCCCTCGAACGAGGCCGTCCGCGCGGCGGCGGAGGCCGGGCTGGGCGCTGCCGTCATGTCGGCATCGGTGGCGGCGCCGGCGCTGGAGGCGGGCTTGCTGCACCGCGTCGCCCTCCCCCTCGCCGAGCGGCCGTTCAGCGCCGTCTGGCACCGCGAACGCTACCTGGGCCACGCCGCCCGCGCGCTGCTGGGCCGGATCGCCGCGACCCTGCCGCCCGCGCAGCGGCCGAGCTTGCCGGCGGCGACGGCGGCGTTGCACGATCGGGGAAACGCGGGAGGAGCATGATGCCGAAGCTGCTGTCGGATGCCGCCGTCGCGCAGTACCGTGACGTGGGCTACCACTTTCCCATCGACATCCTCTCGCCCGCGGAAGCAGGCGCGCTGCGCCGGCAGCTCGAAGCCTACGAGGCCGGCACAGGCGGGCCGATCAGCGGCAACATGCGGCACAAGCCGCATCTGTATCTGACGTTCCTCAACGAGCTGATCCGCCACCCGCGCATTCTCGATGTGGTGGAGGACGTGCTCGGCCCCAACCTGTTCTGCTGGTCCTCGACCTTCTTCATCAAGGAGCCGGCCGATCCCGGCTTCGTCTCCTGGCACCAGGACGCGACGTACTGGGGGCTGAGCGCGCCGGACGTGACGACGGTGTGGCTCGCCATCACGCCCGCCGACCTGGTGAACGGCTGCATGGCGTTCATGCCCGGCTCCCACACCGCCCAGGTCGCGCATCGCGACACGTTCGACAAGAACAACCTGCTGAGCCGGGGACAGGAGATCGCCGTCGAGGTGGATGAGAGCAAGGGCGTGTATGTGCCGCTGGAGCCCGGGCAGGCATCGCTGCACCACGTGCTGCTGGTGCACGGCTCGGCGCCCAACCGTTCGGCCGACCGGCGGATCGGCTTCGCCATGCGATACATCCCGACCACGGTGCGGCAGATCGCCGGCGCGCGGGACAGTGCCACGCTGGTGCGCGGCGTGGACGCGTACGGGAACTTCGACCACGAGCCGGCCCCGGCGGCGGATTGCGCGCCGGAGGCAATGGCGGCGCACGCCGCGGCCGTCGGGCATCAGGTGCAGGTGCTCTACCGCGGCACGGAGCAGCAGGCGTTCAGGGCCTGACACCGGCGCCGAACCCGCGGCAGAGCCACGCGCCGCCCAGCGCCGCCACGGCGATCAGCGCCATCACCGCAGGCAGGCCGGCGAGCGCGAACGCCACCGCGCCCGCGGCAACGCCGATGCTGCCGCCCAAAAACGTGCAGGCGTTGATGACGCCCGACCCGGCGCCGGCCTGCGCCGCCGGCAGGGCGGCGAGCGCGAGCCGCGGCGCCGTGGCGTAGGGCAGCGCCAGCCCCGCCCCGATCGCGAACAGCGCGAGCAGCAGCGGCGCCCAGACCGGAAACGACGCCGCCGCGGCGACCGCCGCCGCCGCAAGGCCGATCGCCAGCGTGCCGGCGGTGAGCGTCGCGCGCGGCCCGAAGCGGCGAATGAGAGCGGGCGCGGCGAAGGCGAAGATCAGCAGCCCGCCGCTCATCGGCAACAGCGACAGCCCCGCCCCGACCGGCGTCAGGCCGAGCCCGGCCGGGCTCTGCGCATGCAGGTTGTAGAACAGCAGCAGCGCCAGGATGCAGGCCATGGCGATCGACCCCAGAACGGTGGCGCGCACGAAGCCGCGGTCGGCGAGCAGGCCGAGGTCGATCAGCGGGTCCGGCGCGCGGCGCTCGACCCGGTGCAGGGCGACGAAGCTGCCGCCGGCCAGCACGAGGAGCGCGACGAAATCCAGCGGCGCCTGCGTCACCGTCGGCAGCGCGTGCAGCGCCGACACCAGCGCCGTCATGAACACGGCGAGCAACACGAAGCCGGCGCCATCGAGCCTGCCGCCACGGTGCGCGGCCAGCGGCGCGGCGGCGCCAAGAAAGCCGCCGCTCGCCACCAGCATGGCGGCCCCGCTCGCCCAAAAGATCACGCGCCAGCCGACGAGGTGCGTCAGTGCGCCACCGATCAACGGGCCCAGGCTGAAGCCCAGCATCAGGAACCCTGCCCAGGCGCCGATCGCCGCCGCCCGCCGCTCCGGCGCCTGCGCCGCGTTGACCGCGGCCAGGGTGGCAGGCACGGCGAGCGCCGCCGCAAGCCCCTGCAACGCGCGGCCGCCGAGCAGGGCGACAGGGCTCCACGCGGTGGCAACCACCAGCGAGGCCAGCGCGAACAGCGCCAGCCCGGCCAGCGCCACCCGCCGCGCTCCCAGCCGATCGCCGGCCTTGCCGCCCGGGATGATGCAGGCGGCCGAGACGACGAGGTAGGCGTTGATCGCCCACTCCACCTGGCCGGCACTCAGGCCGAGCTCGTCGCGGATCGTTGGCAGCGCGGCCATGATCGCGGTGCCGTTCGCGCCGAGCGCGAGCATGCCGAGGCAGCTCGCCGCCAGCGTGACGCGCGCGCGGCGGCGCGGCATCGTGTCGTCACTCGGCATCGTATCCGACTCCGCAATCCTCGCCGCAATCCAGATTGCACGATTGCCCATGCGGCGTGTGCAAGAAGCGCGCGCGTTGCTTCGCGTGCGGAGTGTGGGAAATTGCGCGCATGCCACAATCGCGGCTATCCGTGGAGAACGACCGGAATCGGTGGACATGGGGGGACAACAGATGGCGGGAACGTCGCAGCGAGGGCTTCCACCATGCGTTGACTGCGCGGGCGAAGCGACGGCGCGGTTGACCGAGATGTTCGTGGACCTGGTCCAGCAGAAGCGCATCCGCCTCGGCCAGTCCCCTGCCGAACGTCCCGTGTTCCGCAAGGTGCACGGCGTCGCCCATGCGCGCCTGGAGCCGCTGGCGGACCTCGACGCGGCGATGCGGGTCGGCTTCCTTGCACATGGCCCGCTCACCGCCTGGGTGCGCTTCTCCAGCGACGCCGCGCCGGGCGCGCCGGACCTGCAGACGACGCTCGGCATCGGCATGAAACTGTTCGGCGTGGCCGGGCCGAATGCGCTCGGCGAGGACGGTGCGACCGCCGACCTCATCATGCAGAACCACCCAGTGTTCTTCGTCGACGACGCGAAGGAGATGTGCGAGTTCACCTATGCCGGCGTCGTACTCGGCGACTATCCCGGCTATCTCGCCGACAATCCGAAAACGAAGCGCATTCTCGACGCGATGGCGCATGTCGAGGGCAGCGTGCTGACCACGACGTACTGGGCGATCCTCCCGTTCCGGATGGGTGGTGCGCGAATCGTGAAGTATCGGCTGGAGCCGGAGGTGGCGCCCGAGAACGTGCCGAACGACGCGGCAAACTATCTCGCCACCGACCTCGCGAACCGCCTCGCCGTTCGCGACTACCGCTTCCGGCTGATGGTGCAGCCGCGCACGGACCCCGCGCGCATGCCGCTGGACAAGGCGACGGTGGAGTGGCCGGAGTCGGAGAGCGCCTTCGTGCCGGTGGCCACGCTGGTGCTGCCGCGGCAGGACGTGCGCGCGCGCGGACAGACGGAGTACGGGCAGAGCCTCGCGTTCAACATCTGGCGCGTGCCCGAGGCGAATGCACCCTCCCCCGAATCGTCCATCGCCGCGGTGCGCCAGGCGGTCTACATGGCGAGCGCGAACACCCGTCACGCGGCGAACGGCGAGCCGCTGGCCGATGCGCCGGCGCCGCGCGCCCCCGCGCCGCCGCCGCTCCCGGATGACTGCATCGTCAGCGGGGCGATCTATCCGCCGATCGGCGTCGCGCGCGTGGGCAGCAGTCGGCGCGAATGGTTCCTCGGGCCGGAGGTGAACGAGCCGGCGCCGCAGCCGCCCGGATTCTACCGGGACGACGAGGGCCGGCTGAAGCGCCAGGCTGCACGCTTTCGCGTCTATGGCATGAACATGCGCGGCGAAATCGTGCGCGAGCTGACCGGCGAGAGCGGCGCCAGGGTGACGTGGACCGTGCAACTCGCGAACACCAAGTCGGCGTGGTACGGGTTTCAGATCGCGCTCGACATTCCCGAAGCGCCGTCGGCGCCGCCGAGCACGCTGCGCAACGCCGCCGTCGCCGACCGCACGAAGCTCGCGATCACGCCGTCGGCGCGCTCCGTCGCGGGCGCGAGCGCACCGGCGGCGAAGTTCGACGACGGGCGCTTCATGGACAAGCCGGTCTATCTCGGCGAGATCCTCACCGACGAAGCGGGCCGGCTGATCGTGCTGGGCGGGCACGGCGAGTCGGCGTCGTATGACGGCAGCCGCGCCATCACCTTCGCCAACAATGAAGGCTGGCACGACGATGTTGCGGACGGGCCGGTGACGGCGCAGGTCACGCTGGACGGGCGCGACCTGCCGGTGGCGCCGGCCTGGGTCGTGGTCGCGCCGCCGAACTACGGCCCGCAGCGCAGGTCGGTGCGCACGATGTGGGACCTGATGCGCGATGTCGCGATCCAGGCGGGCACGCTGCCGCGGCCGGCACGGCCGTCCTTCACCGACGACATCCTGCCGATCTTCGAGCGGCTGGCCGGGCTGCAATGGGTGAACGCAGGCTTCGCAGCCGGCTTCGGCTGGGACGGCATGGTCGATCTGACGTCGCCCGAGGCGATCGCGCGGCTGGGCGACAACGGCCCGGCCAGAACCGAGCTGCGACGCGCGATCACCAACCAGTTCCGCAACTTCGCAATCGATTCCTGGTCGCCGGTGCCGTGGCCGTGGCTCTACGGCGATGCGATGAACATCCCGCCCGTGGAATCGCCCCGCCAGTACGCGGCGCTGACCGACACGCAGCTCTGGTTCCTGCAGCAATGGACGCTGGGAAATTTCGCCGCCGACTACGACCCGAACCGCACGCCGCCGCGCGACCTCGCGCAGGTGCCGCTGCCCGCGCAGGGCGACATGCTGACGCGCGCGGCGATGGAGTTCTGCCTCGCTGACGCCTTCCACCCGGGCTGCGAGATGACCTGGCCGATGCGCACGGCGACGATGTACATGGCGCCGTTCCGGCTGGCGCATGCGCCGGAGGGCTGGATCGCGCCCGCGCTGGGCGAGGTGCTGACGAGCGATGCCGTCACCATTCCCGATGGTCCGCTCTACGGGCAGGTGCCCGGCGGCATCACGCGCTGGATGGCGGTGCCGTGGCAGACCGACACGGCGAGCTGCCGCTCCGGCTATGACCCCACCTAC
This sequence comes from Alphaproteobacteria bacterium, assembly GCA_017307335.1. GTDB lineage: Bacteria > Pseudomonadota > Alphaproteobacteria > Acetobacterales > Acetobacteraceae > JAFKFJ01. The sequence continues at coordinate 399 of JAFKFJ010000340.1, read as the reverse complement.
GATCCGTACATTCCTTCGTTCTGGCCCGCGCGCGTGCCGAACGAGGTGCTGACGAAGGAGAACTACGCGATCGTCATGGATGCGAACCGCCCGCTCGGTGAGCGGCGGGCCGCGTTCGCCAATCGCGCGGCGTGGATCGCGCCGCTCGGCACCACCAGCTACACCGACCAGATCAACAACATGATCGCGCATTTCGACCATCTCGGCGTGGTCGAGGTGCATGAAGGCCCACCGGACGGCGCGTTCCCGCCGCAGATCGAGGTCGAGGACCAGCACAAGCCGATCCCCGACGTGATGCAGGCCGCCGAACCGGCGAAGGCGGTGTTCGCGCCGCGCGGCGGGCCGCTGGCGGCGGCGCGGCGCGTGGACCTGTCAGGGATCGAGAAGGTGCGGCGCTTC
>JAFKFJ010000339.1 GCA_017307335.1 Alphaproteobacteria bacterium | reverse complement strand
CCCGGTCCGGGCTGTCGCGCGGCGCGCGACGGACTGCCGCGCCGCCGCAGCAAGGACGACGCTCGCGGCCGTATAGCAGCCCGTTCGGCCGGGTGCCACGCCCCGGGCCGCAATGCGGTGTCGCTCGCCCGTGAGGGCCGATCATGAACGAAAATTCAGCAAAACGCTCACATCGAGCAAAAAATGCCTCAGAATTGGGCGAAGGCTGCCCGAAGACTAGCCGTCAGATATGGCCCGGGATTTGCAATCATTGCCGCTGCCGGCCGCGGCATGTCGCGGCGCCGCTTTCGGGAGGCCGCCCGATGCCCGACTCCCTCTCCGTCGCCGCCGAGCCTTACACCTTCGCCTTCGATCCGGCGCAGACCGCGCTCCTCATCATCGACATGCAGCGCGACTTCCTGGAGCCGGGCGGGTTCGGGGAAATGCTGGGCAATGACGTCAGCCAGTTGCGCCGCACCGTCGGCCCCAACCGCCGCCTGCTCGCCGCCTGGCGCGAGGCGGGACTGCTCGCCATCCACACCCGCGAGGGACACCGGCCGGACCTCGCCGACCTGCCGCCGGCCAAGCGGGTGCGCGGACGCTCGGCGACCACGATCGGCGACCAGGGGCCGATGGGCCGCATCCTGGTGCGCGGCGAGCCCGGGCACGACATAATCGCCGAACTGGCCCCCGCGCCGGGCGAGCCGGTGATCGACAAGCCCGGGAAGGGTGCCTTCTGGGCCACCGACCTGCACGCGATCCTGCAGCATCGCGACATCCGCCGCCTGGTCGTCACCGGCGTCACCACCGAGGTCTGCGTCAACACCACGGTCCGCGAGGCCAACGACCGCGGCTACGAGTGCCTCGTGCTCGAAGACTGCGTCGGTTCCTACTTCCCCGAGTTTCAGGCCGCCGGCCTTGCGATGATCAAGGCCCAGGGCGGCATCTTCGGCTGGGTCGGCCATTCCGCGGCCCTGCTCGCGGCGCTCGCCGGTGCCGGTCTCGTGACGCAGCCAGCATTGCAAGGAGCAGCCTGATGAGCGCGGCAGCCTCCACGACGACCACGTTCCGCCCCACCCTGTGGGTGCGCGGCGACTGGAACGCGTTCTTCGGCTTCGGCACTAACATCCTGGTCAATCTGCTGGTGCTCACCGGGCTTCTGCGCTTCGTGCTGAAGATGCCGGACTCGCTGGTGTTCGGCCGCATCCTGCCGGCGACCGGCCTGATGCTGTTCCTGAGCACGATGTACTATGCCTGGCTGGCGTACCGGCTCGCCCGCCGCACCGGACGCTCGGATGTCTGCGCGCTGCCCTCGGGCATCAGCGTGCCGCACATGTTCGTCGTCGTCTTCGTCATCATGATGCCGATCCTCGGCCGCACCCACGACCCGGTGCAGGCGTGGGAGGCGGGGCTCACCTGGGTGTTCGTGCAGAGCTTCGTGCTGATGGCGGGCGGCTTCGTGGCCCCGGTCATCCGCCGCATCACGCCGCGCGCCGCACTGCTCGGCTCGCTCGCCGGAATCTCCATCACGTTCATCTCGATGCGCCCGGCGGCGCAGATGATCGCGACGCCGGTGATCGGCGTCGTCTGCTTCGCCGTCATCCTCGCCAACTGGTTCGGCGGCGTGCGGTATTTCCGCGGCGTGCCGGCGGGGCTGGTCGCGATCGCGGTCGGTGTCGTGATCGGCTGGGGTGCCAGCGCATTCGGCGTCGACTACGGCGGGATGAGCCTCGGCCACATCAGCGCGGCGCTGGGCAGCTTCGGCTTCGAGGTGCCGCTGCCGGCGGTCGGTCACGTGTTCTCCGGCTTCAAGTTCCTCGGCGTGATCCTGGTCACCGCGATCCCGTTCGGCATCTACGACCTCGTCGAGGCGATGGACAACGTCGAGAGCGCGAGTGCGGCCGGGGATGCATTCCCCACCACGCGCGTGCTGACCGCCGATGGCGTGATCAGCCTGATCGGCTGCCTGATGGGCAACCCGTTCATCAACGCGGTCTATATCGGCCATCCCGGCTGGAAGGCGATGGGCGGGCGGATGGGCTATTCCGCCGCGACCGGCGTGATGGTGCTGGTCCTCACCTGGCTCGGCGTGATTGCGCTGATGATGGCGCTGATCCCGGTGGTCGCGATCCTGCCGATCCTGCTCTACATCGGCATGCTGATCGGCGCGCAGGCGTTCCAGGAGACGCCGCGCCGCCACGCCCCGGCGATCGTGCTGGCGCTGGTGCCGCAGATCGCCGCCTGGGGCAAGACGCAGATCGACATCGCCCTCGGCGTGGCCGGCACCAGCGCGCATGCGCTCGGCTTCGACAAGCTGGCCGGCGCGGGCGTGCTCTATGACGGGCTGGAGACGCTCGGCGGCGGCGCCACGCTCGCGGGGGTGGTACTGGGGTCGATCACCGTCTTCATCATCGAGCGCGAGTTCAACAAGGCCGCCGCCTTCGCGCTCGCCGGCACGGTGCTGACCTTCTTCGGCTTCATCCACGGCGAGGCGATCGGCATCGGGCAGTCGCCGGCGGTGGCGCTCAGCTACCTGCTGGTCGCGGGCCTGCTGTTCTACTGCGCCCGTTACGCCACCTTCTCCGAGCCGGTGCCGGAGCCGAAGCATGAGCGCGGGCTGGATCCGCACGGCATGCCCGCGGACGCCACGGCCTGACACTGCGGCGCGGTCAGTGCCGGCTGGTCAGTGACGGCCGCGCCAGCGGCCGTGCCAGGCGGCGAGGGCCTCGGGGGCCATCGGCCGGGCGATGTGGAAGCCCTGCGCGAGCTGCACGCCCAGTTCGGCCACCAGCGCCCACACATGCGCGTCGGCCACGCCCTCGGCGACGATGAGCAGGCCGCGCGCATGGGCGGCCGCGATGGTCCGGCGCAGGAACCGCCGCGCAGCCGCGTTGGTCACGCTCTGCCGCACCACGGCCTTGTCGAGTTTCAGCATCGTGAAATCGAGCCCAAGCAGCGCGCTTGGGTCGCGCAGCCCCGGGCCCACGTCGTCGATCGCGATGCCATAGCCGGCGCGCCGGAGGCGGTTCACCACGACCGCAAGATCGGCCAGCCGGGCGAGGGGCCGGCTTTCGGTGAGCTCGATGGTGAGGCGTTCCGCCGGCATGCCGGACTGTGCGCGGCCGCGCTCCAGCCACGCGAGCGCATCGGCGCGCAGCAGCACATCGAGCGGCAGGTTCACGGCCAGCCATGCGGGAAAGGACGCGAGCCACGCCGGCCAGTCGGCGATGATGCGCCGTGCGACCGATCGGCTCAGCGGCCATGCCAGACCGGCGCGCTCGGCCGCAGGCACGAAGGCGGACGCACCGAGCAGGCCGCCCTCAACGCGGGCAAGCCGCGCGAGGGCCTCGAGCCCGACCGGCTCGGCATCCGCAATGCGCACGATCGGCTGGTAGCGCGCATGAATGCGCGGCCCCTCGAGCGCGCGACGGAGTTCGCCCGGACCAAGCAAAATCGCTGCTTCCGGGCGCTGACCCGCAACCCGCGGCTGCGGACGACCGCCCGTCCCCAAATTACGCATTGTGAAGTATCTCGCGAAGCACGCATCCGGTGCAAGAGCGAGATTGATTACGGGGTCGCCTTGGCCACCTTGGCCGGTGCCTGGGCCTCCCGCCGCAGCCGGTTTTCGCCCAGGAAGAGCAGGATCGGCGCCGCGATGAAGATCGAGGAGGAGGTGCCGACGACGATGCCGAACAGCATCACCCAGGCGAATCCCGACAGCGTGCTGCCCCCGAACAGCGCGAGCGGGAGGGAAGCGAGGAACACCGTCGCCGACGTGCCGAGGGTCCGGTTCAGCGTCTCGTTGATCGACAGGTCGATCAGGTCGCGCAGCGGCATGGTCTTGTATTTGCGCAGGTTCTCGCGCACCCGGTCGTAGACCACCACCTTGTCGTTGGTGGAGTAGCCGAGGATCGTCAGGATCGCCGCGACCATCACCAGGTCGAACTCGAAGCGGGTCACGACCAGGAAGCCGACCGCCTTGGTGATGTCGAGCAGCAGCGTCACCACGGCCCCGACCGCGAACTGCCACTCGAAGCGGAACCAGATGTAGATCAGGATCATCAGCAGGCTGATGCCCAGCGCCAGCATGCCGTTGCGGTAGAGTTCCGCGGAGACCGAGGGCCCGACAGCGTCGGTGCGCATCACCTTGCTGCCCGGCTGCGCGGCGTCGAAGGCGGCGTGCACCTTGTTCACGACCGCCTGCGTCGCCTTGGCGGAGGGCTGCGCCTCCATGCGGATCAGCACGTCGTCGGCAGCCCCGAAGCGCTGCACGCCCGGCTCGCGAATCCCCTGCGCACTGAGGGCGTCGCGGATCTTGGCGATGTCGGCCGGCCCTTCGGTGCGCACCTCCATCACGATGCCGCCGGCGAAGTCGATGCCGAGATTGAGGCCGGGGTGGAAGAACAGCACGATCGACAGTGTCGAGAGCACGGCCGAGACGATCAGCCCCATGAACCGGCCGCGCATGAAGTGAATGCGGGTGCCATCGGGGACGAAGCGCAGCAGCGGGCGGTAGAACATCGTACGCGAACCTCTCAGACCGGCAGCGCGCGCGGCCGTGTGATCGCATACCAGCGCACCATCATCAGCCGCACGAACATGGTCGCCGTGAACAACGTGGTGACAATGCCCACCGTAATCGTGACGGCAAATCCGCGCACCGGCCCGCTGCCAAAGATGAACAGCATGACATGCGCGAGAAACGCGGTGGCGTTGCTGTCGATGATCGTCGAGTAGGCGCGCTTGAACCCGGCCTCCATCGCATTCAACGGCGTCCGCCCGGCCTTCACCTCCTCGCGGATGCGCTCGTTGATCAGGATGTTCGCATCCACCGCCATGCCGAGCGTGAGCAGGATGCCGGCCATGCCGGGCAGCGTCAGCGTCGCCTGCAGCAGGCTCAGGATCGCCAGCATCAGGAACAGGTTGAACACCAGGGCGATGTTCGCGAACCAGCCGAACAGCCCGTAGAACGTGCCCATGAAGACGATGACGAAGACGAACCCGACGAACAGCGAGATCGCACCGGCCCGGATCGCGTCGGCGCCCAGTTCGGGCCCTACGCTGCGCTCCTCGACCACCGTCAGCGGGGCGGGCAGGGCGCCGGCGCGCAGCAGCACCGCGAGGTCGGTGGCGCTGGCGGCGGTGAAGTTGCCGGAGATCTGCCCGCGCCCGCCGGTGATCGCCTCGCGGATCACGGGCGCGCTGATGACCTTGTTGTCGAGCACGATCGCGAAGCGGTGGCCGACATTGGCGCGCGAGACGTCGGCGAAGCGGCGCGTGCCGAGGCTGTCGAAGGTGAAGTTCACCACCCACTCGCCGGTCTGCGGGTTCTGACCGGCGCGCGCGTCCGTCAGGTTGCCGCCATCGACATCGACCCGCTTGCGCACCGCGATCTTCTGGCCGGGCTGGTCGCTCATCGGCAGCAGCACCACCCCCGGCGGCGCGACGGTGGCGTTCGGGTTCGCGTTTTCGTCGACGAGCTGGAAGGTCATGCGCGCGGTCTTGCCAAGCAACTGCTTGATCCGGTTCGGGTCCTCGCCCCCCGGGAGCTGCACGACGATGCGGTCCTGGCCCTGGCGGGTGATGATCGGATCGACGACGCCGGTCTCGCCGATGCGCCGGCGCACGATCTCGATCGACTGCTGCACCGCCTGGTTGGCGCGGTCGATCAGCGCCGGCGGCGAGAGGGCGAGGATGACGCCCTCCGGCGCCGTGCTCACCTCCAGGTCGGGGCGGGAGGTCACGCCGGTGCCTTCGGTGCTCACCAGTTCGCGCAGCGCCGTCGCGGCGGCCTCGGTCTGCGCGGGGTCGCCCGGCTTGACGACGATCCGGTCATGCGGCGCGTCGATGGCGAGCTGATAGGGGCGCACGCGCGCCCGTTCCAGCGAACGTCGCGCCTGGTCGGCGAGACCGTCCAGCCGCTCCTTGATCACCGCGTGCATGTCGACCTCCATCAGGAGGTAGCTGCCGCCGCGCAGGTCGAGGCCGAGATGGATCGTGCGCCACGGCAGCCAGCCGCCGGGCGCGGGCAGCAGGTTCGGCAGCGAGAGCAGCACGCCCAGCGCGCAGATGCCGAGAATCAGCGCGATTCTGAGGCGCGAGAAGTAGAGCATGCGGGCGCTTCGTCTCCGGTCGCGGTCGGGCGGGGGCGGCGGAGCATGGCCGCAACCCCCTCCCGGCGCAACTGGCGCCCGCGCCGCGGCTCAGCCGCCCGGGGTGACCGCGAGCAGGAGCGACTTGCTGATGACCGCGGTGATCATGTCACCGGTCTTCACCGACGCCATGGCCCGCTGCCCCTCGGGCGTCACCACGGGAACGGTCCGGACCTTTCCGCCCTTCGGGTTGACGAGCTGGAGCGTGTGGGTCGCCATGTCCTTGCCCACCACGAGGAAGGTCACGACCATCCGTGCCGATGCTTCCCCGGCCGGCATTTCGCCCGGCGCGGCCTTGGAGGCGTTCATCGTCAGCGAATCGGGGGGCATCTTGCTGCCGGGCGAGGCGAGCACGAAGGCGACCGCCCCGTGGTAGCGGGCGGTGACGCGATCGCCCGGATGGACCTGGGCGAGGTTCTGCACCTCCGGCCCTGCCACGAACTCCATCGTCTCGCCGTCGGCGAAGGTGAGCGCGACGGTGCGGGTCTGCATGTCGACCGACTTCACGGTGGCGTGGTCCGTGAAGGTCTGCGTCCACCCCATGCCGCCCATCTGGTCGGCCGTCGACTGGGCGTGGGCGGGCAGCGCCGTTGCCGTCAACACGAGGAACAGGAGCCCGGCAATGCCGAGCCCTGCATGGGCCGGTCTGGTCATGAGCGATCCCCCTGGGATTACGGTGTAGTCATGCGATGCTGCGCCGGGGGTCGAGTCACCGCAAGGCGCATCGCGGTGATCGCCCCTCGGCGCGCGGGCCGCGCGGGAGGGATCAGGTGGCGGAGAGGGGCTTGCGCATCGGGCTGGTCGGGGCCGGCCATTTCGGCCGCTTCCATGCCCAGAAGATCAGGGCGGGCGCGCGGACCCGGCTTGCCGGCATCCACGACCGCGATCCCGCGCGCGCGGCGGCCCTCGCGGCCGAGGTGGATGCCCGGGCGCTCGACTGGCCGGACCTGCTGGCGGCGAGCGATGCCCTGGTGATCGCCACCCCGGCGGAGGCCCATTTCGCCCATGCCGCCGCTGCCCTCGTGGCAGGGCGGCACGTGCTGGTGGAAAAGCCGATCGCGGCGACGCTGGCCGAGGCGGAGGAACTGGGCCGGCTCGCCGCCGCCCGCGGCCTCGTGCTCCAGGTCGGGCACCTGCTGCGCTTCTCGGCCGAGCACCAGGCGATCACCAGCCGCATCCACCGCCCGGTCTATCTGGAATGCGTCCGCATTGCGCCGTTCAAGCCGCGCGGCACGGACGTGTCGGTGATCCTCGACCTGATGATCCACGACCTCGACCTCGTGCTGGCGCTGGTGGACAGCCCGATCGAGAGCATCGACGCGGTAGGCGCGCCGGTCGAGAGCGCGCACGAGGATATCGCCAACGCGCGCGTGCGCTTCGCCAATGGCTGCGTCGCCACCATCACCGCGAGCCGGATCTCGCTGAAGACCGAGCGCAAGCTGCGACTGTTCAGCCAGGAAGGCTACATGTCGGTCGATTTCGGCGCCCGGACGCTGATGATGATCGGCCGCGAGCGCGGGCTGCCGATCCCCGGCAGCGAGGGCGCGCGGATGGAGGAGTCGCGCTGGGCCGAGCAGGATGCGCTGGCGGCGGAGCACGCGGCGTTCGCGGCGGCGGTGCTCGACGGCGCGCCGGTGCTGGTGGATGCGGCGGCCGGCGCCCGCGCCCTCGCCGCGGCCCTCGCGGTGGGCGAGAGCATGGCCGCGTCGCGCGCGAAGGCGGCGGCGTCGGGGCTGATCCGGGCGTGAGATCAGGAGGCGCGCGCCCGCTCCCTGATCCGCGCGGGCGCTAGGTCGTCCGTGTTACTTTGGCGAGTCCCGGCGGATGGTCGGGGTCGCGGCCGCGTGCGCGGGCGGCGGCTTCGGCCGCGAGATAGAAGCACAGCAGCGGCGGCAGCAGATCGGTGTCGGGATGCTCGGCCGGCAGCGTCGGCAGGCCGACCAGCGCCGGTTCGGCCAGTCCCGCCGCGAACACCGGCGTGCCGCGCGCCGCGAGATCGACGAGCAGCGCCGCCGTGCCCGCCCGCGCGGCGTCGTCCTGCGCGAAGGCCAGCACCGGGAACGCGGGGCCCGCCAGCGTGCGCGGCCCGTGCGGCAGCTCGGCCGAGCTGTAGGCAAGGCCCGCCACGCCGCAGGTCTCCGCCAGCTTCAGCGCCGCCTCGCTGGCAATCGCGAGGCCCGGGCCGCGGCCCACGCAGAACATCCGGTCCACGCGGGCGAGTTCCGCGACCAGCGGCGACCAGTCGAGCGCCGCGGCCCCGGCGAGCCGCGCCGGCAAGCGGTGCAGCGCCGCGTCCAGCGCCGCATCGGCGGACCAGGCGGCGGCGAGCGCCAGGCCGGCCGCGATGCTCGCCACGACCGACTTGGTCGCCGCCACGCTGCGCTCCGGCCCGGCCGCCACATCCAGCGCGCATTCGCAGGCGGCGGCGAGCGGGGAGGCGGGATCGTTCACCAGCGCGAGCGTGAAGGCGCCCGCCGCGCGCGCGTCCGCCGCGGCGCGGATCAGGTCGGGGCTGCGGCCCGACTGCGAGATCGCCAGGAACAGCGCGCCGCGCAGCCGCTGCCGGCGGTGATACAGCGAGGCGATGGAGGGCATCGCCGCCGCCGCGACCACGCCGAGCGCCCGCGCCAGCACGTAGCGCAGGAACGTGCCGGCGTGGCCGGAACTGCCGCGCGCGCACACCATGACCACGGCGGGATCGAGCGCGCGCAGCCGCCCGGCGATGGCGGCGATCGCCGCGCTCTGGTCGAGGCAGCGGGCAACCGCGGCGGCGGATTGCAGCGCCTCCACGCGCATGAGACTCATGGCGCGGGCAGTACGCCGAAGGGGCGCATCGGGCAAGCGCGCCGGATGCCGTGGGGAGGGACCATGCAGACGAATGACGCGATCTATCCGAGCCTGCGCGACCGCGCGGTGCTGGTCACCGGCGGGGCGAGCGGCATCGGTGCCGCGATCGTCGAGCACTTCGCCGCCCAGGGCGCGCGCGTCGCGTTCCTCGACATCGCCGATGCGGCGGCCGCGGCGCTGCGCACGCGCATCGAGGGCAACGGCCGGCCGCCACCGCACTACGCCCACGCCGACGTCACCGACATCCCCGCCATGCAGGAGGCGATCCGCGACGCCGCCGGCCGCGTCGGGCCGTTCCACGTGCTGGTGAACAACGCCGCGCACGACGACCGGCACGACTGGGCGGAGGTGACACCCGAGTATTGGGACGGGCGGCTGGCGGTGAACCTGCGTCACCAGTTCTTCGCGATCCAGGCGGTCGCACCCGCGATGATCGCGGCCGGCGCCGGTTCGATCATCAATTTCGGTTCGTGTAGCTGGCATCTCGGCGTTGGCGGCATGCCGGGCTATGTCGCCGCCAAGGCGGCGGTGGAGGGGCTGACACGCAGCTTCGCACGCGACCTCGGCGAGCACCGCATCCGCGTCAACTGCGTGATCCCGGGCTGGATCATGACCGAACGCCAGCTCGCGCTCTGGGTGGACGAGGCGGCGGAGGCGGCGCGTCACGCCGGGCAGTGTGTGAAGGACCGGCTCTATCCGGCCGACGTCGCGCGGCTCGTGCTGTGGCTGGCCGCGGATGACAGCCGCATGGCGACGGCGCAAACCTGGACCATGGACGGAGGCTGGACCTAGAGCATGATGACCGGCGGCGGAATCGCCGGAGGTCTGAATCATGCTCTCACATCAAAGAGCTAGCGTCAGGACTCATTGCCTGAGCCAGAAGCTGAAGATGGCGGCGATGCAGATGGCGGAGAAGAAGGTGTGAGCGCACCGGTCGTATCGGGTGGCGACGCGGCGCCAGTCCTTGAGGCGGCCGAAGGCGTTCTCGATTTTGT
>JAFKFJ010000338.1 GCA_017307335.1 Alphaproteobacteria bacterium | reverse complement strand
GCGGAGGCCGGCACCCACACCACCGGCGCGCCCACCGGCAGCACCGAGAGCGCGCCCGCGAGCACGCCGAGCAGCAGCGGGCGCGGCACGCCGGCGGCCCACAGGCCGAACGTGGTGAGAATGCCCTGCATCACCGCCGTGCCCAGGATGCCGTAGACCACGCCGCGGATGGTCGCCCCGGTGACCGCGATCAGCCGCGGCGCCCGCGCCCCCGCGATCCGCCCCAGCAGCGCGTTCAGCACCAGCGCGAGCCGGTCGCCGGAGGCGTAGAAGAAGAACGCGACGATCAGCGCCACGATGAACAGCAGCACGCCGTTCGCGAGCCCCAGCAGCAACGAGAGGCCGAACCCGGCGATGATGCCGAAATAGGGCTTGAAGAACGCGACCATCGCGGTGAGGTCGGCCGCCCAGGTGTTCCACAACTCGGCGATCGTCGGCCCGATCAGCGGCACCGCGTCCACCCAGCGCGGGGCGAGGGGCAGGCCGGCCTGCACCGCGCGCTGGAGCAATATCTGCAACTCCTTGGCATCATCGGCCCCGCCGGGCGCGGCGAGGCCCAGCGGGAGCACGACGACCACCGCAACGATCGTCACCATCAGCGCCGCGGTGCCGGTGCGCCCGGCGTGCACCCGCAGGCGCAGCCACTCGTAGACCGGCCAGGTGGTGAAGGTGAGGATTCCCGCCCAGAGAATCGCGGACAGGAACGGGTAGAGCACCACCAGGCAGCCGATCGCGATGCCGCCGATCAGCAGGCCCATCAGGATGCGTTCCGTTGATATCATTCCCGCCGCTGGCGCCCGGTTTCTCTGGCAGGGCCGGTATCGGGCAAGGCGCGCGGAACTTCAACGTTCGCAGGCGGTGCTCACTTGTCGCTCACGTCGACGCGCGCCCAGCTCAGGTCCGGATCGAAGCGTTTGATCTCCCGCACCACCGCGTCCGTCCGCGGGCCGAGGTCCTTCTGGAACACCACGCCGTCCTGGTTGACCTGGAAGGACATGACGCCCGACGCGCCGTAGCTCGCCGGCCAGGCGAGCAGGGCAAAGCCCTGCGTCATCCGGCCGTTGCGGACGTATGCCTTGGCGCCCCCAGGGGCATCGTCGCCCTGGGCTTTCAGGATGCGGAAGAAATACCCCTGATAGGGGATCATGCGCCGCGCGCTGGTGGCGCCCGGGTAACCCTCGTCCACCGCTTGGTCCACCAGCGGTCCCAGCGGGCTCTCCGTCTCCCCCGCCGCTGCCGGCCAATAGAGGCCGTCGTGACGGCCGTTCGTGCTGACGAGGTGCTGGGCATATTCGCCGGTGCCGGTCTCCGCCTTGCGACGGGCGAAATAGTCCTGTTGCGCATCGACGTAGGTGAGGGCGACCCGGATCGCAGCGATTTCGTTGCGCCCGATCCGGCGGTCGACGATTTCCTCCGCTCCCTTCGCCGAGTCGAAGTGCCATTGCCCATCCGCTTGCACGAGCGGCATCGGCAGCGGCCAGTCATTGTCGCCCACGACCAGCACCATCGTGCCGTCGGCGCGCTTCGTCAGTTCGTGCTTCGCGCGGTAGGAGGTCAGGAATTTCCCGCGCGCGTTCCGGTCGGCGACCTTGTCGCCCGAATCGAGAAGCTTCTCGCTGCCGGGACCGAAGATCTTGCTCAGTGCCGTCGTGTCGTTGGATTGCAGGGCGCTGACGAGGGCCGCGACGGCGTCGTCCGGCGTCGCGAACGTTGCTTGCGGTGGGGCCGCGGGCGCGGCGGCGCGGACCGGGCCGCCCAGGGCGAACAGCAACGCGACCAGGATTGGCAGAAGGTAGCGCGGCACGAACATGGCGGACCCTTTCCCCGCTAACGGCGCCGGCCGCCGCCGCCGCGGGCGCCACCGCCCCGCGCGCCGCCGCCCCGCGCACCACGCTGCATGGACTGGCGGCTCTGGCTTCCCCGATTGCTGTACGCGTTCGCCCGGCGGCCGTCATTGACGCCGCTGAAGGCATTCTGCCGCGGCGTTGCCGGCCGCGAAGCCGGCCGCTGCACCTGTGCCGGCCGCTGCACCTGTGCCGGCCGCTGCGCGACCCCGCCGGGCCGGCCCGCGGCACCGGGGCCTGCGCCGGCAGCCGGCGGGCGCCCCGCCGGTCCAGCGCCAACGCCCCCCGGCCGGGCAGCCGGGCGGTTCACCGCGTTGGCGGGCACCCGCACGCTCTCCCGGCCGATGGCGTTGGCGGGCAGGCCCTGGCGCGGCGCCGGGCGGCCGACCGGCCCGGCGACCGCACCGCCGCGCACCGAATTGACGCGCGGCTGCCAGTTGTTCGAGCGGATCGCGGCGCCGCGGTTGGCGTTGATGCGGTTGGCGTTGATGTTGTTGTAGCGGTTGACGTTGACGTTGACGTTGTTGCCGCCCCAGTTCGCGTGGCCCACGCCCCACAGGCTGCCCACGATCGCGACCCCCGCGCCGAACGCGAGCCCGGTCGCAAGCCCGCTCAGCACCGGATATCCGACCGGCGGCGGGTAGTAGACCGGCGGGTAGGACGGATAGGGCCAGCCGCCGTAGACGACGGTCGGGTTGTAGGCGGGGACATACACGGTCTGCGGGTTCGTCGGCTCGATGACGATCGCCTGCTGGCTGGTCGTGACCGTCTGCTGCGGCGTGGAGGCCAGGGTGCCGGCAGCCTGGGCCTGCCTGCGGAGCCGCTGCACCGAGTCCATCACCGCGGGCTGCTGCGTGGCCATTGCGTAGCCGAGCTGCTGCGTCCAATCCAGATTCTTGCTCATCGTCTGCAGCACCTGCGGGAACGGGACCAGCGACTTCACGCTCGGGTCCCAGGGCTCCGCCTGCAGCGCGTTCGCGAGGGCGTCGCCGGTCAGGCCCTTGTGCGCCGGGTCGTCGACCCAGCGTTGCGCCTGCACGATCTCGAGCGGAAATCCGGCGGCCATCAGGATCTGCGTCAGCAGCGTGTCGGGATAGAGCGCGATCGGCGCCAGCATCGCGTCGAGCTGCTCGGGGTTGAACTGCTGCTCGGCGGGGGCTGCGGGCTGCGCCTCCTGCGCCAGTGTCGGCGGCGGCACGGCCGGGATCAGCACGCCGGCGGCAGCCAGGCCACGCAGGAGGAGGCCCGCGAACGAGACGCCTCGTTTCCTCATCGCTTCCTCCGGCGCAACAGCCGCGCGGCGAGCGCACGCGGCGGCGCGCAGGAAGGCACGAAAGGCGCCGGCAGTGCAACATCGCCCGTGCTGCGCCCTCGGCCCCCGGGCGCTGGCCATCGGCGGCGCCGGAGGCTAGCCTCCGCCGCCGCGCTCGGGAGGGGGAGGATCATGCCGCGCTTTGCCGCCAATCTGTCCATGATGTTCAACGAACACGGCTTCCTCGACCGCTTCGCCGCCGCCGCCGCGGCCGGGTTCAAGGCCGTGGAGTTCCTGTTCCCGTACGAACATCCGGCTGCCGAGCTTCGCCGCCGCCTCGACGACGCCGGGCTCAAGCAGGCGCTGTTCAACGCCCCGCCCGGCGACTGGGCGGCCGGCGAGCGCGGCCTCGCCTGCCTGCCCGGCCGGCAGGCGGAGTTTCGCGACAGCGTGCGGCGCGCGCTGGAATACGCCGCGGTGCTGGACTGTCCGCGCGTGCACCTGATGGCCGGGCTGCGGCCCGCCGGACTGGACCCGGTCACGGCCGGAGCGGTCTACGCCGCCAACCTGGCCTGGGCGGCCGAGCAGTCGGCCAGCACCGCGACACGGTTCGTGATCGAGCCGATCAACCACCGCGACATGCCGGGCTTTCATCTCAACACGGTCGAGCAGGGTGCTGCGATCGTCGAGGCGATCGGGCGCGACCGCCTCGGGCTGCAGTTCGACATCTACCACTGCCAGATCACCGAGGGCGACATCACCAAGCGGATGGCGGCGCTGATGCCCGTCATCGGCCACATCCAGATCGCCGACGTTCCCGACCGGCACGAGCCGGGCACGGGCGAGATCGGCTGGGACTTCGTCTTCCGCCAGATCGACGCGCTTGGCTACACCGGCTGGGTCGGCTGCGAGTACCGCCCGGCCGGCGAGACCGTTGCCGGTCTCGCCTGGCGCAAGAAGTTCAACGTCTGACGTTTTTCAGGGGAATACGCCGCCATGCAGATCGGATTTATCGGCCTCGGCATCATGGGCCGCCCGATGGCGCTCAACCTCAAGGCCGCGGGGCACACGCTCATCGTGCCCGACCGGCCCTCGCTCACCGATGAGGTGCGCGCGGCGGCGACCGTGGTGGGCGACGCCGCGGCGGTCGCGGAGGCGGCCGAGGCCGTGATCCTCATGGTGCCCGACACCCCCGATGTCGAGCGCGTGCTGTTCGGCTCCCACGGGGTTGCCGAGGGCTTGCAGCCGGGGCGGCTCGTGATCGACATGTCCTCGATCAGCCCGATCGCGACCAAGAGCTTTGCCGCGCGCATCAACGCGCTCGGCTGCGACTACATCGACGCCCCGGTCTCCGGCGGCGAGGTGGGGGCGAAGGCGGCGACGCTCACGATCATGGTCGGCGGGCCCGAGGCGGCGTTCGCGCGCGCCAAGCCGCTGTTCGAGGCGATGGGCAAGAACATCACGCTGGTCGGCACCGAGAACGGTGCAGGCCAGACCTGCAAGGTTGCCAACCAGATCATCGTCGCCCTGACCATCGAGGCGGTGAGCGAGGCGCTCACCTTCGCCCGCAAGGCCGGCGCCGACCCGGCGCGCGTGCGCCAGGCGCTGATGGGCGGATTCGCCTCCTCGCGCATCCTGGAAGTGCATGGCGAGCGCATGATCAACCACACTTTCAATCCCGGATTCCGCGTGCGCCTGCATCAGAAGGACCTCGGGCTCGCGCTGATGGCGGCGCGCGAGATGGGCATGGCGCTGCCGAACACCGCGATCGCGCAGCAGATGTTCTCGGTGGTGGTGGCGCATGGCGGCGCCGATCAGGATCATTCCGCAATGGTGCGCGCGATCGAGCGAATGGCGGGTATGGCGGAATAAGAACGATATTGCATTTCCGCCGGCAGGTTGCCGGTTGGTGCAGAAACAGGCGCCGACCGGCCACCTTGTCGCGACGTCAATGTTGAATTAACCGGTATAGCGGCAATAAGGTAACCGTGAACCGGAGGATGAGACCGGGGTGCGGCGCCCGCGCCGCGTCTCCTGCCGTGCTCCGGTGCAGGCTGCACGGGGGACTGCATGCGCTTCGCCGATATCGGACAGCAGTTGCGCGCGTTCCGACTCGAGTCCGGCATGCGCGCCGAGGAGATCGCGGCGCGACTCGGTGTCTCGCGCGCGGCGCTCTACCGCTACGAGAAAGGCGATGTCATCAAGCTTGACACGATCAAGCGCCTTGCCGAGCTGCTGAAGATCTCGCCGCTGTCGCTGCTGGGCATCGGCGTCGAATACTACAACCGGCCGGTCGGCTATTTCGAGCGGCTGCGCCAGGTCGAAGAGACCGCCGAACAGATCCTGCAGGTCGACGGGCCGGTCTGCTACCTCACCACCACCGACGGCTACGACGCGGCGCTGGCCGAGGCGTGGGCCGAGGCGGCGGAGATGGCCGGCGCCGAGCGGGCTGCGGTGCGCGCGGCGATCGAGCAGGTCACGGGCATCCAGGCGGCGCGCAAGCGGATGTATGCGATGCGCCGGCCCGGGATCATCTGCATCCTTTCGGTCTCCCGCCTGCTGGCGTTCCTCGACAGCGGCATCGGCTGCGGCATCGCAAGCTCGGAGCGGGTGCGCCGCCTGGGCCGGCAGGCCGCGGCGGTCGAGGTGGAGCGCATGGCCGACCTGATGGAGACCGAGCCGATGGGCCTGCAATTCGGCGTGCTGCCGGACAGCGAGCCGAACGGCGCCTTCGCCGTCCTGCGCGCCCGCGACCGCGACTCGCTCACCGTGAACCCGTTCCGTCCCGATGGCATGCCCACCGGCACCATCGGCGTCGCGATGATCACCGGGGCGGAGGAGGCGGTGTCGGCCCACCAGCGCGCGGCCGAGGCGCTGTGGCGGGAGGCGCTGAAGGGCGCCGCGGCGGCGGCGCGGGTGCGGCAGATGATGGCGCAGGCACGCGCCGCCTGATCCGGCGGCCGATCAGGTCCGCAGCGCGCTGCTGCGGCCATAGACCAGCAGCATCACGATGATGACGAGGCCGTAGATGATCTGCCGCCCGGCCTCCGGCATCTGCATCACCGACAGCACGCTCTGCAGCAGCACGATCAGGATGGTGCCGACCACGGTGCCGCTGTAGCGCCCCTGTCCGCCGAGGATATTGGTGCCGCCCACGACCACGGCGGCGATCGCCGGCAGCAGGTAGCTGTCCCCCATCGCCTGGAACGCCTTCGACGTGTAGCCCGCGACCAGCAGCCCGGCGAGCGAGGCGCAAAGGCTGCAAATCACGCAGCAGCCGATCAGCACCAGCCGCGTGTTGATGCCCGAAAGATAGGTCGCCGCCTCGCGGTTGCCGGTCGCATAGATGTAGCGCCCGAACGGCGTGCGGGTGAGCATGAACACGAGCGCCGCGGAGATCAGCGCCCAGACCAGCACCGAGTTGGACAGGCCGAGGCTGGCGCTGCCGGGCACCGCGAGCAGCCGACCGTTGGCGAGCCAGCCCATCACCGGCGTCGCGAAACTCTGCGGCGCGAAGCCGCCCGTCAGCATCACCATCAGCCCGCGCAGCACCGCGTTCACGCCGAGCGTGAAGATCATCGGGGGCACGCGCAGGAACGCCACGCCCACGCCGTTGACGAGGCCGACCGCGAGCCCCACGCCGAGCCCGACGGGGATCGCCCACGCCCCGCCGACCGCGGTCGCGAGCATCGCGCTGGCGGCCAGCGTCCATGGCACGGAGAGGTCGATCTGCCCGATCAGGATCACCATCATCATCCCGGCGGCGACGATGCCGAGGAAGGCGGCGATCTTGAGCTGCTGGAGCAGGTAGGTGGGCGCGATGAAGCTCGCCGTGCCGCTGGTGGCGACGGTGTAGACGGTGCCGGCACAGAGGATGACGAGGATGAAGAGGCTCGCGATCAGCGTCGGGCGGTCGATGGATTTCAGCATGAAGTTCACGAAAACAGGGTGAGGCGGTTCTTCACGCGGAACACCCGCGCAGCCCCGAGCGAGACGGCGAGCAGCAGGATGACGCCCTCGAAGATCGGCTGCAGCAGCGGGTTGGAGAGGAAGCCGAGCGGCCCGTTGCTGTCGAAGACGCGGAAGCAGAACGCGATCGCGCGCAGCACCAGCGCCCCGAACAGCGAGCCGATCGCGCCGCCGGTGCCGCCGAACAGCGAGGTTCCGCCCACCACCACAGCGGCGATGGAATTGAGCGTGTAGGCGCCGGCCTGCGGGATGTCGGCATTGCCGCTGCCGGTCTGCAGCGCGAGATAGAGCCCGCCGATCCCCGCCAGCAGCCCGCCCACGGTGTAGGCGGCGAGCTTGCTGCGCCCGATGCGCACGCCGGACATGTAGGCGGCCCCCTCGGAGGAGCCGATGGCGTAGCAGCCGCGGCCGGTCACGGAATTGCGGAACGGCAGCCAGATCACGAGGATCACGAGCAGGATCAGCAGGATCGGCACCGGCACGCGGCCGATGCCGTTCGCGAACCAGCCCGGCGCGCCGTCGGGGAACCAGTGGAAGGTGTTGTCCATCTCCGAAAGCGCGTTGGTCGTGACCCAGGCCAGGTCTTCGTTGATCTTGCCGCCCGGCGTCGGGCGCAGGAACAGCGAGATGCCGACGAACACGGCGCCGGTCGCGAGGGTCGCGATGATCGGCTGGATGCGGCCATAGACCACGATGCAGCCGTTCACGAACCCGGCGAGCGTCCCCGATGCCAGCACCAGCACGATGCCGAGCACGAGCTGGCCGGGCGAGCCGTTGACCAGCACCGAGGCGAGGCAGTTGGCCAGCGTCATCATCGGCCCCACCGAGAGGTCGATGCCGCCGGTCAGCACCGGCAGCGTCTGCGCCATCGAGACCATGATGAGGGCGAAGGACTCGTTGGCGTTCTCGACCAGGACGTCGACGCTCCAGCCCTTCGGGTGCAGCGAGTTGTAGAGGATGTAGAGGATCGCGAACAGCGCGATCGCGAGCAGCAGGCCGCCGTTCTGCGCCAGCCGCAGGCGCAAATCCTTCATCGTGCGCCGCCGCTCATGCCTGCGCCTCCGTCCGTTCGAGCGAAATGTTGAGGCTGCTGGCGACGATGTTCGCCTCCGTGATGTCGGCACCCGCCAGCTCGCGCACCACCCGGCCGTCGTACATGATCAGCACGCGGTCGCAGCAGCCGATCAGCTCGTCGTAGTCGGTGGAGTAGAGCAGCACCGCGGTGCCGGCGTCGGCGAGGTCGCGCAGGAGCTGGTAGATCTCCTGCTTGGTGCCGACGTCGATGCCCCGCGTCGGGTCGTTGAGCAGCACGATGCTGGCACCGGTCAGCAGCCACTTCGCGATCACCACCTTCTGCTGGTTGCCGCCCGACAGCGTTGCCACCGCGTCGCCGAGCTGACCGATCTTGATGTTGAGCTTCGCCACCATCTCCGCCGTGCGCTTGTCCTCCAGCGTGCGATCGACGACCAGCCCATGCGTCATCGACCCGAGGGCCGCGACCGAGATGTTGTCGGCAATGCTCATCGGCAGCATCAGCCCTTCGGTCTTGCGATCCTCCGGGATCAGCGCGATGCCGACGTCGGGGCGCTTGGCCTGCGCGGGGCTGGCGATGCGCCGGCGCTTCCCGTTGACGATCACCTCGCCCTCGACGCCGCGCAGCACGCCGAACAGGGCGAGCAGCAGCTCGCGCTGCCCCTGGCCGTCGAGGCCGCCGAGGCCCACGATCTCGCCCCGCCCCACCTGCAGCGAGATGCCGGAGAGCCGTCCTTCCCAGCCGATGTTGCGCAGCTCCAGCGCCGCCGGCGGTGGCGCGCTGCGCTGCGGCTTGGGCGGATAGACGTTCTTCCACTCGCGCCCGATCATCATCTGCACGATGTCCTGGTCGCTGCGCGCGCCCTTCGGGAACGTGTCGACATGCTGGCCGTTGCGGAACACGGAGCAGGTGTCAGCAAGTTCCTCGATCTCGTGCATGCGGTGCGAGATGTAGAGCAGGCACAGGCCGCTGTCGCGCAGCGCATGCAGGATCGCGTAGACCTTCCTTACATCTCCGGCGGTGAGCGCCGAGGTCGCTTCATCGAGGATCAGCAGCCGCGGGTTGCGGCCGAGCGCCTTCGCGATCTCCACCATCTGCCGGCGCGACAGCGGGAGCTGTCGCACATGCGCGAGCGGATTGATATCCTCACAGCCGACGCGCGCCAGCAGTTCCTCGGCGCGGCGGCGCTGGGCCCGCCGGTCGATCAGGCCGAAGCGCCGCGGCGGCGTGGTGATGCCGATATTGTCCGCGACCGACAGGTCGGGCATCAGCGACAGTTCCTGGAAGATGCAGACGATGCCGGCAGCGTTGGCCGCAAGCGGGTTGGGGAAGGTAGCCGGCCTGCCGTCCAGCGCGATGGTTCCCTCATCGGGCTGCACCACGCCGGCGATGACCTTGATCAGCGTCGACTTGCCGGCGCCGTTCTCGCCGAGCACGGCATGGATCGAGCCGCGGCGGCAGGTGAAGTTGACGTTCGCGAGCGCGCGCACGCCGCCATAGCGCTTGCTGACATTGGCAAGCGCGAGGAAGGGCGTGTCCTGGTCCGGCATGCGGCGAGTCCCCTGTGCGGCGCGAATGCCCGCCTCCGCCCGCCCTTCATCGGCGAGCGGAGGTGGGCAATGCCGAATGCCGCTATTTCACGTCCGCCTGGGTCTGCGCCATGATCTGCGGCGCCGTGAAGTTGATGCCGCAGGGCGGGAACTGGTTGGAGGCGAAGAACTGCTCCTTGAGGTCGGGGAAGTAGTTCTCACCGGCCTTCAGCGTCGTGTAGTCCGCGTACGGGATCGGGATGAAGATCTTCTGCGGCATCACGTGGCCCTGCAGCGCCGCGATCGCCGCCTTGATCGAGATTGCCGACAGGGCCGGCGATTCGCCGTAGGACATGCCCTTCAGGCCTTCCTTCCAGTGCTCGGCGATCTGC
>JAFKFJ010000159.1 GCA_017307335.1 Alphaproteobacteria bacterium | reverse complement strand
AGTCGGGCAGGCTGCCGAGCAGCGCGCCGAGTCGCGTCAGCGCCTCGCCGACGCTCCACAGGCTCAGCGGCGGCGGCCGGTAGCGGCGGTTGCCCATCGCCCGCCGCGTGGCCCCGAGATAGGCGCGGAGCAGGGCGGGCAGGTCCAGGGCGAGGCGGGAGCGGTCGGTGACGATCAGGTCCTCCGGCAGCCCGCGGGCGAACACATCCTGCCCCAGCACCGTCCGCGCCCCGAGCGCCGCGGCGGCGGCGCGCATGCGCTGCAGCTCGGCGAGGCGCGCCGTCAGCATCTCCGCCGCTGCCTCGCCCTCCTCGGCCAGCGGGCTCTCCTCGGGCAGCAGCAGCCGGCTCTTCAGCCAGGCGAGCCACGCCGCCATCACCAGCCAGTCCGCCGCCAGCTCCAGCCGCACCGCCCGCGCGCCCTCGATCACCGCCAGATACTGCTCGACGAGGGCGAGGATGGAGATGCGCGCGAGATCCACCTTCTGCCCGCGGGCGAGTTCGAGCAGCAGGTCGAGCGGCCCCTCGAATCCCTCCAGGCGCAACAGCAGGGCCTGCTGCTCGCTCATTGGCCGAGCAGCGCGGCGCCGGCGGCGGGATGGCCCGCGAGGGCAAGGATCAGGGTGAAGGCGGGGCCGGCCACGGCGTCGAACAGGGCGCGGATCGGGTCGAAGTCGACGCCCGCCGAGCGGAGGATGGCCGGGGCGAGGAACACGACCAGGATCACCAGCACGATCCCCACCCGCTCCAGCCGCGCCCACGCCTGCGCGAGCGGCAGCGGCAGGATGCCGACCACGATCCGCCCGCCGTCGAGCGGCGGCACCGGCAGCAGGTTGAACACGCCCAGCACGATGTTCGCGAGCATGAAGTAGAACAGGAACAGCAGCACCGCACTCTGCCCCTGGGGGATTGCGCCGAGCCAGGGCACGATATGCAGGCCGAGCGCGCCGATCCAGGCGAGCAGGAAGTTCATCGCCGGCCCGGCCGCCGCCACCACCATCATGCCCCGGCGCGGGTTGCGGAAGCGCCACGCCGCGACCGGCACCGGTTTCGCCCAGCCGAACATGAACGCGACCCGGTGGATGGTCAGCAACTGCATGATCAGCAGGAAGCCGGGCAGCAGGATCGTGCCCACGCGATCGACATGGGCGAGGGGGTTGAGCGAGAGCCGCCCGGCCCGCCGCGCGGTGTCGTCGCCCATGGCCAGCGCCGCGTAGCCGTGCGCGGCCTCGTGCAGGGTGATCGCGATGATGGTCGGCACGGCCGCGAGCAGCAGCGAGACGAGGAGGGAGGTCACGCGAGCAGCGCCTCGCGTTCCGCCGCCAGCGCCATCCCGTCCAGCGTCGCCCGCCGTGCTGCCGCCAGCGCCCGCCCGCGCGCGAGTCGCGCGCCCGCCGCATCGGAGAGGGGCGGACAGGCGGCGAGCACCGCCACGTTCCCGGCCGCGTCGCCCGGACAATAGAGCGCGATGTCGCAGCCGGCCGCGAGCGCGCCCAGCGCCCGCGCGGCCGGCGTGCCGGCGAGCGCCTGCATGGCGAGGTCGTCAGAGGCCAGCACCCCGGCAAAGCCGATTCGCCCGCGGATCACCCGCTCCACGATGACGGGCGAGAGCGTCGCGGGCCGCTCGGAGTCGAGGGCGAGGTAGCGGATATGAGCGGTCAGCATCCAGGGCAGGTGCGCGTTGCGGGCGAAGGGCAGGATATCGGCATCGAGGTCAGCGGCCTCTATGACGGGCAACGCGTGATGGCTGTCAACGGTGGCACGCCCGTGCCCCGGTGCGTGCTTGCCCACCGGCTGCACCCCGGCCGCGAGCAGCCCCTCGGCCATCGCCTGCCCGAGCGAGGCCACCACGTCGGGGTCGGCGGCATAGGCCCGGTCGCCGATCGCCGC
>JAFKFJ010000158.1 GCA_017307335.1 Alphaproteobacteria bacterium | reverse complement strand
GTTGCCCCGGCTGCCGCAGCGTGGCATGGCGCGGCATGCTCCAGCGCCTCTACTTTCGCGTGCTTGCGCTTGCCGCCGGTCCGCGTGCACCGCTCTGGCTCGCCGGCGTCGCCTTCGCCGAGGCCAGCTTCTTTCCCATCCCGCCGGACGTTCTGCTGATCCCGATGATCCTGGCGCGCCCGCGCGCCGCCTGGCGGCTGGCGCTGATCGCGACCGTCGCCAGCGTGCTGGGCGGCGCGTTCGGTTATCTGATCGGCTACGCGCTGTTCGACCAGCTCGCGGCCCCGCTGCTCGCGGCCTACGGGTATCAGGCGGCGTTCGCGCAGTTTCAGGCGACCTACGCGGAGTGGGGGCTGTGGGTCATTCTCGTGAAGGGACTGACGCCGATCCCATACAAGATCGTCACCATCGCCTCCGGCGCGGCGCATTTCGACTTCGCCGTGTTCATGGCGGCGAGCGCCGTGACGCGCGGGGCGCGCTTCTTCCTCCTGGCCGCGCTGCTGCGCGTCTTCGGCCCGGCGGTGCGCGACTTCATCGAGCGCCGGCTGGCGCTGGTCACGACCGCGATCGCCGCGGGGATCATCGGCGGGTTCCTGGCGCTCCGCTTTCTATAGCGAAAGGTAAACCCTTGCCGGTGCAACAAAGCGCCGCGATGATGGCGCGCGAGTCGCAAGCGCGAGTCGCAAGCGGGGGGGCGGGCTGATGGCCGAAGACTACGAGAAATTGCTGAAGACCTTCACCAAGCAGTTCGACAAGGTCGTGGACGTTGCGGGCAGCGTCGCGGGTCTGGCCGAAATGATCAAGGAACAGGGCAACAAGGGCCGGGCGCTGATGGCGAAGGTGAAGGAGGAGCCGGACGATCCGTCCTACAAGGCCGCCAGCAAGGCGTTCGAGGCGGTGGAGAAGGGCAAGGGCGCGCTCTTCAAGGAAATGAACGTCCTCAAGGAGGAGTGCGACGCGCTGGCGGCCGCGCAGGACGCGATTGAGAAGGCCGCTGCCAAGCTCAACAAGAAATAGCCGCCGCTACTGCGCTTGCACCGGTGCGCAGTTGCTGCGCCCGGCCATCACGCAGTCCTGCACCTGGCCCACGCCGCGCAGCGTGTGCGAAAGCCACAGCCCGCCCGCGACCAGCGCCGCGATCACGACGAGCGCGATCAGCGCGCCGCGGCGCGGGCCGGCGGCCTCCTCCGTGTCGTCCGGCTGCTCGTTCATGCTGCCTCCGAAATGCGTTGACAGGCCAGGAGTCGGCCGGGCAGTTGGCGGCATGCGCAGGCTTTCGGCAATCGCGTTGCTGTTGGCCCTGATCTGCTCCGCTGCCCCTCCCGCCGCGGCCGCCGACCGGTGGTTTACGACCAGCGACGGCGTGCGCCTGCACTACATCGAGCAGGGCCGCGGGCCGACCATTGTGCTGGTGCCGGGCTGGACCATGCCGGCCTGGATCTTCGGCGCCCAGATTGCCGATTTTTCCAAGCACTACCGCGTGATCGCATTCGACCCGCGCGCGCAGGGCGAGAGCGAGCTGGCCGCCGACGGCTATGAGCCGAACCGCCGCGCGCAGGACATCGCCGAACTCATCCGCGCCACCGGTGTTGAACCGGTGCTGCTGGTGGGGTGGTCGCTCGGGGTGCTGGATTCGCTCGCCTACGTGCATGCGCATGGCGATTCCCGGATCGCCGGGCTCGTGCTGATCGACAATTCCGTGGGCGAGGATCCGCCCCCGGTCGCGTCGCGCCAGCGTGCACACCGCCGCCGGCCGGCCTCGCGCGAGACGCGGATGCGCGTCTTCGTGCGCAGCATGTTCGTCCATCCGCCGCCGGCCGCATGGCTCGACCGCCTCACCGCCGACTGCCTCCGCACGCCCGAACCCGCTGGGGCAGAGCCCCGACCGCC